>NZ_JBIVBY010000013.1:0-196237 GCF_044746405.1 Pseudomonas sp. NPDC086251
TCCACCGAACAATCCCCACCTCGAGATTGTGAAGCAGTCCCGCAAACCGGGGGACAACTCGGCGGCAAGTCTAACAGAACTTGCCTACACGTAAGAGATATTTGCGCCGAACTAAGTTTCAGCAATGCCTGCAAATTTCTCACGCAATTTGTCTAGAGCGCGTTTGTACCGCATTTTTGTTGCACTCAAACCCATGTGCATGATGTCTGCGATCTCCTGAAACTCCAGCTCTGCGACAAATCGTAGCACCAGAATTTCACGGTCAATCGGGTTCACATACACCAGCCAGCGATCGAGTCCGCCCTTTTCCTCGGGTTTCGGCGCCTTCTCTTCAGACGCTTCCTCAAGGGGGTCCAGACTCAAAGCATCCATCAAGCGACGCTTTCGCCGTTCTTTCCGATACTGCGTGATGCACTCGTTGTACGTGATGCTATAGAGCCATGTCTTGAACTTCGATTTGCCCTCGAAGTTCTTCAAGCCGTAAAGCACCTTCAACATCACTTCCTGACAGACATCGTCTGCATCTCGATCGTTCCCAAGATATCGTGCACAGACGTTAAATAATGTTCGTTGGTAACGCCGCATCAGTTCTTCATAGGCGCGCGTTACGTGAAACAGCTCGGTGTGCGAGCGCGCGACCAACTCCTCATCAGAGAGCTCGCGGGGGTCGTAGCGCGTGGAGAGCGATTGAGCTTTATTCAAAACAAGTCGGGCCGACAGTCAGGTCAATGTCCGCCGCAGCCCTTCAGGGCATTTAGCGGCGGCATACATTAGCAGGGTTTGCCGGGTTAGCGGCTACTCACATGCTGCTCCAGGAGGATCCGATTGGAGAGAGAGACTAGCTCACCCTCATCGGTCAGCAATGTGGTTTTAACCGTGCCGATCTCCTCGATCTGACCTTCGACCTCGCCAACACGCACTTGTTGCCCAACCTGATACAACTCACGCACGTAGATTCCCGCAAGAATCTGGCCGGCAATTTCCCGGCTTCCCAACCCCATGGCCAGCGCAACCGCCAGACCAACGGTAATCAAAACAATCACAATCACATGGTTCAGAAGGTCAGTCTTGACCTCCAACTGGCTGATTGCCACCGAAATACTGATGATAATCACCAGGCCCTGGGCAATTCGCCCCAGACCGGCGGCGTAATCCAGCCCTACACCCTCTGCCGCACCACGCACCAGCCCATTGGCCAGTTGCGCCAGCAATACACCCACCAACAGCACCAGCGCAGCACCGAATACCTTCGGCAGATACAGCGCAAGCATATCAAGCGTAGCTGAAACTCGCTCAAGTCCAAGGGATTCTGCCGCAGAAACCAGAAAAATCAGCAGAACGAACCAGTAGACAATCTTGCCGATCAACGTCGAGATCGGCACCTGGAGACCGGCCCGGGACAGCAATTTTGTCAGACCGGTGCCGCCCATCAGGCGATCGAGTCCCAGCTTGGCGAGCAACTTAGACAGCAAAGTGTCTAAAAGTTTCGCCACGACAAAACCTAGCAGCAATACAACCAACGCGCCAAACAGGTTCGGGATGAAATTTGCAACCTTGGTCCATAACGCAGTCATTGCAGTGACGAGGCTCTGTGTCCAGAGATCAAGTTCCATATTCAATCAGCCTTATCAGCAGTGCGAACGGTAGGTTTACGGTGACGGGAAACCGGCGAGACATGGGCCGATCCGTTATTCAGGGCGATCATCAGCGCGGGCAGCCAGCGGCCCAGCAGGCTGAACAGATCACCGGCGCCGACCTGGCGGTTGGCGGTTTTCAGTACACGGCCAAGGCACGCATCGTCGTCCCGAGTGGACGGTGATGCCTTGAGCATGTCACGCAAAGACTGTTCAAACGGATCGTGCATACGCACCTCTCGTGATGTCTGTGAAAGACGCGACCAAATTTGCCCGGGTCACATGGCTCACCTTCAGACCCAGCGCAAACGTCGGAATAACCACCACTGCCCGAGCGCCACCGAGACCATCATCAGGCAGGCAATCAGGAAGCCATAAGGGCTTGCCGAGAACGGAATTCCACCGACGTTGATGCCCAGAAGACCGGTCAGAAAACTCATCGGCAAAAAGATCCCGGTGATGATCCCGAAACGGTACATCGTGCGATTCATGCGCACGCTCAAACGTCTATCTTCGGCCTCAAGGACCAGCCCCACCCGCTCCCGGGTCAATTCCAGCTCTTCGAGATAGCGGGTCAGGCTGTTGTTCAATTCGTTCCAGTAATCGCCGTCATCCTCGACAAACCACGGCAGTTTTATCCGCGTCAGCTGAGCGAAAATATCCCGCTGCGGAGCGAGAAAGCGCTTCAACGCAGCAGCCCGCCGACGGATCTGCAAAATGGCGCCATGCTCGGGTGTATACCGTTCGTCGGCATCCAGCTTTTCTTCTTCCTCATCGACCACTTCCGAGAGGCAACTGACCAGATCCTGCACTTTGTTGGTGAGGAATTGCGCCATATAAAGGACGAGTTCGGAGGCGGTTTTGGGGCCTTTGCCTTCCGCGAGCTGTACCAACAACTCATCAGTGGCGCGCAAGGGACGCAAACGCAGGGAAATCACCCGTTGGGCCGAAGCGAAGATCCGCACCGAGACCATGTCTTCCGGCTCGGCGCCGGGGTTCAGGTTGACCCCACGCAAAAATAACAGCAGTTCGCTGTCGGAAAGCTGTAGAAGACGCGGTCGGGTGTTCTCTTCGAGCAGCAGGTCACAGCTGAATTCGCTCAGACCGCTGGATTTGCGCAGCCAGGTCTGGGTTTGCGGGTGACTGCGATCCCAGTGCAGCCACAGGCTTTCATGGGCCTGCAGCTGCAAGTCATCGAGTTCAGTCCGGGCTATCGAACGCGCACCGCCTTTTCCGTCCAGCACCAGGGCATGCACCAGCCCCCACTGCGCGTTTTCTTCCTCGAACATCCTCACCCCTTTGTTGGTCCAGCGCTTTATTCAGGCATTTTCAGCGGGCTTGGCGAGATGATCACGCCGTTGTTGTCCGCGTAAATGAAATGGCCCGGATGGAACGTCACGCCCGCAAAGGTCACCGCCACGTTGAGATCGCCGAGACCGCGCTTGTCGGTTTTCATCGGGTGGCTGGCCAGGGCCTGAACCCCCAGGTCGGTTTGGGCAATGACGTCGACGTCGCGGATGCAACCGTAGATCACCAGCCCTTCCCAGCCGTTACTGGCGGCTTTCTCGGCGATCATGTCGCCCAGCAGCGCTCGGCGCAGGGAACCGCCACCATCGACCACCAGCACCTTGCCATGCCCCTTGAGTTCGGCTTGCTCCTTGACCAGCGAGTTGTCTTCGAAGCACTTGATGGTGACGATTTCACCGCCGAAGGAATCACGGCCGCCGAAATTGCTGAACATCGGTTCCAGCACCTGCACCAGCTCTGGATAGGCGTCGCACAGGTCAGGCGTGAGGTAATGGTTCATCGAGAAACTCCTGTAAAGAGGAAGGCACATCGAGGATGTCGCAAAGTGACCAGAAAAGCTCAATGCGTCATATCTTAGCCGCAAGCCGATCAGAGCGAAATGCCCTTGTTAGAGCATCAGGCTCAAACTGCCGCGGCCAAATCCGGCTTCCCACCCAGTAACGGCGTTTGCTGATCCGCCAGCCAGCGGGCCACCAACGGCCAGACTTCAGTCTGGGCGGCTTTGCTGACGAGCATTTCCACGTGACCGAAATTATCGCCAAAGCCCTGCTCGCGTCCCAGGTTGATAAATTGCTTGTGCTCGGAGCCCACCTGATCGAACAACTTGCGACAGGCCCAGGCCGGGTCCTGATGATCGCCCGCTGCGCTCACGGCCAGTACGGGTAACTGAACCTCCGCCAACCCAGCCCACCAATCCTTGTCGGCATCACCGAAGCGCCCGAACAGGCCGTACCAGCGCATGCTTTCCAGGGCCAGGCCAATCGGCTCGTCCTCCGGGCCACGCTTGAGCCGGGAACCGGACAGTTGGGCAAAACGCTTGAGAATGAAGCGTCCGCTCCACTCCACCGGCGGGATCTTCAACGGCCAGTAGGTGCGGCTGACCTGCGTACCGAAAAACGCCGCAGAGGCCACGACCGGTTCGCCGATGTACTCACCGCCCAATGCCGCCGCCAGGGTAATCCCGCCCAGCGAGTGACCAATCCAGTGCGGGACCTGGCCACTTTGCTCACGTACGAACGCGCCAATGGCCGGCAGATCGTAGCGCGCATAGTCGGATACGCGGTTCTTGCGGTAGTCGTGGTTGCGCTGGGACAGGCCATGACCGCGCATTTCCGGAATCCACACGTCGAACCCCAGGCGAGTCAGGTAAGCGCCCAACCCCAGGCCTTTCGGGGAAAACCAGAAGCGTCGATTGGAAAAACTGCCGTGCAACAGGATCACCGGCACGCCACGCACGGACGATTCATCGGCCAGGCCGAGGCGGGTTACAGCCAGTTCGACGGTGCCGTCGGGGCTGTTGCCAGGTTTCAAACGATAGACGTCTTCGCTCAGATCGCCGCGCCGCTCGGCGCTGATCAGGGCGACAGGAAATAGGTTGCTGCTGCTTTGCATAATGCTCTTGCACAAAAAAGGGCGGCTTCCAGAGGAGCCCGCCCTGCTTGAATCTTAATGGAACCGGTCATCGACCGCGCCGCCAATCATTGTAGGAGCGAGCTTGCTCGCGATGGACTTCAAAACAGCGCGTTTATCCAGCAAGCACGCGTTTTCGTTAGCGACCATCGCGAGCGAGCTCGCTCCTACAGCAACATCATCAAGCCGAGGCTTGACCTTCAGCCAGGAAGAACCAGGTTTCCAGTACGGAATCGGGGTTCAGCGAAACGCTTTCAATGCCCTGCTCCATCAGCCACTTGGCCAGATCAGGGTGGTCCGAAGGGCCCTGACCGCAAATGCCGATGTACTTGCCCGCCTTGTTGCACGCGGCAATGGCGTTCGCCAGCAGCTTCTTGACCGCAGGGTTACGCTCGTCGAACAGGTGAGCGATGATCCCGGAGTCACGGTCCAGGCCCAGGGTCAACTGGGTCAGGTCGTTGGAGCCGATGGAGAAGCCATCGAAGAACTCGAGGAATTCTTCAGCCAAAATTGCGTTGGACGGCAGTTCGCACATCATGATGATGCGCAGGCCGTTTTCGCCACGCTTCAAGCCGTTTTCCGCCAGCAGGTCGATGACCTGGCTCGCTTCGCCCAGGGTACGGACGAATGGCACCATGATTTCGACGTTGGTCAGGCCCATCTCGTTGCGCACGCGCTTGAGGGCACGGCATTCGAGTTCGAAGCAGTCGCGGAACGATTCGCTGATGTAACGCGAAGCGCCACGGAAGCCCAGCATCGGGTTTTCTTCTTCCGGCTCGTACAGTTTGCCGCCGATCAGGTTCGCGTATTCGTTGGACTTGAAGTCCGACAGACGCACGATGACCTTTTTCGGGGTGAACGCAGCGGCCAGGGTGCTGATGCCCTCAACCAGCTTCTCGACGTAGAAGCCGACCGGATCGTCGTAGCCGGCAATCCGCTTGTCGACGCTGTCCTTGATGTCCTGCGGCAGCCCGGCGTAGTTCAGCAGCGCCTTGGGGTGCACGCCGATCATGCGGTTGATGATGAATTCCAGACGGGCCAGGCCCACACCGGCGTTCGGCAGCTGCGCGAAGTCGAAGGCGCGGTCCGGGTTACCGACGTTCATCATGATCTTGAACGGCAGATCAGGCATGGCGTCGACGGAGTTTTTCTTGATGTCGAAGCCCAGTTCGCCTTCGAAGATGTAGCCGGTGTCGCCTTCAGCGCAGGAAACGGTCACGCCCTGGCCGTCTTGCAACAGCTGGGTGGCGTTGCCGCAACCGACCACGGCCGGGATGCCCAGCTCGCGAGCGATGATCGCCGCGTGGCAGGTACGACCGCCACGGTTGGTGACGATGGCGCTGGCGCGCTTCATGACCGGTTCCCAGTCCGGGTCGGTCATGTCGGAAACCAGCACGTCGCCTGGCTGGACTTTGTCCATCTCGGACACGTCCTTGATGATGCGGACCTTGCCGGCGCCAATGCGCTGGCCGATGGCGCGACCTTCAACCAGCACGGTGCCGGTTTCTTTCAACAGGTAACGCTCCATGACGTTGGCCTGGGTGCGACTCTTCACGGTTTCAGGACGGGCCTGAACGATGTAGAGCTTGCCGTCGTCGCCGTCTTTGGCCCACTCGATGTCCATCGGGCACTTGTAGTGCTTCTCGATGATCATCGCTTGCTTGGCCAGTTCGCTGACTTCGGCGTCGGTCAGGCAGAAACGTGCACGATCAGCTTTGTCGACGTCGATGGTCTTGACCGACTTACCGGCCGTGGCCACTTCGCCGTAGATCATCTTGATGGCTTTGCTGCCCAGGTTGCGACGCAGGATGGCCGGACGACCGGCGGCCAGCGTGCCCTTGTGGACGTAGAACTCATCCGGGTTCACCGCGCCTTGTACGACGGTTTCACCCAGGCCGTAGGCGCCGGTGATGAACACCACGTCACGGAAGCCCGATTCGGTATCGAGGGTGAACATCACGCCGGCGGTGCCGGTTTCGGAGCGGACCATGCGCTGCACACCGGCCGACAGGGCTACCAGCTTGTGGTCGAAGCCCTGGTGGACGCGGTAGGAAATGGCGCGGTCGTTAAACAGTGAAGCGAACACCTCTTTGGCGGCGCGAATGACGTTTTCGACACCACGGATGTTCAGGAAGGTTTCCTGCTGACCGGCGAAGGAAGCGTCCGGCAGGTCTTCGGCGGTAGCGGAAGAGCGCACCGCCACGGCCATGTCAGGGTTGCCGGCCGACAGTGTGGCGAACGCAGTGCGGATCTCGGCGTTGAGCTTCTCGGGGAACTCGGCTTCCATGATCCACTGACGGATCTGGGCGCCGGTCTTGGCAAGGGCATTGACATCGTCGACGTCCAGGGCGTCGAGGGCGGCGTGGATCTGATCGTTCAGGCCGCTCAGTTCGAGAAAATCACGATAAGCCTGAGCTGTCGTGGCGAAGCCACCGGGCACCGATACACCGGCACCTGCAAGGTTACTGATCATCTCGCCAAGGGATGCGTTCTTGCCCCCTACGTGCTCTACATCATGGACGCCGAGCTTATCGAGGGAAACTACGTACTCTACCAAGGTGATCTCTCCACTAACTGTGTTGGAAAAGCTCAGAAGCCGGCTGCTCGGGGGAGCGTTTGCCAGCTGTATGGCCTGGACCTGGAAAATAAGTGAGAATGCGGGCCACTGGCGGCCAGCAAATCGCGCCTATCATATCCAAGAATGATCATTAGCTTAAGGCCCAAGGTGCAAATGAAACGATCTGCTTTCTTTATTTCCGACGGCACCGGCATCACTGCCGAGACCCTTGGCCAAAGCCTCTTGGCGCAGTTCGAGAACATTACCTTCAGCAAATTCACGCGTCCGTATATCGACAACGTGGATAAAGCGCGGGCCATGGTACAACAAATCAACAAAGCCGCCGAAAACGACGGCTTTCGGCCGATCATCTTCGACACCATCGTCAACCAGGACATTCGTGAGATCCTCGCAACGTCCAATGGTTTCATGATCGACATTTTCTCGACCTTCCTGGCGCCGCTTGAACAGGAACTGACCGAGCATTCTTCCTACACCGTTGGCAAATCGCACTCGATTGGCAGCAGCACCAATTACATGGAGCGCATCGAGGCGGTGAACTTCGCCCTCGACAACGACGACGGCGCCCGTACGCACTATTACGACAAGGCCGACCTGATCCTGGTGGGCGTGTCGCGCTGCGGCAAAACCCCGACCTGCCTGTACATGGCCATGCAATTCGGCATCCGCGCGGCCAACTACCCGTTGACCGAAGACGACATGGAGCGCCTGCAACTGCCCAACGCGCTGCGCGCCCACCAGCACAAGCTGTTCGGCCTGACCATCGACCCGGACCGCCTCACCGCGATCCGCAACGAACGCAAGCCCAACAGCCGCTATTCGAGTTATGCACAGTGCGAATTCGAAGTGCGCGAGGTGGAGAACCTGTTCCGCCGCGAGAACATCCCGAACATCAATTCCACGCATTTTTCGGTGGAAGAGATTTCGGCGAAGATTCTGGTGGAGAAAGGTGTTGAGCGGCGGTTCAAGTAGTTCTTTAGCGTCTGTTGCACCGCCTTCGCGAGCAAGCCCGCTTCCACATTTGACCGAGTCTCGGCAAAGGTACGCGGTCAAATGTGGGAGCGGGCTTGCTCGCGAAGAACGATTACACGGTCTCTCCCAATGCCCCCGCCAACGCCTCAAACCCTCGAAGCAACAACCGATCATCCCCCGTTGAATGACACACACTCGCCCTGATGAACTGCGGCACCGCGCCATGCCCAACCGCAAACATCTCGGCCGTAGCCACCAGATAGTTGTTTTCCTTCAACTCCGCAGCAATCTGCGAGGCCCGCCACGGCTCAGGCACTTCGATCCAGAAATGCGGACTGTGAGGATGGGTTTTGAACACCAGACCGTCCAACTGCCCGCTGACCAACGCCTTGCGCCGGCCAATCTCGACAATCTGCTGGCCCAGCAACTGCTGTGCAACGCCGTTTTCTATCCACTGGCTCGCCACTTCCAGCGTCAACGGGCTGGCCATCCAGCACGTCCCGCGCACTGCCGCACTCAAGCGTCCGATCAACGGTTGTGGCGCATGCAGGTAACCGACCCGCAACCCCGCCGAAACCGCCTTGCTCAGGCTGCCAATCAGCACCGAGCGCTCCGGGGCGAAATGGCTCAACGGTAACGGACGCTGTTGAGCCAATACCGCGTGGGCCTCGTCCTCGAAGATCAACAGATTATTCTGCCGGCAGACCTCTGCAATCGCCTCGCGCCGTGCGACCGACATCACTGCCGCCGTAGGATTCTGGATTGTCGGCGTGCAATACAGCGCTGAGACGCGATGGTGACGGCAAACCTCCTCGAGGGCAGCGGGATCCAGTCCTTCATCATCCATCGCTACGCCGATGAGTTTTATCCCCAGCAGGCGTGCGGCGCTGATCAATCCTGGGTAGGTCAGGTGTTCGGTCACCACGGTGTCGCCAGCCTTGAGCAACCCCATCAATGCACACAACAAACCGTGCTGACCGCCGTTCACGCAGACGATCTGCTCGGCGCTCGGAACAAACGCCCCGTGCCGGAGCCAATGCGCGCCCGCCGCTCGGTAGCGGGGCAGTCCGGCCTCGGCGGTGTAGACACCGAGGTGTTGCATCGCGTGGGGATCGAGGGCCAAGGCTCGTAGAGTCTGACTCAGGAAATGCGCTTCCTGTCCCGGAATCGGCTGATTGCGGCTCATGTCGAAAAACGGCCGGGGTTCATCGCTGACATTGCGAAAGCCGACGTCTCGCGGACGCTCCATCCCCCGCTGACGCACATAAGTGCCGTCTCCTACACGGGCGACCACCAACCCCACACGTTCCAGTTCGCCATACGCGCGACTGATGGTGCCAATGGTGACGCCCAGGCTATCCGCCAACAGTCGATGCGGCGGCAATTTGCAGCCGGGTTCGATCAGCCCTTCAGCAATGCCTTTTTCAACCGCGTCGGCGAGGCGTTTGTACTTCACGCCCAGACCGTTGGCGAGGCCGTCGCGCAGGATTGACACCATGGCAATACTTACTTTGACAGTCATTACAGCCCCGAATAGCGTGCTTGAAACAGGTTCAATCAGGGATAGACCTTTTGCCTTTAAAGGTCAATTCCGACAACAACAGGAATCGAGCATGTCCATCGCTATCGGCGCGCCTGCAAGCATTCGTAAACCCTGGTTGACCGCGTTGGTCACCAGCACGTTGTTTCTCATCGTGTGCCTGAGTTGGGGGACGACGTGGCTGGGGATAAAAATCGCCGTGGAAAGCGTGCCGCCGCTGACGGCTGCCGGCCTGCGGTTCCTGATCGCCTTCCCGCTGTTTCTCTGCTTCGCCCGGCTGCGTCGTGAGCCGCTGCTGTTTCCCAGGGAAAGCCGCTGGTTCTTTGTGTTCGTCACGCTGTCGTATTTCAGCCTGCCGTACTACTTGCTCAACTACGGCGAAATGCACGTTTCGTCCGGTCTGTCGGCGCTGCTGTTCAGCTGCATGCCGGTGTTTATCCTGCTGTTTTCCGCGCTGTTTCTGCGGGAGAAAATCTACCCTTCACAGGTGCTGGGCATCGCCATCGGCTTCGGCAGCCTGTTCATGATTATCCGCAGCCAAGGGCTGCATCTGGACCATGCCGAATTGTTCGGGGTGCTGGCGATTCTTTGCGCGGCGGTGATGCATGCGCTGTGTTACGTGGTGACCAAGAAACACGGCACGGCGATCAGCGTGATCACCTACAACACCCTGCCGATCGGCATCGCCGGGCTGATGCTGTTTGTCGCGGGATTAAGTGTTGAGGCGCCGGTGTTTGCGGCCATCAGCTTGCGCTCGTGGAGCGCCCTGCTCTATCTCGGGCTGGTGGCGTCGGTGGGTGGATTTATCGTTTACTTTTTGCTGCTCAAACGACTGAGCCCGATCATTTTGTCGTTTGTGTTCATTATTTTTCCGGTGTTCGCGGTAGTGATGGGTGCGTGGTACGAAGGGCAGGTCATTTCTCGAGAACTTGTGATCTATTCGGCGGTATTGCTGACGGGGTTTGCCATCACCAAATTGCCCATCGAGAAATGGCTCAACGGTTGAACACATTCCTGTAGGAGCCAGGCTTGCCGGCGAAGGCGCCCTCAAGAACGCCTTCGCCGGCAAGCCTGGCTCCTACAGGGATTGATGGGTGTCAGATCACGAATAGATCGACAAACCGATTCACCGGCGTGGCTTCAAGCTTCGCCTGATCGGTGCACAACGCAAAAATCTCGGCGCTGCGTTGCGCTGTAAAACGCGTCGCCAGATTGGCCTTGAACTTGTCCTCCAGCAGCGGGATGCCATCGACACGGCGACGACGGTGGCCGATCGGGTACTCCACCACCACGTTCTCGGTGCTGGAGCCGTCCTTGAAGAACACCTGAATGGCATTGGCGATCGAACGCTTGTCGGCCTCCAGGTATTCGCGGGTGTAGCGCGGCTCTTCGACGATGACCATTTTCTCGCGCAGCACATCGATGATCGGGTGCGCCGCATGGAACTCGTCTTCGTACTGCTCGGCCACCAGATTGCCGAACGCCAACGGCACGGCGGTCATGTACTGGATGCAATGGTCGCGATCCGCGGCGTTGGCCAACGGGCCGACCTTGGAAATGATGCGGATCGCCGATTCATGGGTGGTGATGACGATCCTGTCGATTTCGTGCAGGCGATTCCGGACTTGCGGATGCAGGGTGACCGCAGCTTCGCAAGCGGTTTGCGCGTGGAACTCGGCGGGGAAGCTGATCTTGAACAGTACGTTCTCCATCACATAACTGCCGTACTTGCGCGAGAAGCTGAACGTGCGTTTGTCTTCGGGCTTGAGCGCCAGATCATTGTTGGTGTGGCTGAACAACACGTCGTAGAAGCCCCATTGCTTGGCGGTCAGCACGCCGGGGATGCCCATTTCACCGCGCATCGCGATGTCTGCCAGGCGCACGCCACGACTCGACGCATCACCGGCCGCCCAGGACTTTCGCGACCCGGCGTTCGGCGCATGGCGGTAGGTGCGCAGCGCCTGGCCATCGGCAAACGCGTGGGACAACGCCGATAGCAATTGCTCACGATTGGCGCCCATCAGTTTGGCCGTGACGGCGGTCGAGGCGACTTTCACCAGGATGACGTGATCGAGGCCTACACGGTTGAAGGAGTTTTCCAGGGCGATGACGCCCTGAATCTCGTGGGCCATGACCATGGCTTCGAGCACGGCGCGAACGGTCAGCGGCGCCTCGCCATTGGCCAGGCGTTTTTGCGACAGGTGATCGGCCACCGCGAGAATCCCCCCGAGGTTATCGGACGGATGGCCCCACTCGGCCGCGAGCCAGGTGTCGTTGTAATCGAGCCAGCGCACGATGCAGCCGATGTCCCAGGCCGCCTTGACCGGGTCGAGACGAAAACGGGTGCCCGGCACCCGGGCGCCAAAAGGCACGACGGTGCCCTCGACGATAGGGCCCAGGTGTTTGGTGCATTCGGGAAAGCGCAGGGCCAGCAGGCCGCAGCCTAGCGTGTCCATCAGGCAGTTGCGGGCGGTGTCCAACGCTTCTTGGGATTCGATGTTGAAGGTGAGGACATAGTCAGCGATGTCCTGCAGGACCGTGTCGTAGTCGGGGCGGTTGTTCAGGTCGACGTTGGCGCTCATGTTCGATTCACTCGGTCAGTGGTTCGTTGATGGGACCTCGGTTCAGGTAAATCTCGGTGTCTGCTTTCTTATTCTGAAAATGCAATCCCCCTGTAGGAGCTGTCGAGTGAAACGAGGCTGCGATCTTTAGATCTTGCTCTTTGAAAACAACATCAAAAGATCGCAGCCTCGTTTCACTCGACAGCTCCTACAGGGTTGGGGATCAGTTGGAGGCAAGGTTTGTGTTTGATTAGAAGGAATCACCCGGCACGCGGACGAAGCCTTCCATCAATACCCGTGCACTGCGGCTCATGATGGCTTTGTTCACGGTCCATTCACCGTTGACCTGGCTGGCCTCGGCGCCTACGCGTAAGGTGCCCGACGGATGGCCGAAGCGCACGGCGTTGCGTTCGATGCCGCCCGCCGCGAGGTTGACCAACGTGCCGGAGATTGCCGCGGCCGTGCCAATCGCCACGGCTGCCGTGCCCATCATTGCATGGTGCAACTTGCCCATGGACAACGCACGCACCAGCAAATCGACATCGCCGGCCGCGATGGCCTTGCCGCTGGACGCGACGTAATCAGCTGGCTTGGCCACGAACGCCACCTTGGGCGTGTGCTGACGCTTGGCCGCTTCGTCCAGGTCCTTGATCAGGCCCATACGCAACGCACCGTAAGCGCGGATGGTCTCGAACATCAGCAGCGCTTTCGGGTCACCGTTGATCGCGCCTTGCAGCTCGGTGCCGGTGTAGCCGATGTCTTCGGCGTTGACGAAGATGGTCGGGATGCCAGCGTTGATCATGGTCGCCTTGAAGGTGCCGACGCCGGGCACTTCCAGGTCATCCACCAGGTTGCCGGTGGGGAACATCGAACCGCCACCGCCCTCTTCTTCCGCTGCCGGGTCCATGAATTCGACCTGCACTTCGGCGGCCGGAAAGGTCACACCGTCGAGTTCGAAATCGCCGGTTTCCTGCACTTCACCGTTGGTGATTGGCACGTGGGCGATGATGGTCTTGCCGATGTTGGCCTGCCACACGCGCACCACGGCCACGCCGTTCTGCGGGATGCGGCTGGCGTCCACCAGGCCGTTGCTGATGGCGAACGAACCGACGGCGGCCGACAGGTTGCCGCAGTTGCCGCTCCAGTCGACGAAAGGCTTGTCGATGGACACCTGACCGAACAGGTAATCGACGTCGTGATCGGCCTTGATGCTTTTCGACAGGATCACGGTTTTGCTGGTGCTGGACGTCGCGCCGCCCATGCCGTCGATTTGCTTGTCGTACGGGTCGGGGCTGCCGATAACGCGCAGCAACAAGGCATCGCGCGCCGGGCCAGGAATCTGTGCCGCTTCGGGCAGGTCTTGCAGGCTGAAGAACACGCCTTTACTGGTGCCGCCACGCATGTAGGTGGCGGGGATCTTGATTTGAGGTGCGTGAGCCATAGTGTTCCCTATCAGCAGACACGGGACCGAACGTCCCGTGTCGCGTAGCGTGTGTTAGACGGCGACCGCCGATTCTTCGAGGAAGTCCTGGGCGAAGCGTTGCAGCACGCCACCGGCCTCGTAGATCGACACTTCTTCGGCGGTGTCGAGGCGGCAGGTCACCGGCACGTCGACGCGTTCGCCGTTCTTGCGGTTGATCACCAGCGTCAGTTCGGCACGCGGCGTACGCTCACCGATCACGTCGTAGGTTTCGCTGCCGTCGATGTTCAGCGTGTGACGATCAGTGCCCGGTTTGAACTCCAGCGGCAACACGCCCATGCCCACCAGGTTGGTGCGGTGAATACGCTCGAAGCCTTCGGCGGCAATCGCTTCGACACCGGCCAGACGCACGCCCTTCGCTGCCCAGTCGCGGGACGAGCCCTGACCGTAGTCGGCGCCGGCAATGATGATCAGCGGCTGCTTGCGTTCCATGTAGGTTTCGATGGCTTCCCACATGCGCATCACTTTGCCTTCCGGCTCGACGCGCGCCAGCGAACCCTGCTTGACCTTGCCATTTTCCTGGACCATTTCGTTGAACAGTTTCGGGTTGGCGAAGGTCGCGCGTTGCGCGGTCAAGTGGTCGCCACGGTGCGTGGCGTAAGAGTTGAAGTCCTCTTCCGGCAAGCCCATTTTCGCCAGGTATTCGCCGGCGGCGCTGTCGAGCATGATCGCGTTCGATGGCGACAAGTGATCGGTGGTGATGTTGTCCGGCAGCACGGCCAACGGACGCATGCCCTTGAGCGGACGTGCACCGGCCAATGCGCCTTCCCAGTACGGCGGACGGCGGATGTAGGTGCTCATTTCGCGCCAGTCATACAACGGCGTGACTTTCGGGCCGGTGTCTTCATGGATGGCGAACATCGGAATGTAGACCTGGCGGAACTGCTCCGGCTTGACCGAGGCTTTTACCACCGCGTCGATCTCTTCGTCGCTCGGCCAGATGTCTTTCAGGCGGATTTCCTTGCCCTCGGCGTCGAGGCCCAGCACGTCTTTTTCGATGTCGAAACGGATGGTCCCGGCGATGGCGTAAGCCACCACCAAAGGTGGCGAGGCGAGGAACGCGTTCTTCGCGTACGGGTGAATCCGCCCGTCGAAGTTACGGTTGCCGGACAGTACCGCAGTGGCGTACAGGTCGCGGTCGATGATCTCTTGCTGGATCACCGGGTCCAGTGCGCCGGACATGCCGTTGCAGGTGGTGCAAGCGAAGGCCACGACGCCGAAGCCGAGCTGTTCCAGCTCATCGGTCAGGCCCGCTTCATCGAGGTACAACGCCACGGTTTTCGAACCCGGCGCCAGGGACGATTTGACCCATGGCTTGCGGGTCAACCCGAGCTTGTTGGCATTGCGCGCCAGCAGGCCGGCGGCGATGACGTTGCGCGGGTTACTGGTGTTGGTGCAGCTGGTGATGGCGGCGATGATCACTGCGCCGTCCGGCATTTGCCCTGGCACATCGTCCCACTGGCCGGAGATGCCTTTGGCGGCCAGATCCGAAACCGCCACACGGGCGTGCGGGTTGCTCGGGCCGGCCATGTTGCGCACGACCGAGGACAGATCGAAAGTCAGGCCGCGCTCATACTGCGCGCCTTTGAGGCTGTCAGCCCACAGGCCGACCTGCTTGGCGTAGGTCTCGACCAACTGCACTTGCTCGTCTTCACGGCCGGTGAGTTTGAGGTAGTCGATGGTCTGCTGGTCGATGTAGAACATCGCCGCCGTGGCGCCGTATTCCGGGGCCATGTTGGAGATGGTCGCACGGTCGCCGAGGGTCAGCTTCGATGCGCCTTCGCCGAAGAACTCCAGCCACGCGCCGACGACTTTTTGCTGACGCAGGAACTCGGTCAGCGCCAGCACCATGTCGGTGGCGGTGATGCCCGGTTGCAGCTTGCCGGTCAATTCAACACCGACGCTTTCCGGCAGACGCATCCACGACGCGCGGCCGAGCATCACGCTTTCCGCTTCCAGGCCACCGACGCCGATGGCGATCACGCCCAGGGCATCGACGTGCGGGGTGTGGCTGTCGGTGCCGACGCAGGTATCAGGGAAAGCAACGCCGTCACGCACCTGGATCACCGGAGACATTTTCTCCAGGTTGATCTGGTGCATGATCCCGTTGCCCGGCGGGATCACGTCGACGTTCTTGAACGCCTTCTTGGTCCAGTTGATGAAGTGGAAACGGTCTTCGTTGCGACGGTCTTCGATGGCGCGGTTCTTCTCGAACGCCTCCGGATCGAAACCACCGCGCTCGACGGCCAGGGAGTGGTCGACGATCAGTTGCGTCGGCACCACCGGGTTGACTTGCGCCGGGTCGCCACCTTGCAGGGCGATGGCGTCACGCAGGCCGGCGAGGTCGACCAATGCGGTCTGGCCGAGGATGTCGTGGCACACCACGCGCGCCGGGAACCACGGGAAGTCGAGGTCGCGTTTGCGCTCGATGAATTGCTTGAGGGATTCGGTCAGCGTGGCCGGGTCGCAGCGACGCACCAGGTTTTCCGCCAGCACGCGGGAGGTGTACGGCAGAGTGTCGTAGGCGCCGGGCTGGATGGCTTCGACAGCCGCACGGACGTCGAAGTAATCCAGATGGCTGCCGGGCAGCGGTTTGCGGAATTCAGTGTTCATCGTCAGGACTCGGTCACGGTAGTTTCAAAAGGTGGGGCCTGGCACCGGGTTTGAATTGAAACCGGATCACATGTGGGAGCGGGCTTGCTCGCGAAAGCGGTATGTCAGTCGACATCAATGTTGAATGTCAGTCCGTCTTCGCGAGCAAGCCCGCTCCCACATTGGTTTCGGTTCCTTCAGTTATCGATACTCAGGCCACCCACCGGTCAGCGTTGTTCGATTGGCACGAACTTGCGCTGTTCGACGCCGACGTACTCGGCGCTTGGGCGGATGATGCGGTTGTTGGCACGTTGTTCGAACACATGCGCAGCCCAGCCGGTCAGGCGCGAGCAGACGAAGATCGGTGTGAACAACTTGGTCGGAATACCCATGAAATGGTACGTCGACGCATGGTAGAAGTCGGCGTTCGGGAACAGCTTCTTCTGTTCCCACATGGTCTTGTCGATGGCCTCGGACACCGGGAACAACACCGTGTCGCCCACTTCGTCAGCGAGTTTTTTCGACCAGCCCTTGATCACCTCGTTGCGCGGATCGTTGTCCTTATAGATCGCGTGGCCGAAGCCCATGATCTTGTCCTTGCGCTCGAGCATGCCGAGGGTGCCTTTGATCGCCTCTTCCGGCGAGCTGAAGCGTTCGATCATTTCCATCGCCGCTTCGTTGGCGCCGCCGTGCAGCGGACCGCGCAGCGAGCCGATGGCAGCAGTGATGCAAGAGAACATGTCCGACAGGGTCGATGCGCACACCCGCGCGGTGAAGGTCGATGCGTTGAATTCGTGTTCCGCGTAGAGGATCAGCGAAACGTTCATCACCTTGACGTGCAACTCGCTCGGCTTCTTGTCATGCAGCAGGTGCAGGAAGTGGCCGCCGATCGATTGTTCGTCGCTCACGCAGCTGATGCGCTTGCCGTCGTGGCTGAAGCGATACCAGTAGCACATGATCGCCGGGAACGCGGCCAACAGACGGTCGGTGACGTCGTGTTGTTCGGAGAAGTCCTTCTCCGGTTCGAGGTTGCCCAGGAACGAGCAACCGGTGCGCATCACGTCCATCGGATGGGCGTCGGCGGGAATGCGTTCCAGCACTTCTTTCAGCGCTTGCGGCAGGTCACGCAGTTTGCTCAGCTTGCTCACATAGGCAGCGAGTTGCGTTTTGGTCGGCAGCTCGCCGTACAGCAGCAGGTAAGCCACTTCTTCGAATTGTGCGTCAGCCGCCAGTTCGCGAACGTCGTAACCGCGATAGGTCAGACCGGCGCCCGACTGGCCCACGGTGGACAGTGCGGTTTGCCCGGCAACCTGGCCACGGAGCCCGGCGCCACTGAGTACTTTTGCTTCGGCCATTGCTGTCTCCAGTTTTCTTGAAATTTTTAGGGGAAACTTGTGGGAGCGAGCCTGCTCGCGATGGTGGACGCTACACCTCGGTGCATCAGGGACACCGCATTATCGTTAACGTCCATCGCGAGCAGGCTCGCTCCCACACGGGTGTTCATTACTTCTTGGCAGCAAACAACGCATCAAGCTTCTGTTCGAAGGTGTGGTAGTCGATGCGATCGTAAAGCTCCATGCGGGTCTGCATGGTGTCGATCACGTTCTGCTGCGTGCCGTCGCGGCGGATGGCGGTGTAGACGTTTTCCGCAGCCTTGTTCATCGCGCGGAAGGCCGACAACGGGTACAGCACCAGCGACACGTCGGCAGCGGCGAGTTGCTCGGTGGTGTACAGCGGGGTCGCGCCGAACTCGGTGATATTGGCCAGGATCGGCGCTTTCACGCGACTGGCGAACAGCTTGTACATTTCAAGTTCAGTGATGGCTTCCGGGAACACCATGTCGGCGCCGGCCTCGATGCACGCCGCGGCGCGATCCAGTGCGGACTCCAGACCTTCCACCGCCAGGGCGTCGGTGCGGGCCATGATCACGAAGCTGTCATCGGTGCGCGCATCCACGGCGGCCTTGATCCGGTCGACCATTTCTCCCAGCGACACGATCTCTTTATTAGGGCGGTGACCGCAGCGCTTGGCGCCGACCTGGTCTTCGATGTGGATCGCCGCGGCGCCGAACTTGATCATCGCCTTGACGGTGCGCGCGACGTTGAACGCCGAGGAACCGAAACCGGTGTCCACGTCCACCAGCAGCGGCAGGTCGCAGACGTCAGTGATGCGGCGCACGTCGGTTAGCACGTCGTCCAGGCTGGTGATGCCCAGGTCCGGCACGCCGAGGGAGCCGGCAGCCACGCCGCCACCCGACAGGTAAATAGCCTTGAAACCGGCGCGCTTGGCCAGCAGCGCGTGGTTGGCGTTGATCGCGCCGACCACTTGCAGCGGATGTTCGCTGGCGACCGCATCGCGGAAACGCTGGCCTGGAGTGCTCTTGTTCAAACTCATGACTCACCTCGTTCAGTGGCTGTCGGGTTAGCGCCGTCCTGGTAATGACGGGCGATATTGCGTTTGGAGGCGCCGATGTGGCGGCGCATCAACAACTCGGCCAGTTCACCGTCACGGTCGGCGATGGCGTCGAGAATTCGGTGGTGCTCGGCAAAGGCCTGGCGCGGGCGATTGGGCGTGGTGGAAAACTGGATGCGGTACATGCGCACCAGTTGATACAGCTCGCCGCAGAGCATTTGCGTCAAAGTGCGGTTGCCGCTGCCCTGGATGATTCGGTAATGAAAGTCGAAATCGCCTTCCTGCTGGTAGTAGCCGACACCGGCCTGAAACGCCGCATCGCGCTCGTGGGTTTCGAGGACCCGGCGCAGTTCGTCGATTTCTTCGAGGGTCATGCGTTCGGCTGCCAGGCGGCAGGCCATGCCTTCGAGGGACTCGCGAATTTCGTAGAGTTCCAGCAGTTCGGCATGATTGAGCGACACCACCCGCGCCCCGACGTGCGGTACGCGCACCAGCAGGCGCTGGCCTTCGAGGCGGTGGATCGCCTCGCGCAGCGGCCCGCGGCTGATGCCATAGGTACGCGCCAGTTCCGGCTCGGAGATCTTGCTGCCCGGGGCGATCTCGCCCTTGACGATGGCCGCCTGAATGCGTCGGAAGACGTTCTCGGAAAGCGTTTCCGAATCGTCTTGAGCAATGACCGGGGGATCGAGTTGATCCAGCATATTGTCGACACCTTGAAAGCTGATGCCGCAAAAACTAGCGAATACAGGCCAAATAGTCAAAGAGAAAATCGGTATTGTCGACAATCGTCTAATAACCGGCCGCACCATAACGAAGCAGCACATCTGTTTATAGCCGCCTGCCAGCGCTGGCGCCATACACCCACCGTGCTAGAATGCCGCCCGCATTTGTCTGTGACATCTGCACTGCTTGTCATAAACAGCTGATAGGCATACGAGGGAGCTTGCGCAGCGATGCCAGGGCCTTGAATCGAAACACGGACCGCTGCGCACCAGGATTTATGAGACTCAAGCCCTTCCCCGCTTTCCTTTACCTACTGTGCCTGCCCGGTGTTGCCGCGGCGGGGGGAAAGACCGTGTACGGCCTCAATGAGTACGCGTCCCTGGACGGCATCGACCTGGAAGTCGCCGCCAAACTCGACACCGGGGCGAAAACCGCGTCCCTGAGCGCCCGTGACATCAAGCGCTTCAAACGCAATGGCGAATCCTGGGTGCGCTTTTATCTGGCGATCGACGCCGCTCATTCGCACCCGATCGAACGCCCGCTGGCCCGCGTCAGCAAGATCAAGCGCCGGGCCGGCGACTACGACCCGGACGAGGGCAAGAAGTACACCGCCCGTCCGGTGATCGAGCTGGATATCTGCATGGGTTCGGCTTTACGCAGCATAGAAGTGAACTTGACCGACCGCAGCGCCTTCCAATACCCGCTCCTGATCGGCTCCGAAGCGCTCAAACGCTTCGATGCGCTGGTCGACCCCAGCCTTAAATACGCTGCTGGCAAACCCGCCTGCGCCACCGACGCACATACCGCAGAGTAATTCCAATGCGCTCTCTTACCCTCCACCTGAAGTTCCTGATCGCCATCCTGGTGGTGCTGGGCATTTCAGTTACGGCCTATCAGATCTTCGTGCTCGGGATTCCCGTGACCGAAGACGCCACCGACGACTTGTGGAACATCGACGCCAAGGTCGAGTTCGTCGCCAGTGCCAAAGACCCGGTCAAGATCCAGATGTTCGTGCCGCCGCTGAGCCGCGATTACGTCAGCCTCAACGAGAGCTTCATCTCCAATAACTACGGCGTGGCCGTGAACCGTGTCGACGGCAACCGCAAGGTCACCTGGTCGGCACGTCGGGCCAAAGGCAACCAGACCCTGTATTACCGCCTGGTACTGACCAAGCGCTACTCCGGTGAAAAGCTCAAGGTCAAAGGCCCGACCTTTCGCGACAGTATCGCCGTCGAAGGCGCGGAAAAAATCGCCGCCGAAGCCCTGCTCGCGCCAATCCGCCAACACTCGGCCGACGTCGAAACCTTCATCGGCGAAGCCATCAAGCGGGTCAACAACCTCAACGACGACAACGTGAAACTGCTCCTGGCTGGCGATCCGGCCACCGCCAACAAAGCCAGGATCGTCGAGTTGGTCCTGTCGATTGCCCACGTGCCGGTGGAAAAGGTCCACACCATCCGTCTGGTGGCCGACCAACCGCAAGTCCCGGAACTCTGGCTGCGCAGCTTCAACGGCACCGACTGGCTGTACTTCAACCCGGAAACCGGCGAACAGGGCCTGCCGACCGACCGCCTGCTGTGGTGGACCGGCGATGAAAACCTGATCACCGTCGATGGCGGCAAGAAAGCCACCGTGACGTTCAGCATGAACAACAGCGAAATGAACGCGATTCGCCTGGCCAAGCTGACCGACGAAAACACCGACGCCAACTTCCTCGAATACTCGCTGTACGGCCTGCCGCTGCAAACCCAGCAGACGTTCATGATCATGGTGATGATCCCGATTGGCGTGCTGGTGATCCTGATCCTGCGCAACCTGATCGGTATCCAGACCCTGGGCACCTTTACGCCGGTGCTGATTGCCCTGGCCTTCCGCGAAACCCAGCTCGGCTTCGGCATCGTGCTGTTTACCATCATCACGGCGCTGGGGCTGTCGCTGCGCTCCTACCTTGAGCACTTGAAGCTGCAAATGCTGCCGAGGCTGTCGGTGGTGCTGACCTTCGTGGTGGTGCTGATCGCGACGATCAGCCTGCTCAGCCATAAACTCGGCCTCGAACGCGGGCTGTCGGTGGCGCTGTTCCCGATGGTGATTCTGACCATGACCATCGAACGCCTGTCGATCACCTGGGAAGAACGCGGCTCCGGCCACGCCATGAAAGTGGCGATCGGCACGCTGTTCGCAGCATCCCTGGCGCACCTGATCATGACCGTGCCAGAGCTGGTTTACTTCGTGTTCACCTTCCCCGCGATCCTGCTGATCCTGGTGGGTTTCATGCTGGCCATGGGTCGCTATCGCGGTTACCGCCTGACCGAACTGGTGCGCTTCAAGGCTTTCCTCAAGAAGGCTGACGCCTGATGTTCGGTTTCTGGAAAACCTGGAAGGCCCTGGAAGCCCGGGGCATCATGGGGATCAATCGGCGCAACGCGGACTACGTGCTCAAGTACAACAAACGTAGCCTGTACCCGATTGTCGATGACAAGATCATCACCAAGGAGCGCGCCATCGCCGCCGGCATTCACGTGCCGGAACTGTATGGCGTGATCTCCACCGAGAAGGAAATCGACAACCTCGACGAGATCATCGGCGGGCGCAACGATTTCGTGATCAAGCCGGCCCAGGGTGCGGGCGGCGACGGCATCATTGTGGTGGCCGACCGTTTCGAGGGCCGCTATCGCACGGTGTCCGGCAAGATCATCAGCCATGAGGAAATCGAGCACCATATTTCGAGCATCCTCACCGGCCTCTATTCGCTGGGCGGGCACCGGGATCGCGCGCTGATCGAATACCGCGTAACCCCGGACCAAATCTTCAAGAGCATCAGCTACGAAGGCGTGCCGGATATTCGCATCATTGTGCTGCTGGGTTATCCGGTGATGGCCATGCTGCGGCTGCCCACCCGCCAGTCCGGCGGCAAGGCCAACCTGCATCAGGGCGCCATCGGCGTCGGTGTCGACCTCGCGACAGGCCTGACATTGCGCGGCACCTGGCTGAACAACATCATCACCAAGCACCCGGACACCACCAACGCGGTGGACGGCGTGCAACTGCCCTACTGGGACGGTTTCATGAAACTCGCCGCCGGCTGTTATGAGCTGTGCGGGCTGGGTTACATCGGTGTCGACATGGTGCTGGACCAGGAAAAAGGCCCGCTGATTCTTGAGCTCAATGCCCGGCCGGGGTTGAACATTCAGATTGCCAATGATTGCGGCCTGACGTTGCGCACCCATGCGGTCGAGGCGCGGCTGGAAGAATTGAAGGCGCGCGGAGTGATAGAAACGGTTGAAGAGCGCGTGGCGTTTGTTCAGGAAATGTTTGGGCATATTCCGGCGGTTGAGGGTTGATCCGAGACCGCGTTGCTGCCTTCGCGGGCAAGCCTCGCTCCTACAGGTTTTGCGTCGTTCGCCCAATATATGAACCACACAAAACCTGTAGGAGCGAGGCTTGCCCGCGAAGACTGACTACCCGTCACCACAGCACTCAACCCTGCCCCCAATCTGCCAATCCCCTCTAGGAGCAATTCCCGCAGAGGACTACAATCGCTGCCCCGCCACGATGGCTGACCTGCCCCGCCCATGTTGACCTGTTCCGTACACCCGCTGCCCTATCGCGCCAACCCCGCCGAGTACTTCGCGGCGATTCGTCATGCCCCTGGCGCCGTGCTGCTCGACAGTGGCAGGCCGATCGCCGATCGCGGCCGTTACGACTTGCTCAGTGCCTGGCCGCTGGAGCAATTGGCCGTGTTGCCCGAGGAAAGCGGTGACGATTTCCTGCAACGCCTTCGTGTCAACTTGACTCGACTCGGTGAAGCGAACGTTCCTGATGAACTGCCGTTTGCCGGCGGCCTGATCGGTTACCTGAGTTACGACTTCGGTCGGCATCTGGAAAACCTGCCGAGCCAGGCGCAAGACGACCTGCAATTGCCCGACGCACGCTTCGGCCTGTACGACTGGGCGTTGATCAGCGACCACCAATTAATGACCAGTCAGTTGGTGTTCCATCCAACACTGCCCGAGACTGAGCGTCAGCGCCTGATCGTGCTGTTCAGTGATCCAGCACCCGCCTCCATTGAGCCCTTCAAACTGAACGGCCCGATGAGCGCCGATTTGAGCGCTGAGCAGTATCGTCAGGCGCTGGAGCGCATTCAGAATTACATCCAGGCTGGCGACTGTTACCAGGTCAACTTCGCCCAGCGTTTCCGCGCTCAGTGCCAAGGCGATCCGTGGGCCGCGTATGTCGCGTTACGGGCGGCGTGCCCGACACCGTTTTCCGGTTTCCAGAGCCTGCCCGACGGCGGCGCGGTATTGAGCCTGTCGCCGGAGCGTTTCGTCAAAGTCAGCGAACGTCATGTGGAAACCCGCCCGATCAAAGGCACCCGGCCTCGTGGGCTGACCCCGGCAGAAGATGCCGCGAACGCCGCCGAGTTGCTGGCCAGCCCCAAGGACCGCGCGGAAAACTTGATGATCGTCGACCTGCTGCGCAACGATTTGGGTCGCACCTGCCGCATCGGCTCGGTGCGAGTGCCGGAATTGTTCAGCCTGGAAAGCTACCCGAACGTGCATCACCTGGTGAGCAGCGTGACCGGGGAATTGGCGGATGAGCGGGACGCACTGGACTTGATCGCCGGCAGTTTCCCGGGCGGTTCGATCACCGGGGCGCCGAAGATTCGCGCGATGCAGATCATTGATGAGCTGGAGCCGACCCGACGCGGGTTGTATTGCGGTTCGTTGCTATATCTGGACGTGCGCGGCGAAATGGACAGCTCCATCGCCATTCGCAGCTTGCTGGTCAAGGATGGGCAGGTGTGTTGCTGGGGCGGCGGCGGAATCGTCGCAGACTCCGAGTGGCAGGCCGAATACCAGGAATCGATCACCAAGGTGAAAGTGCTGCTCGATACCCTGCAAAACCTTTAAGAGCTTCGCGGGCAAGCCTCGCTCCTACAGGTTTGTGTCGTTCGTCGGTCATTTGATCGACACAAACCTGTAGGAGCGAGGCTTGCCCGCGAAGGCGTCCTCGAAAATGACTACAAACTCAATGCGCGGTTGGAGGCCTTGATGAATTCCTGCTTCAAATCCTCAAACGTATGCACCGCCGGGAACTGCGGGAACTCGCGAATCACGTTGTCCGGCGCATGGAACAGAATCCCGGCATCAGCCTCGCCCAGCATCGTGGTGTCGTTGTAGGAATCACCCGCCGCAATCACCCGGTAGTAAAGGCTCTTGAAGGCCAACACCGACTGACGCTTCGGATCTTTCTGACGCAACTGATAGCTCGTCACCCGACCGGCATCGTCGGTAATCAAACGATGGCAGAGCAAGGTCGGGAAGCCCAGCTGACGCATCAGCGGCTGGGAGAATTCGTAGAAGGTGTCCGACAGAATCACCACCTGAAAGCGCTCGCGCAGCCAGTTGACGAACTCGATGGCACCGTCCAGCGGCTTGAGCGTGGCGATCACTTCCTGGATGTCGGTGAGTTTCAGGCCGTGCTCATCCAGAATCCGCAGGCGCTGCTTCATTAGAACGTCGTAGTCGGGGATGTCCCGAGTGGTGGCCCGGAGGGATTCGATCCCGGTTTTTTCGGCGAAGGCGATCCAGATTTCCGGGACCAGTACACCTTCAAGATCCAGACAGGCAATTTCCACAAGACACTCCCATTTGTATTGATTATTGAGTCGAGCGAACAAAAAGATTGCCGAACTCTAGCGACTCGAGCCGGCCTGCGCAACGCAGAGGGCGCGCCAGTGGCCGCAGGTTTTTGTTACCATCAGGGCCATATAGAGCGCCCAGCGCCACCGACCTGTAGGAAGCCGCCCTGATGAGCCCAACGTTCGACGTCGTGGAACTCGCCACGACCTATGCCAACAAATCCGCCCAGGACATCCTGAAACTCGCGTTCGCCGAGTTCGGCGATGACCTGTGGATATCTTTCAGCGGCGCCGAGGATGTGGTGCTGGTGGACATGGCCTGGAAGCTGAACAAGAACGTCAAAGTGTTCAGCCTCGACACGGGCCGCTTGCACCCCGAGACCTACCGCTTCATCGATCAGGTGCGCGAGCACTACAAGATCGACATCGAGCTGGTGTCGCCGGACTACACCAAGCTTGAACCGTTCGTGAAGGAAAAGGGCCTGTTCAGTTTCTACAAGGACGGCCATGGCGAATGCTGCGGCATCCGCAAGATCGAGCCGCTGCGCCGCAAGCTCTCGGGCGTCACCGCCTGGGCCACCGGCCAGCGTCGGGACCAGAGCCCCGGCACCCGCAGCGCCGTGGCCGTGCTGGAAATCGACACCGCGTTCTCCACGCCGGAGCGCACCCTGTACAAATTCAACCCGTTGGCGCAAATGACCAGCGAAGAGATCTGGGGTTACATCCGCATGCTTGAGCTGCCGTATAACAGCCTGCATGAGCGCGGCTTTATCAGCATTGGCTGCGAGCCGTGCACCCGCCCCGTGTTGCCGAACCAGCACGAGCGTGAAGGTCGCTGGTGGTGGGAAGAAGCGACGCAGAAAGAATGCGGGCTGCATGCCGGCAACATCATCAGCAAATCCAAGGCCTGACCCCCGCCTCATAGAGATCCAAATGTGGGAGCGGGCTTGCTCGCGAATGCGGTGGGTCAGTCGACATCACCGTTGACTGACCCACCGCATTCGCGAGCAAGCCCGCTCACACAGGGGATTCGTTTTCAGCCTGAGAAATGTGTACACAGGAATGTCACCATAGGTGCCATTTATGTGTGCACTTTTTGTTTCTGCGCCCCCAAAAGTTACATCCTCGTGTCCTGACTTCCTCAGTCAGACTTTCCTGAAAATCCCGCTTAAAAATAAATACCTGTTCAATCGGTCAATTTATAGTGCCTGTTTTTCAGCAACTTACAGAACAAGCATAACGAAACGAAATTAACAGTGAAATTCATAGACCGGGAACTGGCATAGATCTGGCTTAAGTGCATACATGTTTTGTATACAATCACAATCAAAACATACACACACTTTAGATCCGCAAGCCTGAAGCGCCCTATCCCGTACAGGCTGCAGATGCCCCGTAACCAATGATGCTGACTACCCGCGACGAAGATTTGTCGAGCCCACGCTCATGCACAGTCATCGCGACGCCAAGCTTCAGGAGCCTGCCGGAATGCGTACTAGTCTCTCCAATAACAACATCGCGCTGGATCTGCCCTCCTCCCACCCCACTTCCGTCACCCACGATCAAACGTATCAAGCACCCGTGGTGCTCAGTCCCCGACTGCACAACAAGGACCTGGCGCCGACCAAGGCCGAAGGCCGGCGCTGGGGCCGTTACAGCATCTTTGCCCTGTGGACCAATGACGTTCACAACATTGCCAACTACTCCTTCGCCATCGGTCTGTATGCGTTGGGTCTGGGTGGCTGGCAGATTTTGCTGTCCCTGGGGATCGGCGCGGCGCTGGTGTATTGCTTCATGAACCTTTCCGGTTACATGGGCCAGAAGACCGGCGTGCCGTTTCCGGTCATCAGCCGGATCAGTTTCGGCATTCACGGGGCGCAGATTCCTGCGTTGATCCGCGCGGTTATCGCCATCGCCTGGTTCGGGATTCAGACGTACCTGGCGTCAGTGGTCTTTCGCGTGTTGCTGACAGCGGTACATCCCGGCTTCGCCGAGTACGACCACAACTCGATCCTCGGCCTATCGACCTTGGGCTGGGTATGTTTCGTGGCGATCTGGTTCGTGCAATTGGCGATCCTGGCGTACGGCATGGAAATGGTGCGGCGCTACGAAGCCTTCGCCGGGCCGGTGATTCTGCTGACCGTCGCCTCTCTCGCCGGGTGGATGTACTTCCAGGCCGACGCGACCATCGCCTGGTCGATCCGCGAACCGCTGACCGGTGGCGAGATGTGGCGCAACATCTTTGCCGGCGGCGCGTTGTGGCTGTCGATCTACGGCACGCTGATCCTCAACTTCTGCGACTTCGCCCGCTCTTCGCCGTGCCGCAAGACCATCAAGGTCGGCAATTTCTGGGGCTTGCCGGTGAATATTCTGGTGTTCGCGAGCATCACCGTCCTGCTGTGTGGCGCGCAATTTCAGATCAATGGCCGGATCATCGAAAGCCCGACAGAAATCATCGCCTCGATCCCCAACACCTTCTTCCTGGTACTCGGCTGCCTGGCGTTCATGATCGTTACCGTGGCGGTGAACATCATGGCCAACTTCGTCGCCCCGGCCTTCGTGCTCAGCAACCTGGCGCCGAAATACCTGACGTTCCGCCGCGCCGGGCTCATCAGCGCAACCATCGCGGTGCTGATCCTGCCGTGGAACCTCTACAACAGCCCGCTGGTGATCGTGTATTTCCTCTCCGGCCTCGGCGCCCTGCTCGGCCCGTTGTACGGAGTGATCATGGTCGATTACTGGCTGGTACGAAAAGCTCAGGTCAACGTGCCGCAGTTGTACAGCGAAGATCCCAACGGCGCTTATTACTACAGCCGCGGGGTCAACTTACGCGCCGTGGCGGCGTTCATTCCTGCGGCGCTGATCGCCATCGTCCTGGCGCTGGTGCCGGGTTTCCACAGCGTATCGCCGTTCTCCTGGCTGATTGGCGCCGGTATCGCCGGAATGCTCTACCTGATCATCGCCAAGCGGCAGCCGCATTACGCCGACGTCAGCGGTGAAGCCATAGCGGTCGATAACGTCTGCCATTAATCCCACGGCGGCCCTGCACCGTCGGGCCGCAGAACCACCCGCTATAAGGACTTCCCATGCGAATTCTCGTGGTCAACGTCAACACCACCGAATCCATCACCCAGGCCATCGCCCGCCAGGCGCAGACTGTCGCCGCGCCCGGCACTGAAATCGTCGGCCTGACGCCTTACTTCGGTGCCGATTCCATCGAAGGCAATTTCGAAAGCTACCTGGCCGCCATCGCCGTCATGGACCGGGTGATGGCCTACGACCACCCCTTCGACGCGGTGATCCAGGCCGGTTACGGCGAGCACGGTCGCGAGGGTTTGCAGGAATTGCTCAACGTGCCGGTGGTGGACATCACCGATGCCGGCGCCAGCACCGCGATGTTTCTAGGCCATGCCTATTCGGTGGTCACCACCCTCGACCGCACCGTGCCGCTGATCGAGGATCGCCTCAAGCTGTCCGGGCTGTGGGACCGCTGCGCATCGGTTCGGGCCAGTGGTTTGGCAGTACTGGAGCTGGAGTCCGATCCCGAGCGTGCGCTGGAGGCGATTGTGCGCCAGGCGGAATTAGCGGTGCTTGAGGACAAGGCCGAGGTGATTTGCCTGGGCTGCGGCGGGATGGCCGGGCTGGGCGAGCAGATTCGTCGGCGCACCGGCGTGCCGGTGGTGGATGGCGTGACGGCGGCAGTGACGATTGCCGAGTCGCTGGTGCGGTTGGGGTTGTCCACGTCCAAAGTGCGGACGTATGCGACGCCACGGCCGAAAAACATTATCGGCTGGCCGGGGCGGTTTGGCCGTTGAGTTTGCAGCTTTAGACCGGGTCGACCCCTTCGCGAGCAAGCCCGCTCCCACATTTGATTTGTGCACGACACAGATCCAATGTGGGAGCGGGCTTGCTCGCGAAGGCCGCACTGCGGTATCGAGCCAAACTCAGATAGCACTAAACCGCTGCCCCAACCCCTGCTCCGCAAACTGCTCAATGATGAAATCCACAAACGCCCGGGTCTTGCCCGGCAGCAGTTTGTGCTCAGCGTAATAGATAGAAATGTTGCCATCGTCGACGTACCAATCGGGCAACACCCGCTGCAAAGTCCCCGCCTGCAGATACCCCGAAGCGAACGGCATGCTCACCAGCGCGATACCCAAGCCCTGAGTCGCGGTCGCACACGCGGCTTCCGAATCACTCATAGTCATCCGCGCGGTGAGCGTCAACGGACTGTGTTGCCGGGTGCGACTGGTCAATTGCCACGAACGCACGCGACCGGTCTGCGGTGACCGAATGAGGATGCCATCGTGAAGCTTGAGATCTTCAGGCTCGATGATCGCCTCACGTTCCGCCAGATAGTCGGCTGACGCCACCAACACCCGATGCGCCGGGGTCAGCTTGCGCGCCACCACGCCTTGGGGCAGCTCGAATCCGCCACCAATCGCCGCATCGAAACCCTGGGCAATCAGGTCGACCTGACGATTGTCGAAATGCCAGTCCGGATTGATCGCCGGGAAGCGCCGCAGAAACTCCCCGAGCAACGGCACCACGTACAGACGCCCGAACACCGTGCCCATGCTGACTTTCAGCGTGCCGGCCGGGCGCCCTTCGGCGCTGGCCAGATTGGCCACGGCATTCTGGATCGTGTGCAGGCTGGCGCTGACTTCGCCGAGAAACAACTGACCGGCTTCGGTCAATGTCAGGCTGCGGGTGCTGCGCT
Organism: Pseudomonas sp. NPDC086251; assembly: GCF_044746405.1. NCBI lineage: Bacteria > Pseudomonadati > Pseudomonadota > Gammaproteobacteria > Pseudomonadales > Pseudomonadaceae > Pseudomonas > Pseudomonas sp. NPDC086251. The sequence goes on from NZ_JBIVBY010000013.1 coordinate 29,791, forward strand.
GAAACAGCCGCACACCCAACCGCGCCTCAAGCTTGGCGACGCTCTTGCCCACCGCCGCCGGGGTCAGGCTCAGGCGTCGCGCGGCTTCGGCGAAGCTGCCGACCTCGGCACTGCGCACGAAGCATTCGATACTGCTGAAGGTTTCCATAAGCGCCACTATAAACTTTTGGTTTACACAGACTATCGCAATTACCGTCTACACAGCCTGTAATCCGCAATCGATACTAGGCTCCATCAACCGAGACAATCTCGCCTCGGGACTTCGGAGATCGATATGACTACTCAGAACCTCAGCGGCAAAGTGGCGTTGATTCAAGGCGGGTCTCGCGGCATCGGCGCAGCCATCGTCAAACGCCTCGCCGCTGAAGGCGCGACAGTCGCCTTCACTTACGTCAGCTCCACGGCCAAAGCCGAAGCATTGCAAAACAGCATCACCGATAACGGCGGCAAAGCCCTGGCTATCAAGGCTGACAGTGCTGATGCCGAGGCCATTCGCAACGCCGTGAACACCACCGTCGAAACCTTTGGTCGCCTGGACATTCTGGTCAACAACGCCGGTGTGCTGGCCGTTGCACCGCTGGAAGAGTTCAAACTCGAAGACTTCGACCAGACTCTCGCAATCAACGTGCGCAGCGTATTCATCGCGACCCAGGCCGCCGCCAAACACATGACCGAAGGCGGTCGCATCATCAACATCGGCAGCACCAACGCCGACCGCATGCCCTTCGCCGGTGGCGGCCCGTACGCCATGAGCAAATCGGCACTGGTCGGCCTGACCAAAGGCCTGGCCCGTGACCTCGGCCCTCGCGGCATCACCATCAACAACGTGCAACCGGGCCCGGTCGACACCGACATGAACCCGGCCGACGGCGACTTCGCCGACAGCCTGATCCCGCTGATGGCCGTAGGTCGTTATGGCAAAGCGGAAGAAATTGCCAGCTTCGTCGCCTACCTCGTCAGCCCGGAAGCCGGCTACATCACCGGTGCCAGCCTGACCATCGACGGTGGTTTCGGCGCCTGATACCGGTCACAACGCCAATCAAATGTGGGAGCGGGCTTGCTCGCGAAAGCGCTGTGTCAGCCAACATCAATGTCGACTGACACTCCCTCTTCGCGATCAAGCCCGCTCCTACATTTGTTCTGCGTCAGGCCCAATCGAGCGCTGGTAATCCACAGGCGCTCGGCTTGAACGCCTTCAACGTACGAAGAATGCCATCGGCGTGTGCGTACTTTTCGTCGGCCATCGCCGCATCCGGGATCGCAATCGCCGTCATCCCCGCCGCTTTCGCCGCCGTGACACCAAACGGCGAATCCTCGAACACCAGGCAATCCTCGGGCGCGACGCCCAGGCGTCGTGCCGCCGTGAGAAAGATGTCCGGTGCCGGTTTGGCGGCGCCCACTTCCGGGTCGTCAGCCGTCACGACAAAATCGAACAGCGCAAACCAGTCACGGTGCAAGGTGGTTTTCTGGCCAAACGACTGGCGCGAAGAACTGGTGCCCACCGCGATCGGAATGTTGTTGGCCTTCAAGTGCCGAACCAGTTCCTGCGCCCCCGGCATGGCCAGCGCTTTAGGAAAACGCTCGCGCATCAAGGGTTCGCGAATCAACAGGAATTCTTCGGCGGTAATCGGCAGGTCCAGCGCCTCGACCACATAACGCGCCAGATCACCGGCACCACGGCCAATGATGTGCTGCTTGATGCTCCAGTCGAACGTCCGGCCGTAACGCCCGGCAATGATCGACGTGACCTCGGTGTAAATGCCTTCGGTGTCCAGCAGCAAACCGTCCATATCGAAAATAACGGCCTTGATCGGGCCGAATTCTTTCAGCGGTGCATTCATCGCATCTGATCCGTTTTTAATGACATCCCAGGCGGCTCAGGTACGGCCGGATCCGTGATCGATTAAAGGTTTCAGCAGCATAACGAGCGCCGTGGGCATAGGGCAACGACCAATGCCCCGGCGGTCATCATCAATTAGCGATTCGCCCTACACCAAACACCTCTTTTCCCGACTTCTTTCCCCGTTGATACCCCGCAAAGTCTCGCGACCCACATCGATCCGTGCGAGAGGCTGCGAATGTTCGACCCCGATAAGCTCCTGGCCTTGAACAACAGCATCGGCCTGCTGGTGGTCGCCGCCATGAACCCCGAGCATCCGGATGTCGAAGCGTTGCTCGGTGATTTCCGGCTCTGCCTCAATGATTACGAGGCCTGGGCGGAACGCTTCTGGACCGGTTCGGTGCTTGATGTCGAGCAAGTATTCAAGGTCGGTGACGAGGTCCGACTCAGCGCGCCGACGGATTCCACCGGCCCCAGTTCGACAGTCGCCCTGTGCCCGGCCAGCGGTCCGTTGACCCTGGTGCATATGTTTGAAGCCGCGAGGTTCGTGCCGATCGGTAATACGCCGGTCATGCTCGAACGCATCCTCTCGGAGCACAACGGCGAGTGGGTGGTCGCAGACCCCATTCACGAAACCATTGGCCCCAGCGGCATCCTCGAAATTCCCGAATGCTGGCGTGGCCATCGCTACCGCATCACTTTTTTTCCCCATGTTTCGGCCGCGCACGTCAAAGCGCTCTACGCCTCTTATCAAGGTGTGATCGGCGAGCTGGAAGGCTGGCTGCGTAACGAGTGGACCACAGAGTTCCAACCGTTGTGGGCCGCATTTTCCGACGCCGGTTTCAGCCAACGCTACGGCATGCTGCAACAGGCTGACTGGCGTGGCTTCGAGAACTCGCTGAACAGTCTGTGGGATGACGTGAAGCAGCTCTACGCCCTGATTGCGGATCTGCAGACCAACAGCGAAAAGCTCCTTGAATACTTGACCCAAAGCGAACTCGAAACCCTGCTGAACGCCTCGGCTGAAGCCATCGCCACCGTGTTAATGGTGTTGAGCGACGAGCCGTTGCTGTTCATTTACCTCGCGGCGTTCACCAGTTGGCTGAGGATGTTGCCGCCGCAACACGTCGCCGAAGTCGTAGCGGAAATCCGCACAGGCCTATTGATCAGCTTCCTGCTGCTATGCCTCACAGGTCCTGCGGGTTTGAAGCTCGGCTTTAGCGCGAAAGTGTTGGGCAAGATCAAGTCTGCGCGAGCCCGGGAATGGCTGGCGGGTGCGGGCTTGCGCCTGTCCGGACTGATGACCAGGTCTGACCTCAATGCGCACGCGGGTGTGCTCAAGCCGTTGATGGTCAGCGCCCGCAATGCGCCGCTCAAACCTGCGCCGGCGGTTCCTTTGCGTATCGCCGCCGCCGATTCGCCGGTGCTGCTGGTGAACAATCCGGTCGCTATGGCTCGCAACAAGTCCGAGGCCATGACCAGGATAGTCAGGCAGGAGCATCGCGATGAGGCCCCTGCTCAGGCGAAAAACCCCAACGGCGACAGCGCCGATTGCTCAGCGCTGACCTGCACCAGCGGTTGTCCGGTATCGATGGTCACGGGCGAAGAGTTGCTCACGCTGACCGATGGTTCGCTGGATGGGAACTTGCCGTTCGACTTCACCCGGCTCTATCGCACCAGCGCCGCCGAACTCGATTGCGGGCTCGGCTTTGGTTGGAGTCACAGCCTCGCGCATCGACTGGACATCGATCACAACGACGTCATCTGGATTGACCATGAAAACCGTCGTACGACTTTTCCGCTGCCGAGTAGCGAGCGTCCGACGATTCACAACAGCCTGTCACGGGCGGCGATTTATCGGGGGGCAGAGCCAGAAGAGCTGATCGTTGCACTGGCCGGCGAGAAAACGCGATTTTTGCATTTTCGTACAGGACTCCTGACCGCGATCAGCGATGCCTATGGCAATCGACTGACGGTTCAGCGGGATTCTTCCGACAGGATCAAGCGCCTAGACAACGGCGCCGGGCGCTCCCTGCTCTTGCGTTATGAACGCCGACATCTGATCGCCATCGATTATCAGAGTTTTCATCCCGCCGACACCCTGGAGCACGCCTGGCGTACCGAGCAGACACTGGCTGCCTACCGCTATGACGCCTGCCATCGCTTGATCGAAGCGACCAATGCCGCCGGCGAAAGCGAACGTTATGACTACGACGATCAGCAAGTCCTTCTCCAGCGGCAATTGGCGGGTGGGGCAAGCTTCTTCTGGGAGTGGGAAAGGTCTGGCAAGGCGGCGCGATGCGTGCGGCATTGGGCGTCGTTTTCGCAGATGGACACGCGCTACGTCTGGGATGACCACGGCAGCGTCACCGTCCTCAACGTCGATGGCAGCGAAGAAGTTTACGTCCATGACGACCGGGCGCGACTGGTGCGCAGGGTCGGCCTGGATGGCGGCGAACAGCTCAAGACCTACGACGATGCGGGTCGGTTGATCGCCGAACAAGATCCACTCGGCGCGATAACCCGATACGACTATGACGAGATGGGGCGGCTGGTTGCGCAGATTCCACCGGAAGATGCACCCACCACCTACGAGTACCGCCACGGTTTCCTGCACGCTCGGTATCGCGGTAAAGCGGTGTGGAAATATCAGCGCAATGTTCAGGGTGACGTCACCGAAGCGACCGACCCCGAGGGCCATGTCACCCACTATTACTACGACGAAAAAGGTCGGCTGCTGTCGATCCGCTATCCGGATAGCAGTCGGCAGGTGTTCGTCTGGAATGCCTTGGGACAATGGGTCGAGGAGACCCTGCCGGACGGAGGTCAACGGCGGTTTTCCTACGATGCGTTGGGCCGGCGGATTACTCGTCAGGATGAACACGGCGCCATCACCCGTTATCAATGGGACGCCGTCGGCCGACTGATTCTGACAACGCTGCCCAATGGCGCCAGCCGCGCGTTCAGCTACAACGCCTACGGCAAGGTTACCGCCGAACGCGATGAACTGGGCCGCATCACCCGTTTTGAATACGCCGAAGACCTGCACCTGGTCAGCCGTCGGATCAATCCCGATGGCACCCAACTGCGCTATCGCTACGACAACGCCCAGCTATTGCTGACGGAAATCGAGAATGAATCCGGCGAAAAGTATCAGCTGGACTACACGCCCAATGGATTGATCCGACAGGAAACCGGTTTTGACGGTCGACGCACCGCTTATGCCTACGACCTCGCCGGTCAGCTGTTGGAGAAAACCGAGTTTGGCAACGACGGTACACAGCGGGTTACAGGCTATCAGCGCAATTCGACGGGTCGGCTGCTGGTCAAGACGCTGCCCGACGGGGTCAAGGTCGAATATCGCTACGACAGCCTGGGTCGACTGGTCAGCGTCGACGATGGCCACGATCATCCGCTCGAGTTCGAGTACGACCCTCAGGATCGCCTGATCACCGAGCACCAAGGTTGGGGCACGCTGCGTTACGGCTACGACGCCTGTGGCCGACTCAACCACCTGCGACTGCCGGACAACAGCAAACTCGATTACCACCACGTCAAGGGCGGCGCGCTTACGGCCATCGACCTCAATGGCACCCAACTGACGGCTCATGCATTCCTCGCTGGCCGCGAGCAAAGCCGTCAACAAGGTCTGTTGCTCAGCGATTATCAGTACGACGATCAGGGCCGTCTGAAAGCTCACTCTGTCAGACTACAGCGACAACCGCTGTATTGCCGCGATTACACCTACAGTGCCAATGGCAATCTCGACGCCATTGCCGACACCCGACATGGCCAACGCAGCTACCAATACGATCCACTCGACCGCCTGATCCGCGTCCGCCACTCCCGCGATCACCAACCGGAAAGCTTTGCCCACGATCCGGCGGGCAACCTGCTCATGCAGGATCGTCCCGGCGCCGCGAAGATCTCGGGTAACCGCCTGATGATGCAAGGCGACCGGCATTACGACTACGACGCCTTCGGCAACCTCATTCGCGAACGCCGAGGCACTGCACAAAAACTCGTCACTGAATACCGCTACGACTGCCAGCACCGACTGGTCGGCGTCACGTTGCCGGATGGAAGTTGTGCGAGTTACCGCTACGACGCCTTCGGCCGCCGTATCGCCAAAACCGTCGACGGCAACACCACCGAGTTCTTCTGGCAGGGCGACAACCTCGTCGCCGAAAGCGGCCCCGAGTATTACCGCAGCTACCTCTACGAACCCGGCACCTTTCGCCCGCTGGCGATGCTCGACGGCAAAGGCCCACGCCAGGCGTGCCCGTTCTACTACCAACTCGACCACCTCGGCACACCGCTGGAACTCACCGACTACAGCGGCGACATCATCTGGGCCGCCCAATACACCGCCTATGGCCGACTCACCCGCCTCAACCGCGACACCCACCAGGTTCTCGACCAGCCATTGAGGTTTCAGGGTCAGTACTTCGATGCGGAAACGGGCCTGCATTACAACCGGCATCGTTACTACAATCCGGAAATTGGGCGGTACCTGACGCAGGATCCGGTCAAGCTGGCGGGTGGGTTGAATGGGTATCGGTATGGGCTGAATCCGACGGGTCGGGTTGATCCGTTGGGGTTGAGTGAGTGTCCGGGGAGTGGTAAATGCAGGCCGGCGGAGGGTGTTGAGGATCCGTCTGGGAAAGCGAAGGTTGATGAGGGAGAAGTAGCACTTCCCTCTTCAAACGGAGAAAGCGACTATCTGTATCGTGGTGATCTTCGTCGTCCGGATGAAATTTTTAGAGCTGGGTTCGAGAGCCTAGGAAACAGTACTGACTTGTTGCTTCATGCGTGGGATAACAAAAATCCACCTAGCAATTTTGTAAGTACATCGACAGACCGTGAGGTGGGCATTGATTTCGGCACAAGGTACAGAACCACAAAAGGCTACTTATACACATTGAAAAGAATCCAAGGCCACGACATTAACAAGGAGCTACACCCTGACGACATCCCCTATAGCTATGAAGATGAGATAGCAATCCCAGGCCGAGTCAAAAGCGAAGACATTCTTGGTGCTTCCCCTCTTAAAAAAGATGGCAGCTACGTGGGATATTCAGTGCCGAATCCTCGAAGGAAGTAATCCATGCCTACTAAGAAAATACCTGTATTGATCGATGGAAAATTAGAGTCAGCCATTCTTGATTACGATGAAAAAACCCCGGCCATACGTCTGACGATGGAAAGCGGATGGACAAAGCAATTCACGGGACAAGACATCTATGAGTGCCTGGGAAAAATAATCAAGGAACTGCCTGAAGTTAAATTCCTATGCAAAGGAGCAAAAATAAACGTACGCCCATCCAGCATGTCATCACAAATGACCTCGGGAATTATGGCTTACGAGCATAAGTTAGGTGTCCGGGTCACCCGAAATGACATTGTCAATATCTTCGACTACGACGACCAAGACATCATTAGCGATCCACAAATGCAGACAGACTTTTTCTTCCAGTGGTTAGAATCGATCAAGCAGAAATAAGAAGCCCAGCTTACAGCCGGGCGCACAGCTGGTCTTGGTAAAGGCGTCCCGCAATTGAATTACGGGAGTAAAACCTGGAATGTCTCTCAACTCGGCTCACCCGAACCATCCTCACCCGCAATGTCCGGATCATCTGGCAGCGCCTCAACATCCCCGCGCTTCACATCATCCGACGGCACTTGCTCAACCTCCGTGTCATCGTCCGGCGGACGTTGATCGCGGCTCAACGAATCGGTGGGAGACGGCAGCGGGTATTCGGGGGTTTCATCGATGTCGGCGTTTTTCGGATCAGCGTTCATAAGGCACCTCTCGAAGAGCCTGAAAAGCAGGCCCTGATATTTCGAGAGCGGTGCAATGCGCGCGTTCGATCAGAGAGACGATCGGTCACCAGGCTGATCAATCCTCTTCTTCGTCCTCCTCTTCTTCATATTCGAGGTTTCCTACATCGCCCGCGTCATCAGAATCGTTCAGGGGCACCGTCGCATCATCCATCAGAGAACCCGGGTCTTCGTTGCCGGGGTCATTAATGAACGGCAGCCCGCTCGGGCCTTTTTCTTCCTTGCCTTCGGTTTCAGGAGTCATGGCATGCCTCATAACGTTCAGGGTGTATGAAGTTCGAGGCAACCTGCGGCCAAACGTTCCGACGTCCTGTCCACAGATACGAAAAACCCGGCACGAGGCCGGGTTTTTGCTGTGACTCGATGTCGATTAATGATGTTTGTTTCTGTGCTTGTTCCGATGTTTATTTTTGCTGCCGTTCCCCGAATGAGAACTGCCACTGTCGGTGCCCAGGTTATTACCGACCGCGCCACCTGCCGCACCGCCCAGGCCGGCGCCGATGGTGGAGCCGGTCGAGCCACCAAGACTGTTACCAATCACCGAGCCGCCAGCCGAGCCCAAACCACCGCCGATGGCGGCTTCGGTGCGGCTGCCTTTTTTGGCACCCACCGCACTGCCCGCCGCACCGCCAACGCCGGCACCAATTGCTGCCCCCGTGCTGCCGCCCATTTGCTGGCCGACCACGTTACCCAGTGCACCGCCAATACCACCGCCAACTGCAGCTGTGCCGTCACCGGCAGCCATTGCACCTTGAGCGACCAAAAGTCCCAGAACTACTGTGGACAATGTCAAACGCATGATATGAACCTCTAATTTCGCATCGGGGGTGAGGAAAACGCGCTGCGGATGGGCGTGAGTCTAGCACCTGCGCCCGCTGAACCGGCCAGCGATAACGGTTGGACCGCGAAGGCTTGCGAAGCGCTCGACAGGAAACATTCAGACATGAAAAAGCCCGGCATCAAGCCGGGCTTTTCAATGGAGCGATTTCGATCAGTGACGCTTGTGACCTTTGGCCAGGTTGCTGCCGACGCCGCCACCCAATGCGCCGCCCAAACCTGCGCCGATGGTGGAGCCGGTCTTGCCGCCCAGGCTGTTACCGATCACCGAACCACCGGCTGCGCCGACGCCGCCACCAATGGCTGCTTTAGTGCGGCTGCCTTTGCGCGCGGCGACGGCACTGCCCGCTGCACCCGCAACGCCGGCACCAATCGCAGCACCGGTGCTGCCGCCCATGCTTTGGCCGACCACGTTGCCCAGTGCGCCACCCAGACCACCACCGATAGCGGCAGTGCCATCACCAGCAGCCATCGCACCTTGAGCAACCAGAAGCCCAAGAACCAGAGCAGGCAGTGTTAAACGCATGACGAAAACCTCAAAAATAGGGGGAAACCGAAAGCCGGGGATTGAATGCTTTAGCGCAGGAAACGTCCACACAAAAACCTCCGTCCCTCGCAAATAGCGACGATTGGACAGCATTTATGGAAAAGGTTTTATGACAGGCAAAAAAAAGCCCGCTGGGGAACGGGCTAGGAGTTGCTTTCTAACGGATGAGTTGAGCCTACGTAAGACGTTGTGAAAACTTTGTGAAAGACGCGGCGCTAAACATTCGCTGTCACACAATCCTCCAGACATAAAAAACCCCGTTCGATGACGGGGTCTGTAAGGTGGGTTCATCACTTCCTGGCAGGGGCCGTTACCTTAGGCAAGAATTTCGCCTTCGGCCCTGCGCTTACCTTGGATTTCATCTTGCCGACCTCGGTCTGGTCTTCGCCGAAGCTAGCCACGTAATCCGTCTGGCCACACTGCACGCAATTGTTGATCGGAAACTCTGCCCCGTCGTCTTCGATATACGGATCAGCCATAAATTCGCCCCTCTCAAAAACGGGATCGACACCGGCAAGCCCTATTTGCCTGAAAAATATCGACCACCAAGGATTTTGAGACTAGTCGGTCATTACTGGACTTGTAGTTCAGATTACCCAGCGCCCGACGAATGGCCTCTCGTCAGGCTCACCGCAATTTGACCGCCGTCCCGGTCACGAACACCACCACCATCCCGCCCTTCCCGGCCGGCATACTGATCTCGAAATCGAGCCCCACCACCGCATCCGCCTGAAGCGCCCGCGCCCGTTCCTTGATTTCGTCAGTGGCCTGAATACGCGCTTCCTTCAACGCCCGCTCCAACGTCTGCGAGCGCCCCCCGAAAAAATCCCGCATCCCGGCGAACATATCGCGGACAACGTTGACGCCCTGCACCGACTCGGCGCTGACGATGTCCAGGTAAGCGGTGATTTGCCGGCCTTCGATGGTGTGGGTTGTGGTGGTGATCATGAGATTTCCTTGTTCATAGTGTCTGGATAGTTATTCAAGGCAACCTCGACAAATACTGAGCCAACGCATCAAACGCCGGCAACGTAACAGGATCATTCGCCGAATTACTGGCGACCGGATGCGAGGCATAACGAACAATCACCATCTCGGCTTTCGGGTCGACATAGAGGCGTTGGCCATGAACGCCACGCGCCATAAACGCGCCGCCCTCCTTGTCCGTCACCCACCACATCGACCGATAACTCCAGCCTTTGAGCAAGTCATAACCGGCCTTGGCGAACGCCTGTTTATCGCCTCCACGACGGATGTCGTCCACCACCGCTTTTGGCACGATCTGTTGACCGTCAAACTGGCCGTCGTTGCGCAGCATTTCACCAAATCGTGCGAGGTCGCGCAGGCCGGTGTTCAAACCGCCGCCGGCAAACGGAGTACCGATCGAGTCCACTGTGAAATAGGCGTCCTGCTCGACGCCGAGGCGACTCCAGATACGTTCCGACAACAATTGCGCGACGTTGCGGCCGGTGACTCGAGCGATGACCCAGCCCAATACGTCGGTGTTGACGGTTTTGTAGCCGAACGCGCTGCCGTGTTGACCTTGCAACTGGACGGTCTGCAAAAACTCGTAGTAGCTTCTCGGCCCGGTGTAGTCCTTGGGCTTGGGCAAAGGGCTGCCGGCTTTTGCATGCGCCCAGACCTCGGCGTTCGGGTCGGCGTAGTCTTCGCTGTATTTGAGGCTGGTCGTCATGTCCAGGACCTGGCGCACCGTGGCAGTGCCAAAGGCAGAACTCGCGAGTTCGGGGACGTAATCGGCAACCTGCTTGCTGGCATCGATTCGCCCCTCAGCCACCAACATCGCGCCCAGCGTGCCGACCACGGATTTGGTGACCGACATCGCCGCGTGCTGACCGTCGGGTTTCAGCACGCCGAAGTAACGTTCGTAGACAACTTTCCCACGGTGCATCACCAGGATGCCATCGGTGTACGTCGCCGCGAGGGATTGATCCCACGTCATCGACGCCTGTGAGCCGAGCGGGACAAAACTGATGGTGTCGATGTCTTTGCGCAACGCAGATGCCAAGGGAACTGGAGCGCCCAGCCCCCTTGAAACATTGATCGTTGGCATCAGCTGACGGAAGTTCGAGACACTCCAGCGCATCGCCGGAAACTGGAAATAGCTGCCATCTTCGAAACGCACGGTGCGATCGGCGGGCGGTGGAGAGCCGACCATCCAGCCCAGTTTTGCAGGATCACTGGCGGCAGCGTCGGGAAAGGTTGCAGGCGTGGAGGCGATGGCTAGGGATGACATGAGGCCGATCAAAATGGCTGTCATTGATTTGGCCAAACGCAGGGTGGTGGCACAAGGAGGGCACATGGTATCGATTCCGTTCGAGGGGGTTGGCAGTCTAACAGCTGGCCGCAAGCAGCCTGAGGTCGGGGCGTTTGGCGGGTTGATAAACAAAATCAACGGTCAGTACTCTGGAAAATCGTCCAGGTAACACACTGGCGAACTGGAGCTTGAGTAACGATCGAGTTCCTCTTCCAACCATTCGGCGAGCACCACGGCGTTGTTTGCCTGCGAATCTTTGGCCCCGTAGACGAGGGTAAGCGTGCCCCTTTCGGCGAACTGTAAAAGCGCCCACCAATTCTGTGGACGGGCGGCTAGCTCAAGGCGATAGGCAACCGTGAACTGTGCGAAATCCAGCGTCCCGGTGTTGAATGCCTTATACAGTAGAGGAGACGGTGCGACGTCTGGCAGCCATGCGTTTAACGGCAACTGATCTTTCCGACAATTTCGTGGCCACAGGCGGTCTACCAGGACGCGCCGCCCGTCTTCTTGAGTTGCAGGGGTAGAAGCATGTTTGCACTGGATCATGACGACCGGATAAATACCAAGTTCTCATCGAGTGTTAAACCGAAAGGACTATAGAAGCTTGATCAACATCGCAGTAATGGTAGCCACCGTGCCGATCAGGCCAGTCGCAACGGCTACCGGATACCAAAACGTTTCACGGGTCATCTTGCCTGCCTCGGCGTTCAGCTTGCGCTGCTCAGCGAGCAATTTGACGATCTCCACATGAACCTTTTCCAGCTCGGCCTGCTTCATGGTGAGTTCCTGCCTATGCCCTTACATTCATTCTGTACCCTGAAGGCGCATAGCGAATACCCCTCCGATTCGGCTCATGTCAGATATCAAAACCTATGGAAGCCCCAAACCATCTGGCTTTCCAGCAATGCTTCCCACACGCCAATCACTTTTCCCACAGCAATTTCGGAAGCGCCTTCGCTGACAGCAACAGGCCAATAACCTCATATCCACAAAATTCAGACACCAGAAACCACAAAACCCCTGACTTCTCTCGAAATCAGGGGTTTTGCTTACATCGAATTTGGCGGTGAAGGAGAGATTCGAAAGCACCCGATCGCGGTTTTCGACAAATCAGCCCCCGGTTTATAAGGGTTTCGCGGCGATAGTTAGCGCGCAAGCATTCCCATGGCGTTCCCATGGATCTGTATGTGCGACTGAAGACGACCCGGCATGTAAGGCTTAATGTGTTTTTTGGGTGAACCATCGGAAAGAAGTAATTTTGGTAACCCAAGCCTGATGACTGGCTACAAGCCTTGGTTTGAAAGGCTTTGAGAGGAAAGCGGAAAGGTAAGATCCAAGTAATTTTAAGGTAATGTAATTACTCTTCTTAAAGGTAATCTTTCATCACATTCACTACCTTATAAATCAATAGCTTACGAGAATATTACCTGATGCATTACTAAAAATAACCTAATTGAGTAATCTGTCAAAACCAGTGAATCCGTGGCTTTCAGCCGTGTCACCAGCCTCACATTACAAAATTACCTTTTTCCGACGCTTTTCCTGAAAAAGCCCCCAGTCCGCTCCCAGACCATGCAGCAACCGCCCTACCCTCGCAGGGTTCCGCAGGATTCCAACATCCCCAAATTGCGAGCCAGGCGCCCAGCCTTAGCGGCGTCCGGTGGACCGCAGTAATGCAGAAAAAAAGACCCATTTAGCCCGCAGGCGAGGTGGGGGGACGACGGCGCGCGCCAGGTGATGCCCACCGTCCCGCCGCCACCGAAGCACCAAATCGGGGCACCACATCAGCTCCGGTGAGGCCACCTAAAAAACCGCCCCACTTCCCACGTCAAGCTTCATCCGCTCATTATTTTAAATTCAAGCCTCGGAAACGTGGACGTGCACAGATGAGCTTGATATGTTCGGGTGGGGAGTTTCTTACGGCACAAAGAACTTTTTAGAGCCTTCGAGTGACGTCAGGAAGCCTCGCTTAGGTCATCGACTACATCTCTCAACGCGTAAAACTCAATCCCTTTCAATAAACTCGAGATTACTAGTCTCAAGTCAGGGGCATGAATAGACAATGGCTGACCGCTACCCAGGGGCTCGTTCGTTCTACAAGTACGCCACCCCAGAAACCGCAATAGCTGTGCTCCAAAACAGGACGGTTAGGTATTCTTCCCCGCTGACGTACAATGACCCGTTTGATGTTCAGACAGGCTTACACTTCGACTTCGACCCCGACCAACTGCATGAAAAGCTCATAGACTTCCTTGAGAAGTTTGCAAGCGGCAGTGAAGTTTTAGCGATTAATCAGAGTAATCCTTGGGGAGAACTTGCATTAATAGCCAGACGCAAATATCCGAGGCATGGGTTTGACAAACAGCGCTGGCTCGATATGACCGCGCCCGACTTCAACGAATCTCTGTTACCCATAATCAAAGAGACAAGGCTTCAATACCAACAGTACTGGCATAACTCTCTAGCAACAATGAGGGTATTCTGCGTTAGCGAAGAGCGCGACAACTTATTGATGTGGGCACATTACGCACAAGACCACACGGGCGTTGTGTTCGAGTTTCTTTCGCGACCTGAAGACGACAACGTGCTGTCAATCGCGCAGAAAGTAGAGTACGTCTCGTCGCCTCCTCCTTTTTTTACAGAGCAGGAATGGCTAGAAAGTGTTTTTATTACGGGTGGTTTTGACGCGGAGGCTCTTCATCGACGATATGTTTTACGCAAAAGCATGGATTGGAACTACGAAAAAGAATGGCGAGTCTGGTATCCCGATGCTTCGCCGGATAGCCCTCATGACTTCATGCCGATCAGAGACAATGAACTTCCGCGACTATTCATTGGCTGCAGAGCAGCCAGCGAATTTTCATCTGAAATAATCGAATTAGCTCGAACATCGTTCCCCAACATCAAAATCTTTAAGGCCAATCGTCGCACAGACGCGTACAGATTGGATTACACGGAGGTATGATTGGAGTGTTTTATTCAGGAGCACATTCGAGAGCGAAGGCTCATCTCCAACAATCTACCCTCACACTTCGCGCAGCAGATCCATTAAAAATAAAACTTCATAAGAGCTCACAATGAAAATTGTAATTCCTCCAATCGAAATTAAGGAAGGAGAAGGCTTTGGGCCAGATCTATTTGGCCGGGAACCTTTTGCCAAGTCATTAACAAACGTAATTCGCCAAAATAACGACCCTTTAGTTATAGGCATTCATGGAAGCTGGGGCGAAGGGAAGACGACTTTCGTTAAGTCCTGGCAGAACTTATTAAATCAGAACCACATCCCTAATATCTATATCGACGCATTTGCATCAGATTACGTTGATGACGCATTCATGGTAGTCGCAGGTGCCATTTCAGACTATATGCAGGAAAGATGTCCAGCTGACAAATCTGAGGCTTTCGTAGAAAAAGCTAAGTCAGTTGGAGCGCACTTACTCTCAGTCGGAACAAAAGTTGCGATCAGAGTAGCGAGCGCTGGTTTGGCAAATGCTGATGACTTCAAGGACTTCGATAAAGCTCTAGAGGGTACCGGTGACGATATCGGGAAAAGTGCCGAGAAATTCATTAAGGAACGGCTGCTCAACCACAAACGTGAATTAGCCTCTGTAGAGCAATTTAAAGAATTCCTCTCTACCGTTCCGTCTGCGCTAAGCTCCCAATCGGATCACCCCCTCACAGTAATCATTGACGAACTGGATCGTTGCAGACCAAGCTTCGCAGTGGAAATGCTTGAAAAAATTAAACATCTTTTTTCCGTGAAAAATGTCACTTTCATTCTTGTTATAAACAAAATTCAACTCGAAGAGTCTATTCGCGCCACCTATGGTCTAACATAGATGCTCACACCTATCTACAGAAGTTCTTGACCATCGAAGTTTCCATACCCCACAAAGGACAGAGCCGCGAAAGCAACATTGTTAAATACTGTGACTATCTAGCTGCAGCTCATGACTTGAAAAACCCGGATATTCCTCAAGTTTTCGCAGGTATCGGAGAGCACCTCAATCTAACACTGAGACAGTTAGAAAAAGGATTTTCAAACTTCGCGCTGACGGCGTCTTCATTTAACTCCAACAGCCTTTACTCCGCACCGCTCCTAATCGCCCTCTGCATCATCAAAACAACTAACCCTAAGCTTTTTATCAGACTACAAAGCAAAAATATAGGCTACACCGAAATCTTCAAATCGCTTAACTACACCGAAGACACCGAAGACGACAACTTCCCAATGACTCATGCCATGACATGGTTCAAAGGATGCCTTATGAGTGATGCCGAATATCTATCATTTGACTTGGGCAGTCCAGAAAGAAAGATTTTTGACCGAACACATATAAGATCAAGACGAGAATTCTTCGATGCCACTCTCGACAAAGTTAGAATTTTCAATGTTAACTGAGCCTGGGAGCCTTCCCTTCTTCTCCCCAATCATGGATTGGTCAGAGTCGGGTTTACTCGTACTCCTTGAAGCGAATTACCTCTTCACCTAACCATTCATTGACTTGTTGTAAACGAGCTTGGATCGGCTCAAGCTCGTTCATCACCCAGATTTGCGCTGCTTCTTTGATCGAGCCAAAGCCGCCGGCGTTTTGCGGCACGATCCCCATCAACTGCGGCGGTATCCGCAGTGCCGCCAACATGTCATCGCGGCTGATGTTCTTGATCGAACTGAACTCATCCTTGGCCGCTACCTCGCTCACCGGGATCAACTGGATGCCGTCTTTCTTGCCAGCCGGCGCGTACACGAACAGGTTGCGAAAGTTGCCTGGCCCTTTAGAGTTCTTCAGCGCGGTACGCAGTGAATCGATGTCCTCCTCCTTTTGCGCCGCGTCGGTCATGTACAGGATGAAACCGGCGTGGCTGCCGTTGTTGTAGTACTTGCGACGGAACAGCGTGGCGCTCTCGTTGAGCAGCGCACTTTGCAGCGCTGCCAGCCACTCCGGCAGACCGTAGATCTCTTGATTGATATCGGCCTCACGCAGGTGGCAGATCGAGCCGGGTGCAAACTCGTGCTCATCCTTCCAGCCACGCACCTGGTAATAGGTCTCCATGTCCACGCCTCGGCGCATGTACTTCGCCAGTGGCGGCAGCAGGCCCATGGTGTTTCGGAGCATGTTGTTGCGCTTTTCCAGGTAGCAGTTGCCGCACCAGAGCCAATCCAGAGCGAACTGCTCAAATGCTTGACGACTCAACAGCCGGTGGGGAACAAACGTGCGGGCGAGCATGTTTCGCTTGAAGTTCAGCCCAGACTGAAGGTACACGCTGGCCCGGGTCGTTTTCGCCAGGCCGTCCATGGACATAGGTGTTTCAAACCAACGCCCGTTGGCCCAGCACTCCAGGTAGTCGAGGATCTCCCGGCTATCCAGCACGGGCGCAGGATCACCGAAAGTGAACGCCTCAACAGACCCAGACTCCGGTGGCAGCAGATCGCCCTCAATAGTTGGCTGAGCGGTGTTCAGCTGGGTTTCGCGCTTACGTCTGCTCATCAGTAGGACTCCATAAATCCGGTGTTCGCCGTGGTCTGCCCTTCAAGGGGTTCGTTGTGCAGCGCGTGGAACGTCGCCCACGCCAAATCGGCATGGCCGGTCTCGTCGGTGCGACCGGCCGTGTAAGTAAACTGGCGCCCGGAGGCGGTGATTGTTTTGCGGATGGCCATAAGGGACTGGGCCAAGTCGGTCCAACCGGCGTCGAACTCCAGGCGGCCGTTTTTGATGACGTCGTAGGCTTTCAGCACCAGGCGGGTTTTGACTTCGGGCGAGTAACTGAACGCGGTGATGTTCGGGAAGAATTGCTTCACCAACTGGGCAACGCCCGAGCCCATACCGGTGATGTCGATGCCGATGTAAGTCACCCAATAGCGTTTGGTGACCTGGCGGATGGCCTCAGCCTGGGCCGCAAAGTCCATGCCCCGGAACTGATGTTTTTCCAGCACCCGGAACTTGCCACCGGGCACCATCGGCGGTGCGATTACCACCAGGCCGGCGCTGTCGCCGCTCTCGGCGGGGTCGTACCCAACCCAAACCTGACGATCCCCAAATGGGCGCGCGGCAAACGGCTTGTAGTCCTGGGCCCAAAGGTCCCAACTGTCCACCATGCACGGCTGCAACATCGCAAGCGGGAAGATGCTGGCCCCATCGTCGATGAACTGGCACATCAGCAGGTTCTGGAAGGCCTCGGCATCGTATTCCTGGCGCAGCTCGTCGAGGTCGAACAGGTCGCAGCCACGGTCTTCCGCGTCCAGGATGGTGACGATCTGCCGCCACACCCGGTCCTCACACAGCCGCCCCTGTTGCAGTGCGTTGTGGGAGACGTCGATTTTGACCCGTTGCGCCGCCGGCTTGCCCTTGTTGAACCGCTCACCGGTCCAGAACGTATAGGCTTCGTGCGCCATGCTGGAAGGCGTCGAAAAGTAGGTTCGGCGGTACTGCTTCTGCATCGCCATGCCGCTGGCGACCTTGTTCAGTTCCTTGAACTTGAACGTCCAGAAGAATTCGTCGAAGTAGAAATTGCCGTGGTAGCCCTGGGCAGTCCGGGCGTTGGTGCCTAGGAAGTGCAGCTCCGCACCATTGCCCAGAATGATCGGATCCCCCGTCAGCTCGACACCGACCACCTCGCGGGCAAAAGCCTGGATGTAGGCCTTGAAGATATGCGCCTGGTTTTTCGATGCAGACAGGAATATCTGGTTGCGACCTGTCGTCAGTGCATCGATCAGCGCTTCGCGGGCGAAATAGTATGTTGCTCCGATCTGCCGTGACTTGAGAATCGCGCGAGTTCGCTGATTGCCCGCCTTATACCAATCCAACTGATAACCGAAACACCCGTCGATGAAGGCCTCAGTCAGCTTTTCGATATGCTCTTCGTCGAACTCGTTGCGTTTCGGAGCCTTCTTCGGCCCCTCGTTGCGCTTGGCTAGGTTCGGATTCAGCTCGGTTTCAGTACCGCCGTCGTTGAAGCGTTGAATGCGAGCCTGGCGCTCCAGCTGGCGGTGCAGCAGGTCAATTTCCTTGTAGTCCGACCCTGACTTTGGGTCCTTGAGGATCAACTGCACGAGCCTGGCTTCGGTCGCCGCCTGTATACGTTCCAGGGGTGTAGCCCGGTCCCACTCGTCGCGGGCCTTCCAGCTGTGCAGGGTCTTTTCCTTCTCTCCGATCAGCTCGGCGATCTCGCACACGCGATAGCCCTGCCAGTACAGGTGCTTGGCATGGCGGCGGTGATCGGTGGGTAGTTCGACGATGGCATTCATGGCGCAGATGCTGCCGCCCGCGCGCGAACAGTTCCCGCTCCGGTCCTTGTAGCGCCTTGAACTACAACAGTGCCTCGTTGCCCGTCGCGCTCGCGCTCAACAACATGCGCTCATCGCCAAGGCACACAGCCACCGCTCTGAGGATTCACGCATGGCCGGCAAAACCGACAACCCAGGCAAAAAACAACTCTCCAAGTTCTTCCGCGTCGCTGTCGAGGGCGCCACCACCGACGGCCGCCAGATCGAACGTCAATGGCTGGTGGATGCCGCCGAAACCTATAGCCAAAACACCTACGGTGCGCGCGTTTGGATTGAGCATATGCGAAGCCTGCTGCCCGACAGCCCGTTCCGTGCTTACGGCGATGTGGTCGCGCTGAAGACTGAGGAAGTCGAAATTGCCGGGGCCAAAAAGCTCGCCCTGTTTGCCCAAATTGAACCGACTGCCGACCTGGTTACCATGAACAAGGCTCGGCAAAAAATGTACACCAGCATCGAGATTCGCCCGAAGTTCGCCGACACAGGGCGAGCCTATTTAGACGGCATTGCAGTCACCGACACACCGGCCAGCCTGGGTACCGAAATGCTGACCTTCAGCGCTCAACACCCGGACATGAACCCGCTTGCAAGCCGTAAACGCGATCCCGGCAACTTGTTTTCCGAGGCCGTCGAGATCGAACTTGAATTCGAAGAAATTGAGGACGAAAGCGGCAAAGTCGTAGGCCTGTTCACCCGTGTTCTCGAACTCCTCGGCAAGAGCAAGGACAAGGAAGGCAAGGACGCCGCTCTATTCACTGAACTCGGCGATGCCGTCGAGGCCATGGCCGAACATGTCGCCAGCCAGGGCGAGGCCTTCACTGCCGAAAAGTCAGCCCGCGAAAAGCTGCAGGCCGACCACGCCAAGCTGTCCGCCGACTTCGTGGCGTTGGTCAAAAAGCTCGAAAACATCCCGGACACCACCGGAAAACAACCGCAGTACTCCGTTCGCCCGCCGGCTACGGGCGGTGACGGCGCGCTCGTCACCGACTGCTGATCACACCACGGACAACACCCAGCCAAGGAACATCGGAGAACACCATGCGTAACGATACCCGCGTCCTGTACAACGCCTACCTTCAACAACTCGCGCAACTGCACGGCGTGAGCGACGTCACCACCAAATTCACCGCTGCCCCAAGCGTCGCCCAGACTCTGGAAACCCGTATTCAGGAATCCAGCGCGTTCCTCAGCTCCATCAACGTTTACGGCGTCGGTGAGCAGTCTGGCGAGAAAATCGGCATCGGTATCGACGGCACCATCGCCAGCACCACCGACACCACCGTCAAGGACCGTGAACCCCGTGATCCAAGCGGCCTGGATAACCGTGGGTACACCTGCACCCAGACCAACTTCGACACCGGCATCCGCTACCAGAAGCTAGACCAGTGGGCCAAGTTCAAGGACTTCCAAGCGCGTATTCGCGACGCCATCATAAAGGCCCAAGCGCTCAACCGCATCATGATCGGCTGGAACGGCACCAGTCGCGCAGCCACCTCGAACTCAACCACCAACCCACTATTGCAGGACGTGAACGTTGGCTGGTTGCAGAAAATGCGCCTGGAAAACGCCGCTCGCGTGTTGCATGAAGTGGTCAGTGGTAGCGGCAAGATCGAGATCGGCGCGGGCAAGGACTTCGAAAACATCGACGCCCTGGTCGTCAGCATGGTCAACGAGTTCATCGAGCCCTGGTACCAGGAAGACACCGACCTGGTGGTGATCTGCGGTCGTCAACTGTTGGCCGACAAGTACTTCCCGATCATCAACAAATCCCAGGCGCCGACCGAGATGCTTGCGGCCGACATCGTCACCAGCCAAAAACGTATCGGCAACTTGCCAGCCGTGCGCGTCCCGCACTTCCCGGCCAACGGCCTGCTGGTGACCCGCCTGGATAACCTGTCGCTGTACTGGCAGGAAGGTACCCGCCGCCGCACCGTCGTCGACAACGCCAAACGCGACCGCATCGAAAACTTCGAATCGGTCAATGAAAGCTACGTGATTGAAGACCTGGGCTGCGCTGCCATGGCCGAAAACATCACCCTGAGCTGAGGCCGTCGGTCATGACCAATCCTTGCCGTCATCACTTCCAACGTGTCACAGCAGCCATAGCAGCGGCTGCTGTGGCCGGTCCTGCCATGACCATGGAAGGCGCATCCGTTTACGAGCTGCACCTCGCGAAACTCCAGCAGGACTACCTCCGCCTGAAACAGGTGCAGTCGATCGAAGGAAAGGCAGAGCTGAAACGGCAATTGCTGCCTGAATATGTTCCGTACGTGACAGGCGTACTCGCCGAAGGTAAAGGTGCGCAAGACCAGGTGCTCACCACCCTGATGGTCTGGCGAATGGATGCCGGCGACTTTTCCGGCGCCCTGGACATTGCTGAGTACGTCATCAATCACGCGCTGCTGATGGCTGACCGCTTCGAACGCACCACGGGCACCATCGTCGCGGAAGAAATTTCCGAAGTTGCCCTGAAGACGCAAAAGGCGGGGGGCACCTTCGATCTCGATCTGCTGCTACGCACCGAGCAAATCGCGGGTGAGGAGGACATGCCTGACCAGGCTAAAGCCAAGCTACATCTAGCGCTAGGCAAGGCGTGTGCAGAGAAGGTTTCTGACGATGCCCCCCCGGAAACCAAGGTGATCGCCATCGGCTACTTGGAATCAGCAAAAAACTATCTGGCCCGCGCCATTGAGCTGCACACCAACTGCGGTGGCAAGAAGGATCTGGAGCGCGTTGAACGCCTCCTAAAAAAATACGCTGCTCCCAGCAGCTAATCGAGCGTCCCCACGCACCCCGCCGGCTCGGGGCAGATCGGCCAGGCCGCTCCTCCTGAACGTGAAGCCCCGACCACCGGCGATCTATTCTTGAGTGCCGTTTCATGAGCGCATTTGTAGCCAGCGGCCCCGTAGACAGCGGCCACATCAACACCGACCCATTCTGGCCATCGATCGATCTCGACGACGTGCGCGGCACACTGCGCATCGATTCCAGCGTCACCGCCATCAGGCTGGAAACCGCGACCATCTCTGCCGCCATCACAGTCAACCGTGAATTTGCAAAATGGCGCATAGCCCAACAAGCAGCGGGCTACACCACTCTCGCCGACGTACCAGCGGGAAAAGTCAAAGAAGTGTCTGAATACATCCACCTGTACCAGCGGGCCATCTATGCCGCCACCGGTGCCGAAATCTGCGAGCGCTACCGCTCCTACGACAGCACCAATAGCGGTAATCAGAACGCCGAAGAACTTACGCCGAGTATCGACGAGCTGCGCCGCGATCAACGCTGGGCGGTGCGTGACTTCCTCGGCCTTGGCCGCACCACTGTGGAGTTGATCTGATGCCCGTGACCGTCCGCGCCCACCAGAACGAAACCGTCGACGCCCTGTGCTGGCGTCACTACGGGCGAACCGCTGGTGTCACCGAGGCGGTATTCCAAGCCAACTCCGAGCTTGCGGAACATGGTCCCACGCTGCCCCAAGGCCTACCCGTGGTAATGCCCGAAGCTCAAACCTCAGCGCCTCACCGGCAGATGGTGAACCTATGGGACTGACCCCTCTCAACCAAGGAAACCCGCACCATGGCTGATCCGACTTCCAGCGCCGTGACCGGCCTGCTCATGGGCCTTGGCCTGGCCACCGCTATGCCCGTGATCGACGGTAAGGCTTTGTTCGGTGCAATTCTCGGCGCGTGGCTGGTGACCAGCACCAAGCACGACCTCAAAGTCTGGCAGCGGCTGGGATCAATGTTCCTCTCAGCCGGCGTCGGCTACCTGTTCGCGCCCATGGCGTTGCAGCTGGTGCCATTAGTCACCAGCGGAGGCGCTGCGTTCGGCTGCGCCTTGATCATTATTCCCATCAGCATCAAAGGCATGGTGTGGGTCGAGAAGGCAGATTTCTGGGAAATCCTGCGACGCATCAGAGGGGGGAGCTGATATGCCTACCGTGGATATCATCGTGCAGCTGGTCGCGGCGTTTGCCTACCTCCTCAGCGCACTGCGCCTGGCCTGCTACAGCCGTGGCGCGGCTCGATTCCGTCGCGGCATCTCATTGCTCGCCAGTCTATTCGGCGCCTCGCTGTGCCTGTGTGGGCTGGAAATCCTGCTGTATCGCCCGCCTACCAGCCTCTGGCAAGCCGTCGCCATCGTGCTGCTTTGCACCTTGATCTTTCGTTCTCGCGGCAACGTCGCCGCCCTGCTGAGGCCCAGCGCATGACCACCACTCTCCGACATGGCGACCGCTCACAAGCAGTGCGTACGCTGCAAAAGAACCTGAATCGCGACGGCGCCAAGCTGGTCGTCGACGGTGCCTTTGGCGACAACACCGAAACCGCCGTTCGGGCCTATCAGCTGAAGGCCGGCTTAGTGGTCGACGGTGTCGCCGGCACCAAGACCCAGATCAGCCTGGCCGGCGGCGATTGCTCAAAACTGTTGAAAAACACCGACCTGGTCAACGCTGCCGAACGCCTCAGCGTACCCTTGGCCAGCGTCTACGCAGTCAACGAAGTGGAATCCAGCGGCAAGGGGTTTCTCGACAACGGCAAGCCGGTGATCCTGTTCGAACGGCACATCATGTACCGCCAACTGTCATCCCCACGGCACGATGGTGATGACCCGGCGGAACTCAAACGCCACGCCGATCAGCTTGCCGCGATCAATCCTGCCCTGGTCAATCCAAAATACGGCGGATACGCGGGCGGCACGGCCGAACACCAGCGTCTGAATAGCGCTCGCCTCATCGACGATACCGCTGCACTGGAGTCTGCGTCCTGGGGCGCGTTCCAGATCATGGGCTTTCATTGGCAGCGCCTGGGCTACGCCAGCGTGCAGGACTTCGTCCAGGCCATGAGCGCCAGCGAGTCGATGCAGTTCGACGCCTTCGTGCGCTTCATCGAAACGGACCCGGCTCTGCACAAGGCATTGAAGGCCGGCAAATGGGCCGACTTTGCCAAGCTCTACAACGGACCGGACTACAAGCGGAATCTCTACGACATCAAGTTGCAGCGCGCTTTTGAACGGCACGCCGACTGCGGTTGCGGTCAGGCGGAGGCGGCATGATTGATCTCGACCAGGTGCGCAGATTGAACATCCAGGACGGCGATCTGCTGGTGGTTCCAGAAAACACCGAACAGGAAGGCATGGAGCTGCTGGCCGAGGCTCTTCACTTTTTGATGCCCGGCTGCAGAGTCATCATCGTTCGCGGCCCCATGAAACAGTTGGACGTCGGTGACATGAACAAGCTCGGCTGGTACCGCGCATGAGCACCGTGCGCCAGGTCCTGTATGGCATCGCTCTGCTCGGTGCCCTGGCGTTGCTGATCTGGTGCCAAGAGCTGCGCATCGCAGTCGCCGACAAGAACACGGAACTGGCAGGGAAAGACGTTGATACCGCCCGCGAAGAGGCTGGCCGCAACCTGATCACCGCCAATACCCTTCGAACCGCTTTGCAACAGGAGCGGAATGCACAGGCGGACCTGCGCACCCAGCAGGATCTGCTGCGACAGGGCCTGGCAAAACGTGATCGATCGATCGAGGAATTGAAACGTGAGAACTCAGAACTACGTGATTGGGCTGCTCAGTTGCTGCCTGATGCTGCTCGCCGGTTGCGCGAGCGCCCCGCCCTCACCGGCGCCGACGCTTATCGTCAGTGGCTGTCCGGCCGTAGTGCCGTGCAGCATGCCGGCAACAGCACCAAACGATAACGGCAACCTGCTCACCGACCAGGATCGTACCGAGGCTGCATGGGCCGAATGCGCGGCACAAGTCGACACCATCTACAGACACCAGGTGCAACATGAACAAGCCCGATAGCCTACGCGCCCACCTGCTGGCCAGCGTCGCGGACCTCAAGCACGATCCCGACCGTCTGCTGATCTTCATCGACAATGGCAAGGTGCGCTGCACGGCGGCCGCCAGCCTGTCTTTTGAATACGGTTATAGCCTGCAGATCATTCTGACCGACTTCGCCGGCCACCCCGACAGCGTCATGCTGCCGCTACTGGGTTGGGTCCGCGTCAACCAATCTGAACTGCTGGAGAACCTGAGCAAATCCGCCGATGGCATCCAGTTCGAAGCCGATATTCTGGATAACAGCAAGGTCGACATGAGCATTACCCTGCCGTTGACCGAACGTGTAGTCGTCGGTACCGACACCGAAGGAAAAACCACCATCAAGCACGCTCAAGAACCTCAACGCGTGGCCGACTTCCTTGACCCCGCGTGGATACCAGGTGCTCAAGGCACCAGCAGCGAATGGGTCGTCCCCAAATGAGCACAAGATTGGAAACGCTGGAGGACTGGGCGGCCGGCTTGCTCGGTCAGCTTGAACCATCCGCTCGCAATCAGCTCGCACGTCGCCTCGGGCAAACACTTCGCCGAAGCCAGCAGGCGCGCATGATTGCTCAACAGAACCCGGACGGAAGCAAGTACGCACCGCGCAAACAGCGCAACCTGCGCGGGAAGCAGGGCCGGGTGAAACGCAAGGTTCGTATGTTCCAGAAAGTCCGAACTGCGAAGTTTCTGAAAGTCCAAGGCGATGGCAATGCCATTAGCATCGGCTTCACCGGTCGAATTGCCCGCATCGCTCGGGTGCATCAGTACGGACTGAAAGACCGCGCCGCACCTGGCGCACCTGACGTGGAATACGAACAGCGGGAGCTGCTTGGCTTCACTGACGCCGATATCGACTTGATCCGAGACGGCTTGCTCTCTCATTTGACTGCGTAGACTACACAGGCTGACCGGTGTAAAAACTCATCGAAAGTTTAGCTCGCAGCAGGGCGAAAATTAAACCGGACAGAATGGAGTTGTTCAAATGACAGAAGCTTTCCGTGCACACTGCCCCCGATGCGATGATGAGAGAGTCTGCATCATTCGGGGTGAATTCGATCAGCCATGGAGTGTGGATGATGGAAGAAACCATATGGAGGGTGAGATAGATCACAAGTTAGTTCAATGCGCCGGTTGCGAAACAGTATTTTATTATAAAAGTAGTTGGGACGACCAAGACTGGGACGGTGAATACCACCCGGTAACAGGGGAAAGTATTATCACTTTCCCACGAACAGTTGAAACCTACCCATCCCCTGAGAAAAAAAGCCAAAAGCCTGACTGGGTCTGGAGCATTGGGCAGATTGACCCACAACTTCACACAATACTTTATGAGGTATATCAGGCCTACGAAATTGAGTCCTTTATACTTGCCTCCGTTGGATTGAGAACTGCTTTAGATCGAACCACCGAGTTCCTTAATATAGATCCAGGTCACTCGTTAGAAAGAAAAGTTAAAGAGTTACTGGATAATGGCTTTATTGGAGAGACCGAAGCCGCAACGCTCGCAATTGTCGCCGATGCGGGAAATGCAGCTGCTCATCGCGGATGGGCACCTGATCGAGAAACGTTTAAAACTCTAATTACGACCCTTGAGCATTTTATATATCGAGTGGTCGTAACGGGCAAAGCAGCGCTTAAGCTTACTAAAAGTATTCCGGCTCGCCAGCCTAGGCCCAAAAAGCAGCCCATCCAACCTACGTAGCAAAGTTGTATAGCCCCGTTTTACAACCCTTCTAAGCTGCACTCGCGTGCGCGTGGCGCCACCATCGGCGCCATGAACGACTTAGCCACCCTTGCCCGCCTAATCGAAAACCTCATCCGCTTCGGTGTAATCGCCGCCGTGCAGATGAAGCCACCGCGCGTGCAGGTCAAAACCGGAAAACTTACCACTGCCTGGTTGCCGTGGATCGCCTTGCGCGCCGGTGCCGATCAGGAATGGAATCCGCCGACCGTTGATGAACAGGTGATTCTGTTCAGCCCATCCGGGCAACTCGCCAACGGTGTAGTGCTGACTGGCATCTTCAGTGACCACATCCCCGCCAATGGCGACCGCGCTGGCCTGCACCGTCGCACTTACCGAGACGGTGCGGTCATCGAGTACGACAGCATTGCACATCGTTTGAGCGCCGTTCTGCCCGAAGCCGGCATCACAAACCTGGTCAGCCAGGGCGGCATCAAGATCGTCGGGCCGATCACCCATGAGGGCGACTACATCCAGACCGGCAACCAAAACGTCACCGGCATGGTCACGGTCAGTGAAGACGTGGTCGCCGCAGGCATCAGCCTCGTCACACACCCACACGGTGATGTGAAGTCTGGTCCCGACTTGTCAGGCCCGCCGCAATGAACAAAGAAACCGGCGGCACCATCAGCTTGCTCGATCACATCCGCCAATCCGTGGACGATATTCTCACCACCCCTATCGGCTCGCGCACCATGCGCCGCGAGTACGGCAGCCAACTGCCCGATCTTATCGATCAGCCTTTCAACAACACCACCCGCCTGCTGGCCTACGCCGCCATTACCGTGGCGCTGATGCGCTGGGAAGTGCGTATTCGCCTTAGCCGTGTGCAGTTGTCCGGCGCGACCTTCTCGGGGCAGGTCGAGCTGACCATTGAAGGCACTCTGGTCGACGACAACGAGCCGTT
The DNA here is from genome assembly GCF_044746405.1 of Pseudomonas sp. NPDC086251. Lineage (NCBI taxonomy): Bacteria > Pseudomonadati > Pseudomonadota > Gammaproteobacteria > Pseudomonadales > Pseudomonadaceae > Pseudomonas > Pseudomonas sp. NPDC086251. The sequence continues at coordinate 56,889 of NZ_JBIVBY010000013.1, forward strand.
CAACTTGCAGGTGCCGATCACTATGGGAGCCAGCATATGAGCACCTGGACACCAATCGACCTTTCACAACTGCCAGAACCCTCTGTCGTCGAAACCCTGGACTACGAAATCATCCTGGCCGAGCGCAAGGCATATCTCGTCAGCCTGTGGCCCGCCGAAGAACAGGCCGACATTGCGCGACGCGTCGAACTGGAGTCGGAGCCGCTGGCCAAGCTGGTGCAAGAGAACGCTTACCGCGAACTCATCTGGCGGCAGCGAGTCAATCAGGCAGCTCTGGCCAACCTGCTGGCCTACGCAACCGGCAGCGATCTGGAACAACTGGCAGCCAACTTCAACGTCAAGCGCCTGCTCGTCACTCCAGCCAACCCAACCAGCTCGCCGCCCACTGCCGCAGTCTGGGAAAAAGATGACGCCCTGCGTGAGCGCACCCAGATGGCCATGGAAGGTCTCAGCACCGCCGGCCCGCGCAATGCGTACATTCTCCACGCACGCAGTGCCTCCGGCCGCGTCGCCGATGCCAGCGCGATCAGTCCGTCACCCGCATGCGTCACCATCAGCGTGCTGGCAGTGGACGGCGATGGCACTCCGGACCAGGCCCTGCTGGATGTGGTGAGCGCAGCCTTAAATGACGAGGACGTGCGGCCACTTGCCGACCGTCTCACTGTCCAGCCTGCTCAGATACTGCCCTTCAGTATTACCGGCACCATTCACTTGGGCAGCCTCACCGCCGAAGCCGAATTGATCGAGGCTCAAGCTCTCCAGCGGCTCACCAAGCTGGTGACGCAGCGTCACCGCCTGGGTTTGGACGTACGCCGCTCCGCACTCGACGCAGCAATGCACGTCGATGGTGTGCGTTTTGTCGAGCTGCCGGGCTGGGTAGACATCGTGCCGAACGAAACGCAGGCGCCGTGGTGCACCGCAATCAACCTCACCGTAGTTGAGGTCGGCGTATGACCAGCTATCAGTCGCTGCTGCCTAACAATGCCAGCAAGCTGGAGCAACGTGCCGCCGAGGCCTTGGCCGAGATCCGCCGCGTACCGATCCCGCTGCGCGACCTGCTCAGCCCCGAACGCTGCCCTGAGCCACTGCTGCCCTACCTGGCCTGGGCTTTCAGTGTCGACCGATGGCACGCGAATTGGCCCGTCGAGACTAAACGTAAGGCTATCAAGGACGCCTACTTCGTCCATGCCCACAAGGGCACCATCGGTGCACTGCGTCGTGTTGTTGAGCCGTTGGGGTATGCCCTGGAAGTACATGAATGGTGGCAACAGGAACCCGCCGGCACACCGGGCACATTCTCCGTTGGAATCGATCAGGGCGATCTGCCCATGCCGAATGAGACCCAGAACGAGCTGGTGCGCCTCATCGATGACGCCAAACCCGTAAGCCGTCAGTTCGACCACATCACAATCAATGGCCGCCTGTTCGGCCCATACAGCGTCGCCGCGGGTATCACTAGCAGCGATACAGCCGACCTGATTTATCCAAAGCGTTTTGTTACGGGCTTGGTACCGCGTGAGCGCCAGATCGGTCGATTGAACGCTTTCGTGAACCAAACATTACCTGAGGTATTCAATGGCTAATAACGAGACTATTGCCGAACGAGAGGAGGCCATGGTCTCCATGGCAGAAGCGGCCACTGAGAAGCTGCATCAGGTAATTCATGGTGATGATCTAACCGATGTGACCATGGAATCCGGGCTGGTGCCTACGCTGGCTAAGCAAGCGCGCCTATTTGCGGAGGCGATCCCTGACGCGGTGAGCGAGCTGAGCGCACAAATGGCCGATGGTCGCGTCCATGCCACGGTTGAGGCAGGCCTGTCGGTTGCCGCCAACGGCCAGTCGTTCTACGTAGAAAACACCGACCCTCTGGTCAGCCGCAGCCTGTATGTGCGGGTCGATGCGGCCAACGCCCGACATGTGTCGGATGATCCCAATCTTGAAGCGTTCAAAGCTCTGATCGCGGCGTCTGCGGGCTTCCCCGAGATGTTCGACGCACCAAACCAGTGGCCCGACCATGACTACACGCTATCGGCTGCAGCGGCCAACGTGCCAACCCCGGATGGCCGCTTTGCCAAGCTCGCAAATACCACGCTGACCAAAGGCATCACCAGCGCGGGGCGGCCGCAACTGATCGTGGGCAACACCGATGGTCAAGAAGGCGCCTTCACCTGGAACCAGACCCTGACCTTGCTGGGACTGTCGGTGGGCGACGCATTCTCGGTGGCCGTTCGTGCCTTCAGCCGCATCGGCGCTCAGCAGGCGCGTGTGCTGGTTCGCCAGATGGACGGAGCCGGGGCCGAAATCACAGCAGTGCGCCAGTCGTATGTCTTCCCCGGCACTCTGACGACCGAGGTAGTGGCCAAGTTCGGCGGTATTGTCGTGGCGGCAGGGACGGCCTCGATCAGCGTTTTGGTCGGTGTCGCGGGGGCTGGAGGTCGATTGGCGGTTGGCGATCTGCTGATTGCCAAAGGCAGTCTGGCGGAATACCGCCCCAACGTGTACAAGCCGCTCAATGCTGCAATCGCAGCGGCCGTATCGGGTTTTCAAACCCAGATCAGCAGCAACACGCAGAACCTCAACCTGCTTAATGACCGCGTTGAGGGGATTACCGAGGTCTTCGACAATCCCAATCTGTTCACCGATAAGGACTTCACCAAGTCGGTGGCGGCGGCTGGGCTGGACACTGGCGGCAGCGGCTCATACTCCAAGTCGGCCAGCGCGGTCCTCAACCAAATCACCACCAACGACGGCCGCAAGGGTTTTGCTTTTACCACCACGGTGGCCAGCACCCAAAACTTCCGCTGGATGCAAACGCTGGCCTTGCTGGGGCTGGTGGCCGGCGACAAGTTCTCGGCATCTCTGCGGGTGCTGGGCGGCACAGCGGCGGGCCTGACGCGGGTGTTGATCCGCCAGTTCGATGCATCCTCAGCGGAAATCACCGCGTCGCGCCAGCAGTTCATCTTCACCAACGGCGTGCTGGCAGAATCGGTCATTAAGTTCTCCGGCGTGACGGTGGCTGCCCTGGCGGTATCGATCGACATCTACATCGATACCAACAACACCTCAGCCGTTTTACAGCTGACCGACTACATGCTGGCCAAGGGTTCGGTTGCGGAATACCGCCCGGCCACCAAGGGCCGGCTGGCGACCAGCGAGGATCTGTCATCGATCGCGTCCATCGATGCCAATCGGGAAAAGTGGCGTTGGACTCCAAACGTGTTTCCCGATCCGCGCTTCAGCAACAGCGGCACCAGTTACTCCTGGGCGACCGGGGCGGCGACGCCGATCGTGGTCAAGAACGGGCAGGGTTGCATTGAGACGCCATCGAGCGTCACGGCGACCAACCGCCGTACCGCCAAGATCAGCGTCGCGAACTTCAAAAGCGGCAAACTCTCGGCGTCTCTGGTGATGCAGGAGAAGGTGGGTGATCAGGGTGCTAACGGCCTGCAGCTGCGCCTGGTCGCCTACAACGCGGCGGGCGCTCAGCTGACTTGGACCTCGGTGGGCAGCGATGGCACGGACACCGGCTATTACACCCGCTACTTGCCCCAGGCTGATGTCACTGCGGCCACCACCCTGCTGATCGCCGATAACGTCTCATTGCCAGCGGGCACGACCGATATCGCCTTCGATATCCGTATCCAAACAACGGTGCAGGCATACCTCAGTATGGTCTGCCTCCGCGAGGGTGCGGACTCCAGCTTCAAGGACGCACTGGCCATCGGTTCGACCACTAAGCCTGCGATCGTGACGCCGGCCGGTAGCGATGTTACGGGCAATGTGGCTGGGGGACTGGCCTTCGCTTCCCTGGGCGCAGCGATCACCGCCTTGGGCGGCAATGGAATTGTCCTGGTGCGTGGAGCCGAGTTTGGCAAGGGGTTGCAGTTCTCTCCGGCGTTGGTGACCGGACAGGTGGTGATCATCGGCGAATGGACAGGGACCGCCAACCCGATCGTGCGTATGAGCGACAAGCTGACCGGGATCAGCAAGACCGCTGGCCAGATCAAGGTCTACCAGGTGACCACGGCCGCTGTCAGTGCGACGCCGAACTGGATCTATCAAGACGGTGTTGCCGACGCCAGGACGCTGATCGAGGCGGGGCGGCATCAGCCGGAACACAATGGTCGAGCTAACCGTCTGCCGTTCACCAAAATCGTCAAGGCGACGGCTACCACCCTGGCAGCGGCATTGACCGAGTTGGACGTGGCCAGCGACCCGCGCTGCTTCTATGACGCGGGTGTCCTGTACTTCACCGTCGATTCCGGCGCCGATGCCACAACAGCCAACATCTACATCGACGCCCCGACCGGGCTGATCGCAGCCGGCACGCTGGAGGCGAATGGTCAACTCACCCTACAGAACCTGGAGGTGCGTTATGGCGGGATCAACACCCGGCCCTTCAAGCGGACGCACCTGGACGGGGTAGTCATTCATGGGTCACGGAATAACTGCTGGGACTATGCCGGTAGTTCGACGCTGAACCTGATCGAAGCGTCTTGTGCCGGCTCAACTACGACAGACGGCACCGGCGATGGGGTCAGCGGCCATAACCATGCCCACCTGTCGGGGATGGGTCTGTATGCCCATGACTGCATGGATGACGGCGAGTCGTGTCACGAATGGGGTCGCGTGCGGCTTCGCGACTTTTATTGCGAGTACAACGGCGGCACTGCCGTGGCGCCAGCGTATGGCTGTGATGCGATCTACACCAACGGTCGCAGCTTCCGCAATCAGCGGATCACGGGGCGTAAGCCGTCGGCGTTTTGCGTTGTGGGTGCGCCACAGGATGGAGGTGATCGGACGTTGGCGATCTTCCGCAGCTGCCGCTCGGAAGAGGACATCGTGAGCTTCTCGGACAGCTCCACCGGCACGGCCTCTTACGCTCTATGCGAAGACTGCGAGTCGATCAACCCGACCACCGTCGGCTATGACGTCTACAAAATCCGCAACAGCCGTCACTCCGGAACCGGCGCGCCGAAGACGGCGAAAGTCATCGTCGAGAATACAACCCTGGTGACCTGAGCCCTACCCGTTTCGGCGCGCTTTTTTAAGCATGGAAAAAGCCATGGCCAGTAACAAGACCTGATTCCGAGAGAATAAATATGCCCGATTATTACTGCACCTTGACCATGGTAGGGGCCGGAAAACTGGCCCAAGCTGGGTTGCTTGGCCAGCCGCTAACGATCACTCATGCTGCGGTCGGCGATGGAAACCCTACCAGTGCTGAGCCCAGCCCAGAAACTGTTCTGGTTTCTGAGAAGTACCGGAGCGCGGTCAATACGGTTTACTCGCCAGAGGAGGATCCGAGCGTGGTCATCGTAGAAATGGCAGTGCCGGTAGAAGATGGAGATTGGGAGGTAAACGAGGTCGGGCTGTTCGACAGCGTTGGCGACTTGGTGGCGATCGCTAATTATCCCAAAACATGGAAGCCAAAAGTCTCAAGCGGGACAGGTCGGGTTCTGCTGATCCGCATTATGGTTGATGTTGGGAACGTAGAGCATGTGACGCTGCTAGTAGACCCGGCCATGGTCATGGCTACGCGGCAATATGTCGACACGCTTGCCGCCGGCATGATTCGGCATTACGACACCATCCCGGCGCAGAACCGTGGCACGATTATTTATGTCTGGCCGCTGGGCATCATGCGCTGGTTTGGCGATTGGTATCGGTCAGTGGAATGCGGCCAGATTCGCCTGATTGGTCGGCCGACGCCGGAGCCTGGAACGATCAAGGCAAATGGCGCCATTCTGAACAAGCTCGCCGCAGCGGGTCTGTGGTCATGGGCACAAGAGGCCGGCGTAGTGGTGCCTTTGGTTTCCTGGCAGCCCGGTACGCCATTTTATGCCGAGATCTCGGCAACCGAATTTATGGTCCCTGATCTGCGCGCCGAGCATTTGCGCGCCTGGGATGACACGCGCGGCGCGGACAGTGGTCGAGGGTTTGGTAGCTGGCAGGATTCGGCAAACAAGCAGCACGCGCACGCCGCAAGCAGTGACGCTAAAGGTGGTCACGCGCACGCGGCTTCCTCTGTCCCAGCAGGTATGCACGCGCACGCGGCGTCGTCTGATTCTGGCGGCGCGCACACACACAACGTCCATTTTGGTGACGTTACCCCGGAAGGTTCTGACCTTGGCACACCGAACGAACCGCGGAACCCAATAAACGGGGTCGACAACCCTACTGTTGCAGTCTCCACCACTACGGCAGGAGCGCACGCGCACAACATCACCGTCAACGGTACGCCCGATCACAGCCACGCAATTACGGTCGATGCCGTCGCCAATCACAGTCACGCAATTACTGTCGACGCGAACGGTGGTGCCGAGAGTCGAGGTCGTAACGTCGCCCTGCTGGCCGTCATTCACCTGTAAGACTTGCTCCGCTCGTGGTCTCTTGTAGCAGGCGGATCTACACGCCCGGCTGCTCGCCGGAACCACGCGCGCGCGGCAGCCTGTGCACTGTCATCCCATACACTGCGCAGGCAAATCCCATGGCCGATTATCTTCATGGTGTGCGGGTGCTCGAACTCAACGACGGCACCCGCCCCATTCGTACCATTCCCACCGCTGTCATCGGCCTGGTCTGCACTGCCGACGACGCCGATGCCACCGTTTTCCCTCTGGATACACCGGTTCTTCTGACCAACGTACAGACTGCAGTTGGCAAGGCTGGTACCGAAGGTACCCTTGCCTCATCGCTGCAGGCCATTGCCGACCAGACCAAGCCCTATGTCATCGTCGTTCGCGTCAAGAAAGGCGAAACCGAGGCCGCAACGACTACTGCTCTGATCGGCACCACTACAGCCGACGGCAAATACACCGGCATGAAAGCCCTGCTGGCCGCGAAGGCTCGCGTCGGTATGGTGCCGCGTATTCTGGGTGTGCCAGGTCTGGACACTTTGCCAGTGGCCACTGCCCTGGTCGCAATTTCCCAACAGCTGCGCGCGTTCTCCTATGTCAGCGCCTGGGACTGCAAAACCAAGGAAGAGGCTATCGCGTACCGGGACAATTTCGGTGCCCGTGAAGCGATGGTGATCTGGCCGGACTTCCAGAACTGGGACACCGTCACCAGCGCGACCGTCAAAGCGTCCGCCGTAGCCCGCGCTTTGGGTCTGCGTGCCAAAATCGACCAGGAAGTGGGCTGGCACAAGACGCTGTCCAACGTTGCAGTCAACGGCGTCACCGGCATCAGCGCCGACGTGTTCTGGGATCTACAAAACCCTGCCACCGACGCCAACCTCCTCAACAGCAACGAAGTAACCACCCTCATCAACCAGAACGGTTTCCGCTTCTGGGGCAGTCGCACAACCAGCGATGACCCTTTGTTTGCTTTCGAAAACTACGCGCGCACCGCGCAGATTCTCGCCGACACCATGGCCGAGGCTCAGATGTGGGCTATGGACCTGCCTATGCACGCGTCACTGGTGCGGGACATCATCGAAAGCATCAACGCCAAGTTCCGCGAGCTGGTTACAGCGGGCTACCTGATCGGCGCTAGCTGCTGGTACGAGGAAGACGCCAACGACAAAGACACCCTCAAAGCCGGCAAGCTGTTCATCGACTACGACTACACGCCGGTACCACCGCTGGAAGACCTCACGCTGCGGCAGCGAATCACTGACCGCTACCTGATCGAATTCGCCAGCAAGATCAACAGCTAAACCGGGCCTCCCTGAAAGGGGATCTGACCCCGAGTCACAGCAACGGAGAACACTGCTATGGCAATGCCTCGCAAACTCAAAAACCTCAACCTCTTCAACGAAGGCAACAGCTATGTGGGGGTGGTGAAGTCGGTCACCTTGCCCGCCCTCGGTCGCAAGATGGAAGCCTATCGCGGCGGCGGTATGAATGGTCCGGTCAAGGCTGACCTCGGATTCTCCGACGACGGTATTCAGTTCGAATGGAAGACTGGCGGCCTGGATCTGATTTCCTTGAAACAGTTCGGGGCAGTCAACGCGGCCGGCGTCTTGCTGCGTTTTTCCGGCGCATTCCAGCAAGACGACACAGGTGAAATCAGTACCGTTGAGGTCGTGTTACGCGGTCGTCACGAAACCATTGAAATGGGTGATGCGCAGCCTGGTGAAGACACCGAGCACAGCATCACGACCACCTGCAGCTACTACAAGTTGGTCGTCGATAACGAAGAAATTATCGAAATCGACCTGCTCAACTTTATCGAAAAGGTCAACGGCGTAGACATGCTGGAAAAACAGCGCGCTGCCCTGGGCATCTAACCCTTTTGCTGCCCTTCCCCGAGGGCGGCAATTCCCCGCAACTTGGAGCCACACATGAAACTTGAAGACACCGTCGAAGCATTGCCACCTATCGATGACAACACCGTCACCCTCGACACGCCGATCCAACGCGGAAGGTCGACCATCGACACCCTCACCCTTCGCAAACCAGCGTCAGGCGAGCTGCGCGGCGTCCAACTGGTTGAACTGCTGAACATGGACGTGGCAACCCTGATCAAGATCCTGCCACGCATCACCAACCCAGGGATTACCGCCCCAGAAGCGGCCGGCATGGACCCGGCCGACCTGCTCGCCTGTGGCAGCAAGATTTCCGGTTTTTTGTTGCAGAGGTCGGTGAAGACGGACGCATCCCTCGTTGCGTAGAGGACGCCATGGCCGACCTGGCCGTGGTCTTTCACTGGGCGCCGGCTGATATGGATCAGTTGGGCCTGCAAGAACTGATGGACTGGCGCGAGCGCGCCAGGGTGCGGAGTTCCACCGATGGCGAATGATCTAAAACTTCAGGTATTGCTCAACGCCATCGACCGTGCGAGCGGTCCACTGAAGGCCATCAACAACGGCAGCATCGGCGCCGCTCGGGCTCTGAAAGAAGCCCACGATCGCCTCAAGGAACTCAACGCACAGCAGAAAGACGTCAGCTCCTGGCGCACCCAGCGCGCGGCGGCTGAACAGACCGAGCAAGCCCTCGGCGCCGCCCGTGACAAGGTTCGGGCACTCAGTCAGCAATTCGCCGCCATCGGTGTGCCGACCAAGGCCATGGCCAAGGACTTCCGCACCGCCGTGCGTGAGGCGCAGAAACTTAAGGAGCAGCACCAGCAGCAGAGTGAACAGCTCCAGACCCTACGCACGAAGCTCTACGGGGCCGGTATCAGCACCAAAGACCTCAGCAGTCACGAGCGCCAGCTGCGCGAGCAGATCGGAGCCACCAACGCTAGTATCAGCGAACAGGGCAAGCGCCTGGTCGCCCTGAACGCGCAACAGAAACGCCTGGCAATCGAACGCAGCAAAATGGAAAAGACCCAGAACCTGGCCGGCAATCTGGCCGTCAATGGCGCCGCCGGTCTGGGTTCTGGTTATGCGGCAAGCCGCCCGATTGCCAAAGCCATTGGTGCATTTGCGCCGAACGAAGACTCCGCCACACAACTGAAAGTGTCGATGATGGACGGCACGGGCAAGGTCGCTGAGGACTTCCAGAAAATCACTGACCTTGCCACCAAACTGGGCGACCGATTGCCCGGTACCACGGCCGATTTTCAGGAAATGATGACCATGCTGCGGCGCCAAGGTCTCAGCGCCCAGAGCATTCTCGGCGGTACCGGTGAAGCAGCGGCGTACCTGGGCGTGCAATTGCAAATGCCAGTGGCCGAAGCCGCCGAATTCGCGGCCAAGATGCAAGATGCCACCCGCACTTCCGAGAAGGACATGATGGCGTTGATGGATACCATCCAGCGCGGTTTTTACTCGGGCGTTGACCCGACCAACATGCTCCAGGGCTTCAGCAAAATTTCACCGGTATTGGACACCATCAAAAAATCAGGCATCGATGCGGCCAACGAGCTGGCACCGCTGCTGGTCATGATGGATCAAACAAGTATGGAAGGCGGCGCCGCCGGCAACGCCTTCCGGAAAATCTTCCAGGCTGGGTTGGATAAGGATGGTGTAAAGGACGTCAACAAAATCCTGGAGATCGAAGGCAAAAAAATCCGCTTCAAGTTCACCGACGACAAGGGCAACTTCGCCGGCCTGGAAAACCTGTTTGCCCAGGTCGAAAAGCTTAATACGCTGAACGATGAAGACCGGACCGCGACCATGAAATCGCTGTTCGGCGATGACTCTGAAACAATTACCACCCTGAACACCATGATGAACAAGGGGCTGGCAGGATACAGGGAGATTCAGCAGAAGCTTCAGAACCAGGCCGACCTGCGCAAGCGCGTCAACGAACAGCTCAGCACCCTCACCAATGTCATGGAAGCCGCCGAAGGTAGCTTTACCAATGCCATGGCCGAATTCGGCGCCGCCGTTGCGCCCGATCTGAAAGAGCTGATCAACACCCTGGGCGAAATCGCCAACAAGGTCGGCGCCTGGGCTCGAGAGAATCCGCAATTGGCCGGCGGCTTGGTCAAAGTCGTGGCGTTGGTGGCCGGTCTGTCGATTGTGTTCGGTGGTCTGGCATTGACCTTGGCGAGCCTGCTCGGTCCTTTCGCCGTGGTTCGCTACGGCATGGCCATGTTCGGTGTGCAGGGTGGTGGCACGCTGAAGATCATGCAGAAGCTGGCCCCCACCTTGACTGGCCTGGCGCGCAACGCTTTCCCCATGCTTGCGCAAGGGATTCGGGTGGTCGCCAGTACCCTGGGCGGCGTCCTGCTGACCGCTTTGCGCACTGTGAGCATCGCGCTTTGGGGGCTCGCCGCGAACCCGGTGGTGCTCGCCATCGCCGCAGTTGTTGCAACTCTCGCAGGTGCGGCTTACCTGATCTACAAAAACTGGGACGCGGTGAAGCTCTATTTCACTAACGCCTGGACCGAGATCAAGGCTGGCTTCAGCGGTGGCATCGGCAGCATTCTCAACACCCTGGCCAACTTCAGCCCGGTCGGCTTGATCTACCAGGCGTTTGCCGGCGTGCTGAGCTACCTGGGCGTGGATTTGCCAAGTCGCTTCACCGAGTTCGGCAACATGATCGTCAACGGCCTGGTCAACGGCTTGTTTGCCGGTATGGGCCAAATCAAAGGTGCCATTACCTCGATCGGCGATTCGACCATTGGCTGGTTCAAGGAGAGGCTCGGCATCCACAGCCCATCGCGAGTGTTTGCGGAATTGGGTGGCTTCACCATGGCCGGACTCACCCAAGGCCTGGAAGGCGGTCAGAACGGCCCGCTGGGTGCGATGGTCGACATGAGCAAGCAACTCACCACTGCGGGCTCCATGGCGTTGGGCACAGCCTCACTGCCTGGGTTAACGATCGATACCCGTGCCCCTATCAGCAACGCGGGCAGCTCCGTTTACGACAGCCACGACACCTACGAAATCCACATCCCGGCAACGCCTGGCATGGACCCGCAAGCAATCGCCCGTGCTGTGCGCGCGGAGCTGGCCCGCATCGAAAGTGAAAAAGGCGCTCGCAAGCGCAGCAAACTATCCGATCTGGAGTAATTCTCATGATGCTTGCCTTGGGCATGTTCGTGTTCAGCTTGTCGACAGCGGCCTATCAAGAGCTGCAACGCCAGACCGAATGGCGCCACGCCAGCAACAACCGCTTCGGCGCTGCTCCAGCACGGCAGTTTGTCGGGCGCGGTGACGACTCGATCACCCTCCCAGGTGTCATCCTCCCCGAGTTGGCCGGTAGCACCCTCAGCCTCGACGCCGTGCGCCTGATGGCCAACACCGGCAAGGCATGGCCCGTTGTTGAAGGCAGCGGTCGTATCTACGGGTTGTGGATCATCGAGAGCCTGAGCGAAACCAAGACCATTTTCTTTCGTGACGGTACACCACGGCGTATCGAATTCTCCATCAGCCTCAAACGCATCGACGATGACCGGATAGACCTGCTCGGTGCCGGTACCAGCGTTGGTGTCAACATCATGAGGTCGTTGCTGTGACTAACTCCGCCCTCTCCAGTGTCACTGGCTTTCTGGATGATGCCGCCGAACGCTACCGTCGTGAGGCCGCATACCCGGTGCCGGCGTTTCGCATCACGGTGGACGGTAACGATATCGCCAAGCTGATCAGCCCGCGGTTGATGAGCCTGGACCTGACCGACAATCGCGGCATCGAGGCAGATCAGTTGAGCATCACACTCAGCGATCACGACGGGCTGCTGGCGATCCCGCCGAAGGGGGCAGTGATCCGCCTTTGGCTCGGCTGGAGTGACACCGGCCTGGTCGATAAGGGCACCTATACCGTCGATGAAATCGAACACAGCGGCGCCCCGGACGTGCTGAGCATCCGCGCTCGCTCGGCGGACTTACGCAAAGGCCTGAAGACCAAACGCGAACGCAGCTGGAGCAACACCACACTTGGCGACGTTCTGGGTGATATTGCTCTGGGCAACGGCCTGACTTCGACCATTGCCGGGGCACTGGATGGATTGCCCATCCTGCAACTCGACCAGGCGAATGAATCCGACGCCAACCTGATCAGTCGTATAGGGGAAGAATTTGACGCGGTGGTCACTGTAAAAGCAGGCTGCCTGCTGTGCATACCGGCCGGCGGCGGTAAGACCGCCAGTGGCATGGATTTGCCTCACATCAACCTCACCCGCGCTGACGGCGACCAGCATCGCTATTTACAAGCAGACCGCGACAGCTACGACGGCGTGCGGGCCTATTTCTACGACGTGAACAGCGCCAAGAAACAGGAAGCCATTGCCGGCGGTGGCGAAAATCTCAAAGACTTGCGCCACACCTACAGCGACCGCCAGTCTGCCCTGCGTGCCGCCCGTGCCGAGTTCAACCGGCTACAACGCGGCAGCGCCACCCTCAGTTATACCCTGGCCATGGGCCGGCCGGATCTGATCCCAGAATTGACCTACACGCTCCAGGGCGTGAAACAGGAGATCGACGAGATCATTTGGTACGGCGGCAACGTTCAGCACACCCTCAGTGCTGACAGTGGCTATACCGTGAGTCTTGAGCTGGAGAGCAAACTACCCGAAGACACGGTCGAGGATCTGGCGGAAGAGAGCAAGGGTGACTTCACGGGGATCATCGCGTACTACCGCGACAAGAAAACAGGGAAGGAAAAAACCATTACGGCTGGGGATCAGAGCAATCCCAGGCGACTGCGGTGGTTGTACGCCACCGAGAAGACGGCAAAACGGGCGGTAGACAGGGAGTGGGAACGGATGAAATCAGAAAACAGATAAAGGGTAAAGAATTCATAACGAAGGGCCATATTACATTTATGAGAAAAAAGCATCAAACACAGGACGCGTATGTACAACATAAAAAACAAACGACACTGCAACAACTAATACAGTCAATACAGAGATCAAAAAAATCGCACCAAACTGAAAGGTTAGCCGAGAAAAAATTCCTTTGAATACTCCATCGTAAGCATCTGGGGTCGTCTCAAAACGCTTTTTGAAAATATCACGCTGCCGCTTTACATCAGCCTCGATGGTATTTAACGTAAGCTTTTGATTTACTAACAAGCCACCCAACAAAAGGCAAAAAATTATAGCACCACACAAAATAACTGTATTAATAGCAAATTGTGCGTCCAAACCATTGGTTCTCTTTATTTGACTCAAAGCCACAAACGTAGCTATGGGAATACCGAGCAGCTGCGTTTGAATTTCAGAAATAACCTTGTGAAGCCTTGAGGTTGTCTCCAGTTTAAATGTGTGGACTTCTTCCTTAGCTTTTTCGTAGGTAAAGTCAGTTGAAAACAAGTTATACCCAACTTGAGCCTTCTGATAAAGCTCATCAGCATTTTTGACTAAGTATGCAAACCTTTCACTTGGTGGCAAAGGTTGAGTAAGCTCAATAACTGTCTCCGCTAAAAGCGATTTTTTCTGATCTTCATGGAGCTTCCCACTCATTAAGACATGCAACTTCTCTAAAGCCAAACTATCAAAGTCGACGACATCTTGACATGTATACTTAACAGGAACCTCAAATCTTCCGTCCTTATAAAAAATCAACGCCTCTGCTTTTTCGTCAAGATAATAAGCACTTCCCTCCAATACACCAATGAAGCGCAACACGGCTCTATAACTCTCAACAACAGGAGGAACCACCTTGTCCTTGGAATAAAAAGATGTGTCTTTTAGAAAAAAATGATTTTTCTCTTTTAATGCAACGCCTGTTTTCGATAAATAATCAGAAAAAGTGTTGGCCAATACTCCCAGACCCAGCCTGGGAGAGTTGACTCGCATTTCAATAGTGCCCCCCTCAACTATCGTATTACAATCGCCAGCATATGAAAAACCAGAGTCAGGGAGTGCGTCATCATCGTCAAGTATCAGAATTAAATTCTGCTTGATTTCTTGAGTTACGCACACAGAATATATTGAGCCTTGCAGCGGCTGCATAGCTTTATATATTGGCAACAAGTGTGCAAAATCAAGCCTCATCTTCTTCGTCGTCTCTGTGCTCTTTCATCATGCGTTCAAGCAGTTCAGCAGGCAACTGCGTAATCGTCAAGGTACCATTATCTTTGTCAAACTGTATTTCTTTTGATTCCAATGCCAGTCTATCAAAGTCCAGCCGCCAATGCTTCGACTTACCACTGAACTTTACTAATCTATTTAATGATCGCTTATCGGGAACAAAGCCGTCTGAAATATTCGCATCAGAATCCGATATAGCAGAAATCAACTCCTCCGGCGCCTCGGGCCACAGCTCATTTGAAAATGGCTCGAGCTCGAATGGACGGTCGGTATCAGCGTACCCCTTACAAATAGTATACGCCTTACGAAGAAACTCACTCTTAACTTCATCTGGCATTTCTTTGGATTCGGCAAACTGCTCTAAAACCTGAGTAAGATTTTTCGTCTCAGCAGCGGCGGCAACAGAATTATTACACCCTAAAAACGCTTTAAAAAATCCAGAAATCTTGTCCTGACCTTTCCCTTTGAGAAAGCTAAGATACGTTTCAGATTTCGCCTGCCACTTCGTCAAATTTATACGGCCAGCCAGACGAAACCCTTTAATATCCAAATGCGTCGCATCTACTACCTCTTTATCCTTTAATGCGGTCCCAAGCTCATCATTAAGAATTGCAACAATAAAATAATCATCATTATCACTAGGAGTAATCCTAGTAAAGTGTGCAAAAAAAACATGCCCACCAGGAGATGCAGTGCGCTGTGCTTCCCGGATTAACGTCCCAGACATATTCAAGGAAGCATCAAGCAAATCACGGGCAGGTGAATTATAATACTCCCTCAAAAACTTACTTACGGGATAATTCTCTTCATCTGCTTCGAATCGACCGTGCTCCTTCCCTGCTTTCGTAGCATAAAGATGTGCTAATTGATCGATGAGGCGCTGAACAGTTTTGCCGACCTCTAGCGTCTTGTCTCTGGGATCTAATTCAAACTTTCCATCTTTCTTCACAACAGTATGAACGATAACCTTGTGGATTTTATTCTCAAAGATTGGCTTCGCAGCCTCTGCCATAACATCGTTAACCATATTCATACTGTTACCTTTCTTACTCTCTCAGCCCTAGCCGAAAAGCCGATAAACACGGCCCTCTGTTTTATGTCAGCAACCTCGTCTTTCAGCTCACCATCAACCTGTTTACAGAACGAGCAGATTTAGCGATTGGCACGTCGAATCGACAGAGATCTGCAATGACGGGGAAACAGGTCTGTAGAAATGGAGATGCAAGTGAAAAGCAATGCTTTGAGCATGGATCACGTCCCTATGTCGATTTGCGGTAGCGCCGGCCGGCAACCTCACCAGCCCTGTAACCGGGCTTTGGCGGGGTGGATCATCGGCGTCCCTGTCTGACTGATCCGTTCTTAATGGGTACAGATTATGCTGGCCGTTTGGTATCGGCAAGAGCTTCAGTCAAATCCTTGAGGCGCTGCTCGACATCCATTAAGCGTTTCTTTTCCTCAGCAGCGCTTTGTATCTCCCGCTTGCCCGCGTCGCCCAGCGAGCGAAACAGCTCAAGCATGGCCTCCTCCTGCCTATTCACGGCTTGCGCTTCAACGTCTTCGGTCGAGACGCCATGAAACATTGAGCCTTCCCCAGTCAAAAGCCAGTCGACACTTATACCCAAATGAGTATGCAAAGCAGACATTGCTTTCGCATTTGGTTCTCGCTCATTCAGAAGGTAGTTCTGAAGCGTTCTGTAAGGGATGCCAACGATTTCGGCTGCCTGCTTTATGGACAGGTCTTTGGCGTCGAGAACATCGCGAAGACGCGTTGCTATACTCATTTTTTCATATGATCCGGTTGACGCACTCGTTTGGGTGCGTATACTGCGAACAAACAGGTACATCTTAACCAACTAGGAACACATCAACCATGAGCCAAGCCATGGAAAAGCGCCAGATCCAAGCGCGACTGATCGAGAACGGCAGCAACTTCCGCCAGTTCGCCATCAGTCACGGCTACGAACCGCGCACGGTGACTCAAGTAGTGCAACGCTGGGCCGGTCACGACACGCTGCCCCGTGGTCGATTGTCTTTTCGCATTCTTAGGGACATCTCCAGGTTGATTGGGAAAGAAGTACTGCCTGGCATCCTCGCTGATTCGATCGAACTGCCGAGCGCGTTTGAGACTGTATGAAACAACTGTAGGGGCGATGACTCCAGGGAGAAACCAGAAGATGAAACGCCCAGTTCTAGCCAACAGAAAGGATGTCGTTAGTGCAGTAATTTGCGCTTACCCAGGCGGGCGCCTATACGCCGCAGCCGAACTCGGCATGTCTATCAAAAAATTCGACAACCAGGCATATGAAAACGCTGGCAGCCGCCCGTTGATTGATGACCACGTCCACCGCTTGGAACAAGTCGCGGGGACCACATTCTTGCCTGATTACATCAGCGGACTGTATGGCGGAATGTTTGTGCCTCTGACCATACCGGGGACACTGGATAACATCGATCTGTACAGTCGCTCAGTCAAAGCGGCAGCCAAGCGCGGCTTGGTCGACCAGATCATTTCTAAGGCCCTGGACGATGGTGTCATTGAGAAGAGCGAAGCAGACGCCATCATCGCGGCCTTGATTCACTACATGTCTGCCCGGCACGCCGAAGTACTTGCCACCATCCAACTGTACGGGCGGGGGGTGACTTTTTGAGTACTTACAAGCTGGTTTGCCCCCACTGCCACGGCCGCATGCGTATCCGCACCAGCGAAGGAACACACATTTTTCTACGTGTGGCCTACCTGCAATGCACCAACGAAGCCTGCGGTTGGTCAGTCCGAGCCGAGTTCGAAATGACTCACGAAATGAGCCCCAGTGGCATGGCCAATCCGACCGTAAAACTTCCGATTGCCGACATCGCCTTGCGCCGAGCAGCGATGAAAAGCGCCGATGATCAACCCGACCTGCTCGACCAAATGGAAATGGAGTGTGCGCAATGAACCATGAACAGCTGGAACACGATTACCGCAGCAGCATGCAACGAGCAGCATCCGCCTACCTACAACGGCACGAAGCGCAGCACTTGGTGGACTCCGACCTACTCTACGAAAACTGCGTCCGACATATGACCACCGCCCTGGAAGTTCCGGTGTTCATGGCGCAGCAGCTGGTTCACAACGCCTGGACCGAATTGCAGGTCATCAATCAGCGCAAGTGGATCGGCGTTGATTGGGGCTCCAGTCCGAGCAGCACCGTCGTCCATCTGATCGACAAGCGGGCCGACCTGCGTTACCCGGTTCCGGCGCGGCTGCTCCCGCAGACTTTACTCGCTGAGCGCGATTCCGCGCACAAGCACCACCCTCAGTAGCTCCTTTTTAAACACTCCGCCCTGCCCCGCTTCCCGTGGGTTTGGGTGAGCTTTGCCCGAAATCCGAGGTGGACCATGGAAATCGACGTCGCCATCACAGCAAAACTGCCACGCGAGCAGGCCGAAGCCTTGCTCCAGGCACTACGCACCCAGTACTCGATGCAGTTCAACGAGTACTGGTACGACGATCGTTTTCGCCTGATCCCCGAGGGTTTGCGGCACGGCTCGCTGCTCGCGGCCTTCCCGGTGATGGCCGCGCAAAAACGCCTGATTGGCGCCCTCAAACACAGTCTCGGCGAAGTGAAGTAAGCCCCGATGAACATGAAATACGATCTACGCGCCGACATCCTGCAACGCCTTCAGTCCGATTACGGCCTCAAGCACAAAGCGGGAAAATACATGCGCGAAGGCGAATGCCCAGCGTGCAAGAAAAAGGAGCTGTACGCCTTCCACGATGACCCGTGGATGATCCGTTGTGGCCGGGGCAAATGCGGCCAGACCTGGCACGTGAAAGAGATCTACGAGGACCTGTTCGACGACTGGAGCAAACGTGCTCCGGCCACCGAGCAATATCCCAACGCAACGGCCCGTGCCTACCTGGAGTTTGCTCGCGGCTTTCGTCTAGATCTGATTCAAGGCTGGTTCACCCAGGAAACGTATTTCTCTGGCGAGTTGAATGCCGGCAGCGCGACGGTGCGTTTCACCCTGGATAAGGGCGGCTACTGGGAACGGCTGATCGACCGGCCGCACCGTTTTGGCAAGATGAAAGCGCGCTTCAAACCCGGCGACAGTCCGCGTGGCGTGTGGTGGTGCCCGCCCTGCGTCGAGCTGTTGGACGTCACCGAAATATGGATCGTCGAGGGCATCTTCGATGCCATTGCTCTGGTGCACAACGGTATCGCAGCAGTATCGGCGATGTCGTCCGGAGCCTACCCCGAAGAGTCATTGAAAGAGCTGTCACGGCAGCGTGGCGGCAAGTTGCCAAAACTGGTGTGGGCACTGGACAACGAGCCCGGTGCGCACAAATACACCAAGCGCTGGGTCCGTCAGGCCCGCGCCTTGGGCTATGAGTGCGAAGCGGCGCAGATTCCACAGCCCGACAGCCGCAAGGTTGACTGGAATGACCTGCATCAGCGTTGGACCTTTATTGATGACGAAACCCAGCGTGCCGAGCGGATCGAAAAAGACCTGGCCACGGCTCGCTATCACGGGTCCCTTCTAATTGCTGAAAGTGCATCAGAGAAAGGCGTGTTGATGTACGACTGGCGCGAGCGGCATGAATTTCACTTTGGCTTCGACAGCCGTTTGTACTGGTTCAAACTGGACCTGGAGAAGTTCAGCAAAGTCATGCACGCGCTGGATACCTCTACCAAGCACGAAGACCAGCTTCTCAATGACAAACAACGTCGCGATAGGGCCTTGCGCCAATGCGGCGGCGTGGTCGAAATCGCCAACTGCTACCCGCAGGCGCTGTATTTCCAGCGCAATGAAGTCACTGACGAGTCCTGGTACTACTTCCGCGTTGACTTTCCTCACGATAGCGGCAGCGTAAAAAACACCTTCACTGGTGGTCAGGTCGCTGCCGCCAGCGAGTTCAAGAAACGCCTGCTCAGCATGGCCGCTGGCGCCGTGTTTACGGGCAGCGGCCAGCAGCTCGACAAAATCATGAAAGACCAGCTCTTCGGCTTGAAAACCGTGGAGACCATCGACTTCATTGGCTACAGCAAGCAGCACAGCTGCTACGTGTTCGGTGATATAGCGGTGCGCAACGGCATCATCAGCGTGGTGAACAAAGAGGACTTTTTCGAGTTCGGCAAGCTGCGGCTCAAAACGTTGCAGAAGTCGATTGCCATGCACATTCAGCGCGATAGCAAGGTGTATCGTAGCGACTGGCTGCCGATGCTGTGGCTGTGCTTCGGCGCCAAGGGCATCGTTGCCCTCGCCTTCTGGTTCGGTTCATTGTTCGCCGAGCAGATCCGTGCTCAGTACAAATCGTTTCCGTTCCTAGAGGTCACGGGCGAAGCCGGTGCCGGCAAGACCACGCTGCTGACATTCCTGTGGAAACTGCTCGGACGCGAGCACGAAGGCTTCGACCCATCGAAGTCGACCCGCGCCGGCCGTCAGCGAGCCATGGGTCAGGTTTCAAACATGCCGGTGGTTTTGATCGAGGGCGACCGCAACGAACCGGACAAAGCGCATGCCAAGGGGTTCGACTGGGACGAGCTCAAAGACTTCTACGGTGGCGGCACGCTCGGCACCAAAGGTATGAAAACCAGCGGTAACGAAACCTACGAGCCGCCGTTTCGGGGCGCTATCGCTATTAGTCAAAACGCCGATGTCAGCGCGTCCGAAGCGATCCTGACCCGAATTATCAAATCGCACTTTGCGCGCCCAGAAGTCACCACCGAGAGCCGTGCGGCAGCTGACAACCTGAACCTAATCCCGGTCGAGCACCTGAGCCACTTTCTGCTGCTCGCGGTGCGCGCAGAAGCGCAGGTCATGGCGACCTTCGCCGAGCGTTTGCTTGTCCACGAACAACGTCTGCGCAAGCTCAACGAAATCCGCGTCGAGCGAATCATTAAAAACCACAGCCAGTTGATGGCCTTGGTCGATTGCTTATGCCTGGTCTGCGCACTCGATGAAAACCAAGTGGTGACGACCCATCAAGCCCTGACAGCCATGGCCCTGGAACGTCAGGCCGCGATCAGCGCCGACCACCCGTTGGTGGCTGAATTCTGGGAGGTCTACGAGTACCTGGAAAGCTTGGGCGAAGGCCCGCAGGTCAATCACAGCACCGACCCCAAATTGATCGCCATCAACCTCAACGAGTTCGCCGAGCTGGCCAGCGTGCACCGTCAGAACCTTGCCGACTTGAAGACCTTGCGCACGCTGCTGACGGAGAGTCGCAGCCACAAATTGGTGGAAACCAACAAACCCACGTACAGCGCCGTGCGCGCTTCACAGAGCGCCCGCAACGCGATGTTCAACAAACCCTTAACCGTGCGCTGCTGGGTGTTTCAGAGCGCATGAACCGCAGCAACCACAGGAGCAGCACCATGCAAATCCAAGTGATCACCGGCGATGTGGCCACCGGCAAAACAACCAAGTTGCGAACGATTGAAGCGACGCTTTTAGGCGAAGGAAAGGATGCCAGCATCATCCATGCGGAATCTTACGCGGCATCCGGATTGCTTCGAATTATGGAAGTGCGGGTTCACAAAGGGCAACGAACGCTACTGGTTGACGACTGCACCCGCCAACAGATCGATGCGGTTCTGGAATGGCAATCAGCCGTTGAGGAGGACAAGCAATACGACGACCTGATTGTTCATCTGGTGCGAAAAGCCAACTGATCAGAATCGCCTGAGATTGAAAAAGTGATGTCGAGGAGTTGCACCTCCCCGACACCAACCACCACCAAGGAGCAACACCATGCAAGCACAACGCCCAAGCAGTAGCGGCACAGAGGCTATCACGAACGTCTTGAAAGTCGGGGATGACGTTACCTATGTCGTTGGTCGCAGTACCGGGCATAGCGTCAGCTTCAGCGTTCACGAAGGAAAAATCGCCGTGATCAGTGGCCGTGTGGCCACCGTAAAATCCCGTAACGGTAGCAGCAGTGTGCAGCCGTTGAATAAGCTCACTCGTAAAGGCCAACGAAATGCCCTGACCCGTGCGCTGTTGGGGGATGCGGAATGAACAACGGGAAATCCTTCCCCTGGAACCTCGACCTGACAGGCATCTGCGACCAATGCGGCAAATCTCGCGCCCATGGTAACCACAGGAAATGCAGCAAAGTACGCCAGGCGATCAATGCACGACGCCGAGCAGAGGAAGAACAGACCGGAAAAGCTCTAAGACCTAGAAAAAGCGCCGGATTGTTCTGGTTACTTCGCCAGGAATGATCGGCAACACTAGAACTCGAAAGGCCCGGTAACGGGCCTTTCTTATTTCAGAGGCGTGGTCAGTTTTTCAACATCGTGTGGGGACGCACATGGCAGATGGTGTAGAAGCCCGAGGCAATTCAGTACGGGTCTATTTTCGTTTCAATGGCGAGTTGTGCCGGGAGCTTGTACCCGGCGGCAACACAGCGGCCAACCGGGAGCATGCCGCACGCCTGGTGAACATCATCGAATACGAGATACAGGTCGGCACTTTCGAGTACAGCCGGCACTTTCCCAACTCTCCGAAATTGGTCGAAAACACCTTCGGCCATTACCTGGATTTGTGGCTGAAGATTAAGAGCAATAGCGTTGCCGCCACTTCCTACCGAGGCTACTCAAATAAGGCGGAGGTCCATGTGCGGCCGCGCTGGGGCAAGGTTCAGATCGACCAAATCGATCACCTGGATTTACAGGAGTGGGTACAGGACACGCTGTCGAAGAGGCTCAAGAACAAGACCATTCGCGACATCATCAGCAATGTGCGTCAGGTCTTTAGGCTATATCGCACCCGCAAGAAGGTCGCTCATGACCCAACTGAAGGGCTGTTTGTCCGTCTGCCCGACCCCGAAGCCCCAGACCCGTTCACCAGGGCAGAAATCAAACAGATCCTCGAAACGCCAACTAGCCGCACGCAAGAGTTGTTGATGGTGCAGTTCATGATTTGGGCTGGACCTCGAGTATCAGAAACCATTGCCCTAGCGTGGGAGGATGTCGACCTAGAGCTAGGTACTGTGACGTTCCGTCGATCGAAGGTGCGCGGAGCATATCGGGTAACGAAAACTCGGCGCTCGACGCGAAAGGTGCGGCTGCTGGAACCCGCGTGGGATGCATTGCGCAAGATCGATGCAATTAATCAGAAAAAGACGGCGGATACAGTCGAGATTGTTGAGCGGGACAACAAAACGGTGCGGCAGCACAAATTGCATTTTGTTTTCTTGAACAGCAAAAGCGGCCTGCCGCATGTGAGCGACTTCGTTGTAAGGGATCGGTTCTTCAAGGCGCACTTACTTAAGGCTGGTGTTCGCTATCGCGGGCCAGGGCAATGTCGCCACACCTACGCCAGCCAATTGCTGACTACGGGCGTCGCTTCAATCGATTGGATTGCTGAGCAGATGGGGCATACCAATGGGAACATGATTCGGCAGCACTACGGGACCTGGATCAACGATGATGGTCCGGATGTCGTTGCCATCCTGCAACACGCTCTGAAACTGTAAACCACTGGATATACAACGCGAGGCCAATTCCGGCGCAACGAAGTAACAACAACCGGTTGAATCCACAACCCATTCCGGACGTTCTAAATCAAAAGCAGGGATTGGGTGTTATGAACTACGATTGATTGCACGTAGCATTAAATTAACTAGGAGAAATGGTGTGTCCAACATTGACGTGTATTTGCCAGCGGTTGATGGATCGGCGTATTGGCCAGTAGCGAAAGGAGATTCGTGCAAGGAGGCTGTACACGTCCTCTTCACTGACGACTTCGCAGCGCCACCTCACCGTCTAGTAATTAAAGTCACAACGGAAACGGGAAAGGTGGTCGAGGTGAGCATTCCGTACGATGACACTGGAAAGGCCGCAGTGCGAATCGACGGCGCGTTGGTATGAACCACCACTGATTTCCTGGGTACATTCAACCGGCAGCATGGGCCGATCACTGCCTGTCGCGAAGGACTGCAATCGACCCAGACCTGCAGGTCTAGCTTTTTCGAAGCAGCCATTCGCACTGATGATGACGATGGCGCGTCGATTTGTTATCTCTGCCCAGGTTCAGCACCGTGTGCGAAGGAGGGATATGAAGGTGCTCCCCGTCCTTAAGACTCAGGCTAAGAAAACGTCGATCCGGATTGCGTTCGTGTTGACGGTGCTTCTTTGTCTAGGATGGTTTTTCTCCGGATTGATCTCGCTGCTCATGCACGACGTCTTTCAATGGTGGCGGGGCGTTCTTCGTTTGGAGCGCTATTTGCCGCACATTGCCTCCCATGTCTCGGTGCACGCATTGTTTGGCTTGCTCGTGCTCGTCGAGCTGATACTTTTTGCTTGCTTAGCTTGGAAGATGAAGAAGAAGCATGCGACAACAGGTTTGTGCCTGATGATTGTTGGAATCCCATTGCTCTCCGTCGGCCTAGTCGCTCACATCGATGCCAGGCTGACTGATCTTCTTGCTCCTACTGTGCCCTTCCCCGGATGGGAAGCCGTTTGCTTCATTTTGGGGACAACGTTGACTCTGCACGGCATCTTTTGGGAGCGTATGGTGGCTTGGCGAAGACTTTCGCGCGCCATCGACTATCTTTGGTATGGCGGCGGCATATTCGCCGTAGTTCTCGGTACTACAAGCTACTACAAAGCCCAGGAACTCACATTCTTCCAAGCCACCCTAGTCGACTATTATCTTGCCAAGGATCGCATAATCCCTGCACTTGAAACCTTGAAATCGTATTGTGCAGACGCGCCACTGATTGAGCACGATTCCGTGTACTCAAAGAGCGCGCATTCAAGACCCTCTTCGCAGCTCTGCGAAATGATCCAACTGGAACGGGAGCTGTGGGCGGCCGACAACTTACTTACGCTCGGGGGGACGTTCGACTTCCACTTGCTTAATCCCAGCTTTCGTCATTCCACAGGGAGCACTGCTGCGGATCTCGCATACACCTCCGCGATTGTTTGGTATCGGGACTCCGATCAGGCGAAGAATGGCGAGCGAATGTGTAAGCTTGCGCAAGAAGAATGGGACAGAAGTGGATGGGCGCGCCTGGAAAATGAGGCCTTGGAGAATCACGCGAAGGCAACGCCGCTGCCTTCATATGCGATGCCCATAGAGCAAGAACTTGCCCCAATCGGAGAGCGCACCGTGACGTTGGTCATTAGTCTACCCTTCGGACCGCCGCACCGCTTTGGTACCGACATCTGTGAAATACGGGCAGAGATTGTTCACCGGCTTGACGTCCATGCTGGACGTTCCTTCGTTATCATTCCGAAGACGATGAACGCTCTCGCGACATCTTGGTCCATGGTCCTGGGGCTATTCATAGCGATACGGCTGCTGAAGACGACAGTAGAATTTCGCAACGATGGAAATAAAAAAAAATAGAACGGAAGGATTATTGGGCGCCGAACGTCATCAGACGGTACATATCGCCGTAAGCGATGTACGAGTGCTCTAGATTAATGGGGGGGCTTGACGGCATTCAGAAATCGCTAGTTGGACCACTGAGTTCGATGCCAAGACGACGTGCATACTCCCACAGGGCAGGAATAACGTCGCAGATTACTATTCCGGTTGAACCAGCAGCCGCAACGACCGAGCTCACAATGCCTCGCTGACGGCGCAGTTTTTACCTTTGACACTATCCCACCGCACGGAACTCGCGCCTGCAAGGCGCCAAAGGGCCGCATTTGGCGGTCGGCGTGTTTCACTCCGGCGTCATCAACACTGCTAGGGTCATCTTGATGAACTCCTCATTCTTGTCGATGGTGGCCAGGGCACCGCGAACGTTCTCGGCAACATCGGCTGAACCGCGCGCTTCGACCCAGATCGACAGTTCCATGATGGCCGCTTCGAGGGCAAGTTGATTTTCGTTGATCTTGTATAGCAGGGAAGGCAGCAGGTCTGAATTTGGCATCGTGACTCTTCCGTGGAAAGAAGCAGCGTAGGCCAATTTAGGTTATTAAGGCGCGCGCTAACAAACTCAAAATGCAGGCCGTGTTCCCATATTGTTCCCATATGGCCGTTTTTTAGTCGCCAAAAACCACAAACCCCCGACTTTCTCTAGGAAAATCAGGGGTTTGTGTTTGCAGAATGTGGCGGTGAAGGAGAGATTCGAACTCTCGATACAATTTCTTGTATACACACTTTCCAGGCGTGCTCCTTAAGCCACTCGGACACTTCACCGTATCTCGTCAAACAAGTTCTGTCTGTCGAGGCGCGCTAATGTAGTCGAAAGCTTTTCCGATGGCAAATATTTTTTTCAGAATTTTCATGCGCTTAGCGATTTAGTGGTTCCGGCGCATTTACGGCGATGGCAAACCTGCCAATCTTCGGCTCCGCATCCTCCTCTATAGAGAGAGGAATGCGCGGCGGGTGTGGCGGGTCGGGCTTGCCGGGCGAGGAAAGGGTGACTGGTGGGTCAGTCACGGCGCTTTACCTGGCCTGTGGTGGTGGGTAACGTCTGCCTCATCTTTCATACAAGGAATAGCGTCATGAGTGAGTTGATTTCCTACCATCTCGAAGACGGTATCGCGACCCTGACCTTGAGCAATGGCAAGGTCAATGCCATCTCGCCGGATGTGATTGCTGCGTTTAACGCTGCGCTGGATCAGGCGGTCACTGATCGTGCGGTGGTGATCATTACCGGTACGCCGGGGATTCTGTCGGGCGGTTATGATTTGAAGGTGATGACGGCCGGTCCTAAAGAAGCCGTGGCGCTGGTCACTGCCGGTTCGACCCTGGCGCGTCGCCTGTTGTCGCACCCCTTCCCGGTCATTGTTGCGTGCCCTGGGCATGCGGTAGCCAAGGGTGCGTTCCTGCTGTTGTCGGTGGATTACCGCATTGGTGTCGACGGCCCGTTCAGCATTGGCCTGAACGAAGTGCAGATCGGCATGACCATGCACCACGCCGGTATCGAACTGGCGCGTGATCGCCTGCGCAAGTCGGCGTTCCACCGCTCGGTGATCAACGGCGAGATGTTCAATCCGCAGAGCGCCGTGGATGCGGGTTTCCTCGACGTCGTGGTGTCGGCCGAGGAACTGCAAGGCGCGGCGCTGGCAGCGGCTCGTCAGTTGAAGAAGATCAACATGACCGCGCACAAGAACACCAAGCTCAAAGTGCGCAAAGCGCTGCTGGACACCCTGGATAACGCGATCATTCTGGATCAGGAGCATATGGGTTAAAACCCGCACACGTAGCACCGAAAAGCCCGACCGTCGTGTCGGGCTTTTTCTTACGCGCATTGTTTAAAAGCCTACAACCGCTCTAGATCGCGTCTGACGCATAAGTCGGAAACATGCGCTCAAACATCGGCTATCTCCGACCTCTAGAGCGGCAATTGCCGAAAACAGTGCACATCCGTACACTGCGCCACCTTTTGTCCCGGTGGGGCCTGTACATGCTGTTCTTGTTTCGTATGTTATTGATGGGCCTGCATTTTATTCTTGCCGGTGTGCTTGGGGTGCTTCTGGGCGTGTGCCGTCCGTTCAACCCGGATAACAGCCGTTTGTGTGCCCGCTTGTATGCGTGGCCGGCGATGTGCATTTTGCGTCTGCGGGTGAAGGCTGAAGTCGGACCGTTGATGGATAAACCCGACAGCTGTGTGATCATCGCCAACCATCAGTCCAACTACGATCTGTTTGTGTTCGGCAACGTGGTGCCCCGCCGCACCGTCTGCATCGGCAAAAAGAGCCTGAAATGGGTGCCGCTGTTCGGGCAGTTGTTCTGGCTGGCGGGCAATGTGTTGATCGATCGCGGCAATGCGCAGAAGGCGCGCCAGTCGATGTTGACCACGACCCACACCCTGCAAAACGAAGACACGTCGATCTGGGTTTTCCCGGAAGGCACGCGCAACCTGGGCGAAGAGTTGCTGCCGTTCAAGAAAGGTGCGTTCCAGATGGCCATCGCCGCTGGGGTGCCGATCGTTCCGGTGTGCGTCAGCAGTTACGTCAAACACATGCGATTGAACCGCTGGCGCAGTGGGAAAATTCTGATTCGCTCATTGCCGGCAATTCCTACCGCTGGATTGAGCCTGGATGACATGCCGCTGTTGATCGCCCAGTGCCGCGAGCAGATGCGCGAGTGCATCGCCTCGATGGATCGGCAGCTGCAAGCTACCTGATAAACAAACCCGCCCTGGTTTCTTTTGCCTACGAACTCTGCAGATTTCACTGACTCTCAAGTAGCAGACAAGGCTAAGCTGAACGCTGCCTGCCATTGCCATTTGCTAATAAGAAGTGAACCACCATCATGGGTAGAGTTGTTGCTGCTGCGGTTTACAGCGCCGGTAAGAAAGTCACCAATATCACCCTCGACGAAGGCGCTGCCTGGGCTGCAAAACCCGGCCACTTTGTCTGGATCGGCCTCGAAGAGCCGAACGCCCAAGAGTTGTTCAATCTGCAACGCCAGTTCAACCTGCACGAACTGGCCATCGAAGACGCCCTGGAAAAACACAGCCGGCCTAAGCTGGAAACCTTTGGCGACGCGCTGTTCATCGTGACGTACTCGCCGATCCGGCATGAAGGCAAACTGGAGTTCATCGAGACGCATATCTTTGCCGGCAACGGTTACATCATTACCGCACGCAACGGCCACTCGGCGTCCTACGCCTATGTCCGCCAGCGCTGTGAGGCGCGTCCGCTGTTGCTTGAGCACGGAGAGGATTTCGTACTCTATGCCATCCTCGATTTTGTGATTGAAAACTACCAGCCAATGGGCGAAGCGATCCACGCAGAGATCGATGAGTTGGAACGCAACGTCATGTGCGGCTCTTTGAACGAGCGCGACATTCAAAAACTCCACAGCCTGCGCCGCGACGTGCTGCGCTTACGCCGTTATGCAGCGCCGATGGTGGAGATCGGCGAGGAGCTGCAAAAGCTCAGCTTTCCGTTCATCGACAAGAACATGCGTCCGTACTTTCGCGACGTACAAATCCACGTGACGCGGCAGATGGAAGACCTGACGACCCTGGCCGATATTGCCAGTCAGACCATCGAGGTCGGGGTGTTGCTGGAAGCGTCACGGCAGAGCGTGGTGCAGCGCAAGTTTGCCGCGTGGGCGGCGATTTTGGCGTTCCCGACGGCGGTGGCCGGGATCTACGGGATGAACTTCCAGAACATGCCGGAGTTGAGTTGGCATTACGGCTATTTCGGAGTTCTGGGGTTTATTGCGGTGGGGTGTGTGGGGTTGTGGGCGAGTTTCAAGAGGTCTGGGTGGTTGTAGCCGACACCGAGTCGTTTGTGAGATTCGCGGGCAAGTCGGATCGCCGCACCGCTCGCTCCTACAAGGTTTCGGTGTACCTGTAGGAGCGAGGCTTGCCCGCGAAGCTTTTCGGGTTAAACCGTTTCAGGCTTGTGCGCCACAAACCGCATCATCCATTCGGCAACCGTCGTGCCATGGTGTTGATGCTCCAGGCTCGCCACACCTTTCTGATAAATCTGCTCGCCCAGCGCTTGCTGACGAATATCCAGCAGCGCCCGTGAGTAATCGTGAATAAACTCCGGATGCCCCTGGAAGCACAGCACCTGGTCGTTGATGTGATACGCGGCAAACGGGCAGAAGTCGCTCGATGCAATGACCGTGGCGTTTTCCGGCAGCGCGGTGACCTGATCCTGGTGACTGATCAACAAGGTCAGTTCTTCGCGCACCGGGCTCATCCACGGCGCCTTGGCGGCGAGTTTGTAGCTGTGGGTGCCGACGCCCCAGCCCTGGGTCGCCCGTTCGCTCTTGCCGCCCAGCAACAGCGCTAACAACTGATGGCCGAAGCACACGCCCAGCAATTTGTCGCCGCGCTCGTAGCGGGTCAGCAGGTAAGCCCTGAGGGTTTCGATCCATGGATCGGTGCCGAAGGAATCGGCTTTGCTGCCGGTGACCAGGTAAGCGTCGAAGACCAGATCATCGCTCGGGTACTCGCCTTGTATCACGTTGTACACGGTGAACTCGGCAGCGATGGGTTGCTGCGAAAACAGACGCTGGAACATCTGCCCGTAACCCTGATATTCATCGACCAGTTCTGGACGCAGGATGTCGGTTTCCAGAATGCAGATGCGTAACGACATAAAAAATACCTGACACGTGATGGGAATAATGCACACCTCAGAGCCTGCCTCGAAACATGGTGGCAAGGCAAGCCCCGGAGTGCGTCATCCGTCCCTTAAAACACCTCCCCTTTGGCGGCTTTTTCCAGCAGCAGCGCAGGTGGCGCGAATCGCTCGCCATACTGCTCGGCCAGATACTGGGCGCGGGCGACAAAGTCTTTCACGCCGTACTGGTTGATGAACTGCAGCGCACCGCCGGTCCAGGCGGCGAAACCGATACCGAAGATCGAGCCGACGTTGGCGTCCGCCGTCGAGGTCAACACGCCCTCCTCCACACAGCGCACGGTTTCGATGGCTTGCACGAACAGCAGCCGATCACGCACGTCCTTCGGCGAAATCTGCCCATCGGCTTTTTCGAAACGTTTTTTCAGCTCCGGCCACAGGTGCTTCTGGCCACCGGCCGGGTAATCATAAAAACCAGCGCCAGCGGCCTTGCCCGGACGCTTGTATTCGTTGAGCAGCAAGTCAATCACGGCGAACGCCGGGTGCTCAATCAGCGGTTTCCCTTCTGCCTGCAAGTCTTTGGCGGTTTGCTGGCGGATATGGCTCATGAGGCTGAGGGAAACTTCATCGGAGATGGCCAGAGGCCCGATCGGCATCCCGGCCTTGCGCGCTTCGGTCTCGATCATCGGCGCGCTCACGCCTTCGCCGAGCATGGCGATGCCTTCGTTGGTGAACGTGCCGAACACCCGCGAGGTGAAGAAGCCGCGACTGTCGTTGACCACAATCGGGGTTTTCTTGATTTGCAGGACGAAATCGAACCCGCGAGCCAGGGTTTCGTCGCTGGTGTTGGCGCCTTTGATGATTTCCACCAGCGGCATTTTCTCCACGGGGCTGAAGAAATGCAGACCGATGAACTTAGATTGATCCGACACGGCGGTGGCCAGACCGCTGATCGGCAACGTCGACGTGTTGGAGGCGATCACCGCGTCCGCGCCGACGACTTTTTGCGCGGCAGAGGAGACTTTGGCTTTCAGCTCGCGGTCTTCGAACACCGCTTCAATGATCAAGTCGCAACCGGCCAGGTCGGCATCGCTTTCGGTGGGATGAATCCGCGCCAGTGTCGCTTCGCGCTGTTCGACGCTTAATTGACCGCGCGCAACTTTCTTGTCCAGCAACGCCGCCGAGTGGGCCTTTCCCTTCTCCGCTGCGGCGAGGTTGATGTCCTTGAGCACCACCTCGATACCCGCCGATGCACTCACAAAGGCGATGCCCGCCCCCATCATCCCGGCGCCAAGCACTCCCACGCGACGCGTCACGTAAGGCGCAAAACCTTGAGGCCGCGAGCCCCCGGCATTGATCTCGTTGAGTTGGAACCAGAACGTGCCGATCAGGTTTTTCGACACCTGGCCGGTGGTCAATTCCGTGAAGTAGCGGGTTTCGATCAAGTGCGCCGTGTCGAAATCCACCTGCGCGCCTTCCACGGCGGCGCAGAGGATTTTCTCCGGCGCGGGCATGCAGCCCTGGGTTTTGCTGCGCAGGATCGACGGCGCGATGGCCAGCATCTGCGCGACTTTCGGGTTCGATGGCGTGCCACCGGGAATCTGATAACCCTTCACATCCCAACGCTGGGTAACCGAAGGGTTGGCGATAATCCAGGCGCGCGCCTTGCTCATCAGTTCATCGCGATCCGCCGCCAGTTGATCGATCAAACCCGCCTGCAGTGCCTGCTGCGGCCGGACTTTTTTGCCTTCGAGCAGATAGGGCAAGGCTTTTTCGATGCCCAACATCCGCACCATGCGCACTACCCCGCCGCCGCCCGGCAGCAGGCCGAGGGTGACTTCCGGCAAGCCGAGTTGCACCGCCGGGTTGTCCAGCGCCACGCGGTGATGGCAGGCCAGGCAGATTTCCCAGCCACCACCCAACGCCGCGCCATTGATCGCCGCGACCACCGGTTTGCCGAGGGTTTCCAGGGTGCGCAACTGACCCTTGAGGGTCAGCACCATGTCGTAAAAGGCCTTGGCCTCGGGCTTTCCGACCTTGATCAGTTCGTTGAGGTCGCCGCCGGCGAAGAACGTTTTCTTGGCCGAGGTGATAATCACGCCGGCAATACTGTCCTTGTCAGCCACCAGTCGGGCGACGCAGGCGGCCATGGCCTCGCGGTAGACCGCATTCATGGTATTGGCGCTCTGGCCCGGCATATCGATGGTCAGGACGACGATCTGGTCCTGGCCTTTTTCGTAACGAATGGCGTCGGTCATTAAGGTATTTCCTTGAAGTCGGGGCTCAGAGTCGTTCGATGATGGTGGCAATGCCCATGCCGCCGCCGACACACAGGGTCGCGAGGCCAAAGCGCAGGCGCCGGGTTTCCAGTTCATCGAGCAGCGTGCCGAGAATGGCGCAGCCGGTAGCGCCCAACGGGTGGCCCATGGCGATGGAGCCGCCATTGACGTTGACTTTGTCCGGGTCGATGGCCATGTCCTTGATAAATTTCAGCACCACCGAGGCAAAGGCTTCGTTGACCTCGAACAAGTCGATGTCTTCGACACGCAGCCCGGCCTTGGCCAGTGCCTTGCGGGTAGCCGGCGCGGGGCCGGTGAGCATGATGGTCGGATCGGTGCTGGTCACTGCCGTGGCGACAATGCGCGCCCGTGGCTGCAAGCCCAGCGCCCGACCCTTGGCTTCGGAGCCGATCAGCATCAGCGCCGCGCCATCGACGATCCCGGAACTGTTGCCCGGCGTGTGGACGTGGTTGATCCGCTCCACATGGCTGTAGACCCGCAGCGCGGTGGCGTCGAAGCCCATTTGCCCGATCATCTCGAAGCTCGGCTTGAGCTTGCCCAGGCCTTCCAGGGTCGACTCGGCGCGGATGAACTCATCGTGATCGAGCAGGATGATGCCGTTCTGGTCCTGCACCGGCACCAGCGACTTGTTAAACGAACCGTCCGCCCGCGCCCGCGCAGCCTTTTGCTGGGAATGCAGCGCGTAGGCATCGACGTCCTGACGGCTGAAGCCTTCAATCGTGGCAATCAGGTCGGCGCCGACGCCTTGGGGGGTGAAATGGCTGTGCAGATTGGTTTCCGGGTCCAGCGCCCAAGGCCCGCCGTCGCTGCCCATGGGCACGCGGGACATGGATTCGACGCCGCCGACCACCACCAGGTCTTCGAAACCGGAACGCACTTTCATCGCACCGAGGTTCACCGCTTCCAGCCCGGAGGCGCAGAAACGATTGATCTGCACGCCGGAAACGCTGATGTCCCAATCGGCGACCTGGACTGCGGTTTTCGCGATATCCGAGCCTTGATCGCCGATCGGCGTCACACAGCCAAGCACCACGTCATCGACCTGGCTCGTGTCCAGGGACGTGCGCTGCTGCAACGCCGTGAGCAGCCCGGCCACCAGGTTCACCGGTTTGACGCTGTGCAAGGCGCCATCGGCCTTGCCTTTGCCACGGGGTGTGCGTAACGCGTCGAAAATCAAAGCTTGGGTCATGACATCCTCGTTTTTATTGTTGTCCATCAAACGATCGCGGCGATCTTTTGATCTTTTAAGGAGCCTCCACCTTATTCCGCGCCGCCGCCAATTCAATGACCGCAGCGCTCACCGGCATTGACGGACACGCTCAGACGGACGGTCGTCGACGATCGGGTTTACCGTTTCAGGAGACGAAGCTGTCTAGCAAAAGGCCGCCCAAGAAGCTGGCAATAGGCCTCATGCCTTTTTAAGAGCTTTTTGTGGCACGTCCATATGAAATGGATCTAAACCGCGAGTGACGCGGGCTCTAAGGTGAACAGTACGAAGTTGTCGTCGGGTTTTGCCGAGGCGCTCGTACAACAGGAAGTGCAACGCTCTGCCGTCATGGAGAAATGCAGGCAGGCATCAGGAAATAACAAAAAAAGGCAGACAGCCATGTTCAAGCATTCGAAAGTACGTCAAGCCGGGCTCATTCTATTCGCCACCACGCTGTTATTGATTTTGCCGAACCTGACCAAGGTGATCGGCTGACCAGACACCAGCCAATCCGGTATTCATAAAGAGTTGTTCGCCTCATTAAAAATGTGACTGGCTCGCTACCCGGGCCAGCGTCGGTGTGCCAACCTGTGTGGCACTTCCACGACATGGACGGCGAACGCTTGAAAACGCTCATTCTTTTCGGGGCCTTGCTCCTCAGCACGCCCCTTTTAGCCGCACAGCTGAACCTGGAGCTGGGCGCGGGCAGTCGCACCTGGCAGACCGAGGAGTTGCTCAAGCATCCTCAGGTCCAGACCGTCACGATTACCAACGATGTGTCCTACAAGCGCGACATGAATTATCGCGCCGTGCCAATGGCTGCGTTGTTGACCGGTATCAAACCTGAAGATCACCTGCAAGCGGTGGCGCTGGACGGTTTTGCCGCTGAAATGGCGGCAGCGCCGTTGCTCAATGCCAAGGGTTCGCGAGCCTGGCTGGCCATTGAAGACCCGGCTAAACCATGGCCGCCCCTGGCCGAAGGCAAGCCGAGTGCCGGTCCGTTTTATCTGGTCTGGACCGATCCACAGGCGGGGAATATCAGCCCGGAGCAATGGCCGTTTCAAGTGGCCGCCATTAAGCGTTTGGCGCCGGTCGCCGAGCGCTTCCCTGCCCTGCTGCCGGATCCGGCATTGAAGGCGGATGATCCGGTCAACAAGGGTTTTGCGCTGTTTCAGAAGAATTGTCTGGCGTGTCATCGATTGAACGGCGCGGGGGATGCGCAGTTCGGGCCGGACCTGAATATCCCGTTTAGCCCGACCGAGTACTTCGGCGCGGACTTCCTCAAGCGCTACATTCGTGATCCGCAGAGTTTGCGGCAGTGGCCGCAGGCGAAGATGCCCGGGTTTACCGCGCAGGTATTGCCGGATGGGGATCTGGAGATGTTGGTGGGGTATTTGAAGCACATGGCCGGGCGCAAGGTTAAGCCGTAGCCTGGTGTTGCCTGGGCTGGCCTCTTCGCGAGCAAGCCCGCTCCCACATTAGGTCTCCTGCGGACACAGAATGTGTGACCGGCAAAGATCAAATGTGGGAGCGGGCTTGCTCGCGAAGCGGTATCCCCCGATTCTACTGTTGTTGCACCAAAATCACTGGCGCAGGCATCGGCGTCGGCGAAACAAACACCTTCGCATGCATCTGCTCGCACCCACCGCCCCGGCGCATGCCGCGCACCGGGCAGGCGTCCAGGTAATCCAGGCCCACCGCCAGTTTCAAATGCCGCTCGGGCCGCGCCAGTTCGTTGGTCACGTCAAAGCTGTACCAGGCGTCGTCGAGCCAGGCTTCGGCCCAGGCGTGACTGGCCAGGTGTTCGCTGTTTTCACTGTACAAATAACCCGACACATAGCGTGCCGGAATCCCCAGGCTGCGGGCGCAGGCGAGGAACGCATGGGTGTGGTCCTGGCACACGCCCGAACGCCCGGCGAAGGCCTGGGCGGCGCTGGTGTCGACTTCGGTGGAGCCCGGCGTGTAGGTCATGTGCTGGTTGAGGCCATGCATCAAATCGATCAACGCCGTGCGATCCCGGCGTTGCTTGCATTCCTTGCTAGCGAACGCGCGCAAGGCCTCATCGGCCTCGGTCAAACGGGTGAAACGCAGGAATGGCAGCGACGACTGGCTCTCGTGCTCGGCTTCGCGCAATTCATCGATGTCGACCTGGCCACGGGCGCCGATGATGATCGCCTCGTGCGGCTCGTCCATGGTCAGCACGTGCAGGATGTTGCCGAACGGATCGAGCTGCGCGCGCACCGGGCGCGGCAGGTCGAGCTGCCAGCTCAGCACATGCTGGCGCTCGCTGTCGTGAGGGGTCAGTCGCAGGTACTGGATGCTCGCCCGCACCTGATCTTCATAGTGATAGGTGGTCTCGTGGCTAATGGAAAGTCTCATGCAGCCTCCAGGTAGGAACTGTGAATGGCGTTACCCAACTGGCGCACCAGCGGGATGAACTCGGTCAGCCAGGCGTGCAGGCCTTCGTCGAGAATTTCGGTGATGCCGGTGTAGCGCAGGCGCGCGTCCATTTCCGCGGCCAGGCGTTGCGCGGGGCGGCCGTTGGCTCCCGGCAGCTGGGCGAGGATCTGATCGATTTCTTCGGTGCAGGCCCGCAAGGAGCGCGGAACGTCAGCGCGCAGCAATAGCAATTCGGCCACATGCCGGGCGCCGGGCGCATCGCGGTAAATCTCGGTGTAGGCCTCAAAGGACGACAACGCCCTTAATAAAGCGCTCCACTGGTAATACGCGTGGGCCGTTCCATCGCTGACCGCTTCGGCCTGATCGCCCGCCATTTCGTAGCGGGCATCGAGCAGGCGCAGCGTGTTGTCAGCCCGTTCGATAAACGTCCCCAGCCGAATGAAGCGGAACGCATCGTTACGCATGATCGTGCCGTAGGACGCGCCGCGAAACAGGTGGGAACGTTCCTTGATCCACTCGCAGAAACGGCTCATGCCGTAACGACTCAAGCCCTGGTTGGCGATCCCGCGAATTTCCAGCCAGGTGGCGTTGATGTTTTCCCACATGTCGGCGGTAATTCGCCCACGTACCGCATGGGCGCTGGCCCGTGCGGCGCCGAGGCAGCTGTAAATGCTCGCCGGGTTGGCCGCATCGAGGGCGAAGAAGTGCAGCAGCCGTTCGGCATGCAGTTCGCCGTGGCGCTCCAGGTAATCGTCCAGGGTGCCGGTAATCAGCAACGGCATGGCGAGTTCGTGCAAACCATCACCACGGCCATCCTGTGGCATCAGCGACAGCGAATAACTGATGTCGAGCATCCGTGCGAGGTTTTCCGCCCGCTCCAGGTAACGCGACATCCAATACAAATCCGAGGCAGTTCTACTTAACATGACAGGCTTCCTTCAATCCTCGACCACCCAGGTGTCCTTGGTTCCGCCACCCTGGGAAGAATTCACCACCAGGGAGCCTTCGCGCAGGGCGACACGGGTCAAACCGCCGGGCACAACCCGGGTTTCGCGGCCAGACAATACAAACGGACGCAAGTCGATGTGGCGTGGCGCAATGCCGTTTTCGACAAAGGTCGGACAGGTCGACAAAGACAACGTCGGTTGCGCGATGTACGCATGCGGCTTGGCTTTGATCCGTGCGCGAAAGGCTTCGATTTCCGCCGCCGTCGCCGCCGGCCCCACCAGCATTCCGTAACCTCCCGAGCCCTGGGTTTCCTTGACCACCAGGTCTGGAAGGTTGGCCAGCACGTGGGAAAGTTCGGAGGGATTACGACACTGGAACGTCGGAACATTCTTCAGGATCGGCTCTTCGTCCAGGTAGAAACGGATCATGTCGGTGACGAAGGGATACACCGACTTGTCGTCCGCAACCCCGGTGCCGATGGCGTTCGCCAGCACCACGTTGCCGGAGCGGTACGATGACAACAGGCCTGGAACGCCGAGCATCGAATCCGGGTTGAACGCCAGCGGGTCGAGGAACGCATCGTCGAGGCGGCGGTAGATCACGTCGACGGCTTTCGGCCCGTCGGTGGTGCGCATGAACACCTTGTCGTCACGCACAAACAAATCCGCGCCTTCCACCAGCTCGACGCCCATTTCCCGAGCGAGAAAGGCATGCTCGAAAAACGCGCTGTTGAAGCGCCCCGGCGTCAGCACCACCACGCTCGGGTTATCGATCGGGCTGGAGCTTTTGAGGGTGTCGAGCAGCAGGTTCGGGTAGTGGTCGATGGGCGCGATGCGTTGCGCCGCGAACAGCTCGGGAAACAGGCGCATCATCATCTTGCGGTCTTCGAGCATGTAGCTCACGCCGCTGGGTGTACGAAGGTTGTCTTCGAGCACGTAGTACGTGCCGTCGCCATCGCGCACCAGGTCGACACCGGAGATGTGGGAATAGATATCGCGGTGCAGATCCAGCCCTTGCATCGCCAACTGGTATTGCTCGTTGGCCAGCACCTGCTCGGCCGGAATGATGCCGGCCTTGATGATGCGTTGCTCGTGATAGAGGTCGGCGAGGAACATGTTCAGCGCCTTGACCCGCTGGATGCAGCCACGTTCGACGATCCGCCACTCGCTGGCGGGAATGCTGCGGGGAATGGTGTCGAAGGGAATCAGGCGCTCTGTCCCTTGCTCATCACCGTAGAGCGTGAACGTTATCCCGGCGCGATGAAACAACAGATCGGCCTCGCGTCGCCGTTGTGCCAAAAGCTCGTCAGGCGTTTCGGCCAGCCAACGGGCAAACTCCCGATAATGCGGGCGGACCTGGCCGCCGGCATCGTACATCTCATCAAAATAGGTGCGGATCATGCCGTACTCCTTGTCACCCGGACATGCAGGCCTTCGCAAGGCCCGTGCCATCGGCATAAACGCTTTGATATCAATCAGTTGGATAATCGCTGCGCACACACCGCACCAATCCTGTGCGGCAAATGCCCCAACCTGATCGCCCCCGCTTCATTGCGACGCAATGGTGTCGCCTATCACCAGCATAGCCAGAGTTGATTTCACTGCTCGGGGGACGATGCGGATAATTGGGGCATTCGCTGGAAAACGTACCGAACTTCCCTTTTAGCCACCCGCTCAGGTGGCTTTTTTTTTGTTTTCTTGAAACAGGATCAAAAGATCGCAGCCTCGTTGCACTCGACAGCTCCTACAGAAAAACACGGCCTCCCTGTAGGAGCTGTCGAGTGCAACGAGGCTGCGATCTTTTCGCTGCACAAACGAAAACGGCCAACCCGAAGGTCAGCCGTTGCTGAGCGTTGTCACTGTTCATAAGGTTATGCGAGTAGCCCTCGTACCTCCTGCTTGACGCCCCATCCTTCGATGATGCCGCCCAAAGGCTCGACCACTGCCTCGAAGTCCTGCTCAAAGTCGCCGATGCCGTCGTAGGTGGCGTACATCACTTTGCTCAGTTCCAGGTACCACGCGCCGTCGTCGCGCACGCTGATTTGTGCATTCAAGGATTCACCACAGTAATGCCCTGCCGCCCTGCGCGCCCGCTCCTCGTCCGGGAAAATGGCGTAGAACTCGATGGGATGGAATCGTGAAAAGTCAAAACCGCCTTCTTTCATGCGGCGCAGCACGCTGCTGCTGATGTCTTCTTGATAGGCTGTGCTCATGAAACGTCCTCCTCAAACCGATGGATAGACTTTCCGTACTCCCGACGCCCGCAACCTGACGCTGCGCGCGATGCGGCAAGCAAATTGCCATTGGGACACAAGCATGTAGCTGACAAGACCAGACCTTAGCGATCCGTTCGCTGATCTCGATTGCAGAGTAGCCCCAAGATAGAGGCGCTGCCAAGGTCTGGTTGAGAATGCGACAGGAGATATTCAGATTGGCGTGATGCCGAGGATTTCTATGCTGTTCTGGGTCTTGAGACTTTTAACGCTCGCATCAGCGGTTCGCCCTTCCAGATCGTTCAGATCCAGTTCGGCAGCGACAGGCAGGAGCCGGGCCTTGATGAGTTTGGCGGCGTGCTCGTTATCCGGGCACTCATCGCACTCAAAGACTTCTTCGACCGTTTCGCCGTGATCATCCACGAAAGTGATTTTCCACTTTTGCATCAGTGCCTCCTCGATCAAACCCGCAAATGGGCTTACAACTATCTGGACTTTTACACTGACTGTTCGTTCAACCGGATTGCCGGTATTACGTGTAGGAGCAAGGCTTGCCCGCGAAGAACGATAATGCGGTTTAACAGGAAGACCGCGTCATCGTTCTTCGCGGGCAAGCCTCGCTCCTACAGGTATGCCCGGAATCAGATACGTACGTTGCCTCGTGGCCCGGCGATGGCCCAGATGATCAGGCCGAGGACTGGCAGCAACAGGATCAGCAGCACCCAGACGATTTTCATCCCGGTGTCGGCGCCACTTTTCAGCACGTTGATGATTGCCCAGATGTCCAGGGCAAGAATGATCAGGCCAATCAGGCCGTTGAACGTGGAACCCATGGTGACGCTCCCTAAGAGTGGTTTGCCCTTTTAGGATAGCCGGCCATGGCAAGGGTTCCGTTTTATTCCATCAAACGTGGGTCGCCACTTTCAAGGCTTCCAGGGACGGCGCGGCGGCGATGCCGACTTCGGCGCACAACTCGAGCACGCGCGGTACGTCGTTGCCGAAGACCAGGACCACTTGCAGTTCATCGTCGAGCAGTTGGCTGAAGTTCATCAGCACGTAGCCGCCGTTTTCCTTGTTCATGCTGCTCATCTGCACCTGAATGCGATTGAGCGCGGTCAAGGCTTCGGTCTTGGCCAGTTGCTTGGGTTTGATATTGAAATCGACACCGGGGCCGAACGAGGCGACGATCTGCGCGAACAAGTCCATGTAGGTGTCGGCCTGGAACAGCACGGTCTCGGGCAGGCTACCCACCACGACCCATTCACCCAAGGGCATCGGGAAGGTGTCGTCGTAGTTGATGTCTGGATTGGCCGTCAGAAAAGCCTCTGGATCGGCGTAGGCCTGGGCCGCTTCGTCAGCGACTTTGAGGATTTCGTCGTCGCTCATGCACCCGGAGCTGATTTTGCTGATGAGTTCGATGAGTGCGGCTTTCATGAGGGGCAGATCCTGTAGCGAGGGAAATTTGAGGGCGCGAAGGATACCCCCAATCGTATTGTAGGAGCGAGGCTTGCCCGCGAAGAACGATTACTCGGTTTTACTGTTAAACCGCATCATCGTTCTTCGCGGGCAAGCCTCGCTCCTACAGATTACGCGAGCAGTTTTTCTAGCTGCGCGGTGGTATCGACGGCGCCCATGGTCTTGGCTGCATCCAGCGCCGAGACGCCGTTGGCATCCTTGGCTTTCGGGTCGGCGCCCTTGCTGATCAGGTAGTCGACGATTTCGACGCGGTTGAACATCGCCGCCATCATCAGCGCCGTACGGCCGTCGAACGACGAGCCTTCCACTTGCGCGCCCCCTTCGACCAGCGCCTTGACCACCGCCAGGTCGCCCTTGAACGCCGCGCCGGCAATCGGGCTTTGGCCGTTGTCGTTGCGGATTTCCGGGTCGGCCTTGTGTTCGAGCAGGACTTTCACAGTCTCGACATGGCCGTGGTACGCGGCCAGCATCAGCAAGGTGTCGCCCTTGTGATTGCGCAGGTTCGGCGGCAGGCCCTTGGTCAGCAGCGCAGCCATCATGGCCGCATCGCCCTCGCGCGCTTTGTTGAATACCTGTTCGGCAAATTCAGCAGCTTCTTCGGGGGTCATCTGGCGGCTTTGGTCTGACATGAGGGACTCCATCATTCGGTCAATCGGAAAGCCGACAGTTTCCCGAGCAGCTCCAAGACTGTCACTCCTTTTTTCTCATGGACGGCCATAGGCACCTTCAATAACGGTGCTTGCCGCTTTGAATGTCCGCCAGCAACTGCTCGGTCACCTGCACATACGTCTGGGTCCCCGGCAGCCAGGCATAGATCGGATCGTCACCGGTTTTAGTCGGGTCGAAGGCTTCGTCCTTGAGGCGGGTCTTCTGGTATTTGAAGGTTCCGGTGGTCTCCATTTTTACCTTCACCCGCAGGAACAACGGCACTGCGTAGGCAGGCATTTGCTGACGGGCGAAGGCCAGCAGTTCACTGAAATCCAGAGTCGCGAGGGATTCGGCAGGCGTGATCGCGGCCATCCCGGCGCGGCCGTTGGTGTTGTGGATTTCCACCCCGTAAGCCACGGCTTCGGAAATATTCGGGTGCTGCAGGAGGATGTTCTCGACCTCAGTGGTCGAGACGTTTTCGCCCTTCCAACGGTAGGTGTCGCCCAAGCGGTCGACGAACTGCGCGTGACCAAAACCGATATTGCGCAGCAGGTCACCGGTGTTGAAGTAACGGTCGCCCTTCTCGAACACGTCGTGGAGCACAACCTTTTCGGTCTTCTGCGGATCGGTGTAGCCGTCCAGCGGCGCCTTGTCGTCGATTTTCGCCAGCAATAGCCCCTGCTCGCCCTTCGCGACTTTGCGCATGAAACCCTCGGCATCGCGAATCGGTGCGCCGCTGTCGTGGTCGTACGCCGCCAACTCCCAGGACATCAGGGAAAAACCGACGGTGTTGTCAAAATTGAGAATGTTGGTGAAGCCGATGTTGCCGTCACTGGCGGCATACAGCTCGCAGATGTGGTTCACCCCGAACCGCGTCTTGAACTCGCTCCATGCGCCGGGGCGCAGGCCGTTGCCGATCATTTTTGTCACGCCGTGTTTGCTGTCGTCGGCACTGGCCGGTTGATCCACCAGGTAGCGGCATAATTCGCCGACGTAACCGAGGGTGGTCGCGCGGTATTTGCGCACGTCGTTCCAGAACTGACTGGCGCTGAACTTGCGACGGATGGCAAACCCCGAGGCGCCGCTGATCGCCGAGCCCCAGCACACGCACAGCCCGGTGGCGTGATAAAGCGGCAAGGTGCAATAAACGATGTCCTCGGGACGCATGTCCAGCGCGATCATGCCGAAGCTTGCGGAGCTGCGCATCCAGCGGCCGTGCTTGAAGATACCGGCCTTGGGCAACCCGGTGGTGCCCGAGGTGTAGATATAGAAGCAAGGATCGTCGAAGAAAATCTGCCGGCTGCTGGCGGGATTGTCACTAGGCTCGTCGACACTGGCAGTCATCAGGTTGATGAAACCGTCGGGCGCAATACCCGGATGGCTGTAGGTGTCTTGATCGGCAACAAACCAGGTGCGCGACGCCTCGATCGACACTCGATCGCGAACCGCAGTAAACGCCGGGACCAGCTCTTCGCCGACAATGATCGCCGCTGGCGCCACCAGGTTCAGGCTGTGCACCAGGGTATCGCGAGTCTGCGAGGTATTGAGCAAGGCACTGATCGCACCGACCTTGGCTACCGCCAAAATCGTCACCAGCAGTTCCGGGCGGTTCTCGATGAACACCGCGACCCCATCGCCCTTGCCAATGCCTTGGGCGATCAAGTGATGAGCGATGCGGTTGGCCCACTGGTTGACCTGTGCATAAGTCAGCAACACGTCGCCGTGCAGCAGCGCCGGGCCGTCGGGATTGCGCGAGGTGGCTTGCTCGAAGCTCCAGCCGAGGCCGCACGGTTGGGTCGGGTCCTTGATGTTGGCGACTTTCATGCCCTTCACCACTCGGGGAATGGTTTTGGCAATGGAAGGCAGCTTGCGGAGCATCATGCCCCAGGTAATCGTGTGGTTCGGCGTGCGGCTCATGTGGCTCCCGTTCGATGTTCTTATTGTCGGGCGGCGGTGATTGATCCCGAAAATACGTCAGCGGTTCTTGAGCTGTACACGCGGTTTTTGAAATGTTTTGTATCCGCGGCCGAGGCGGCGGATAACGTGAACCGCGGCCCGGCCGATTGGTTCCATCCAATCTTCACCGACCACGCAAAATGCAGGATGCACGATGGCCTTTCATGCAGATTGCACGAAAGTAAAAAAACAGTGAAAAACTATCTTGTTGATTTATAAGGACTTTTAAAAAATCTGGTGCTGGCACAATCACTGCAACTACCTCTGCATGCTTGCCATTCAAGAGCTAACGGAGCTGACAGACATGAGCCTGATCCAAGAAAAATTTTCGTCCTTGTTCTCCAACTTCGACGTGACCACCCAGGCACGACCTGACGGTGGCATTCTGCTGACCCTGCGCAGTACCGAAGGTAAAGTCTTCAAACGCTCGATTTCCTACCAGCAATTGCATGCTGGCGATCAGCTGTCGTGGGTGATCAGCGCGATTCGCCGTGACCTTGCCGAACAGGCCAGCGAACTGCCTCAGATCTCGATGCTGCAAAGCCAGCAGCGGTTTGCTTTGCCGACCTACCACTCGGCATAAACCGTTGTGCGCTGCAAACAAACAGGCCGTGCAAGCTTTCGCTTCACGGCCTGAGTTGTTTCTGTAATCCCGCAAATCTGTACCTATAACCTGTAGGAGCGAGGCTTGCCCGCGAAGGCGGTTTGCTATTCAACATTGATGTTGCCTGACATACCGCTTTCGCGAGCAAGCTCTGCTCCTACAGGTCCGGTGTCGTGATCTCAGTCTTCGAGCAGCGGGAAGCGGCTGGCGATGTCATCGCCGGTGAAGTTGGCCTCGCCGCCTTCCGGGCTTTTGCACAGACGGATCGTTATAAAGTGCGGGTGTTCGCCCATGTCGAACCAGTACTTCGTACCGGCCGGTACGATGATCAGGTCATTTTTTTCGCAGAGCACGGCATAGACGTAATCGTCGATGTGCAGGCTGAACAACCCACGACCGGCGACGAAAAATCGTGCTGCGTCTTCGCCATGGCAGTGTTCGTCGAGGAACTTGGCACGCATCTCGGCTGTTTGCGGGTCATCGCTGTTGAGGCTGACCACGTCGATGCTGAGGTAACCGCGCTCGGTCATCAGCTTGTCGATTGGCGCCTGATAAGCGGCAATCATGTCTTCCTGGCTGGCACCCGGCTGGATCTTCGCGGCGGCTTGCCAGCGGTCGAAGCGCACGCCCTGCTCGGCCAGCGTCGAGGCGATGTCTTCGAAATGGGTCAGCACCTTGTTCGGCAGTTCAGGGCTGGAGAGGTGATAAACGGACAGGCTGCTCATGGCGGCAACTCCTTAACGGTTCAACAAGGAGCGCGTCTTCAACTCGCACTCGAACAAAAATTCAAAGGCCTCGATCTGGCGCAGCGCACTGCTCATGCCCTGTCCTCTTGCATACAGGTCGCAATGATAACGGCTGCCGCGAACGCTGCGAGGCTTGCAATACTAAAGGTCAATGTCGCGCCGAGCGCGTTCCAGCTGTAGCCGGAATACAACGCCCCCAAGGCGCCGCCGATGCCGGCCAGCGCCGCGTAAAGCGCCTGGCCCTGCCCTTGCTGGCGCGCGCCAAAACTACGTTGCACGAACTGGATGGCCGCCGCATGAAAGCTGCCGAACGTCGCCGCGTGCAACACTTGGGCAAACAACAGCGCCCAGAGAAACTCGGCGAACGAACCGAGCAGCAACCAGCGCAGCGCCGCCAGCAGGAAACTCGCCAGCAGCACCCGACGCACCGAGAAACGCGCGAGGATCTTGCTCATGGCCAGGAACATCAACACTTCGGCAACTACGCCGACCGCCCAAAGCATGCCGATCAATCCACGGCTGTAACCGAGTCGCTCAAGGTGCAGGGTCAGGAAGGTGTAATACGGACCGTGGCTCATCTGCATCAATGCCACGCAGGCGTAAAACGCCAACACACCGGGGCTGAGCAATTGTTTGAGAAAACCTTCTCCCGTCACTCGATCGCTCTGTGGCGGTTGAGCATTCGGCACCCACAGACTGCTGACCACGATTCCGGCCATGACCAGCACCAGCGCCACCGGATAAATGTTGAGGCTGAGCCATTCAAACAACCGGCCCAGCGCAACCACGGTGATGATGAAACCGATCGAAC
This sequence comes from Pseudomonas sp. NPDC086251, assembly GCF_044746405.1. Classification (NCBI taxonomy): domain Bacteria; kingdom Pseudomonadati; phylum Pseudomonadota; class Gammaproteobacteria; order Pseudomonadales; family Pseudomonadaceae; genus Pseudomonas; species Pseudomonas sp. NPDC086251. The sequence goes on from NZ_JBIVBY010000013.1 coordinate 101,562, forward strand.
CCCAGAGCCGGATTTGACTGTAGCGCGACGTCTGCCCCTTCAAATGCGCCAGGGTAATGACTTCGAATTGCGGCAGTACCGCGTGCCAGAAGAAGGCATGCAGGGCCATGACCATTGCCAGCCAGGCGTAGGTCTTGCTGACGAAAATCAGCGAAAACGTCAACAACGTACAGACCGCGCCGAAACGCACGATGGCCAGGCGCCGGCCGGTGTAGTCACCGAGCCAGCCCCAGAGGTTCGGCGCCACGCAGCGCATCAGCATCGGGATCGCCACCAGCTCGCCGATGCGCGCGCTGGAAAAGCCCAGGTGATCGAAGTACAGCGCCAGGAACGGCGCTGTCGAACCGAGCAAGGCGAAATAGAACAGATAGAAACTGGAGAGCCGCCAGTACGGGAGCTCCGCCACGGTGTCAGACCGCAGTGGCCGAAAGGTCAGCCATTAAAGCTGACCCAACACCGGAGTGCTCACGCGCACGTCAAGGTTTTGCCCACGGTGGCGCAGCAGGTGATCCATCAGCACGATGGCCATCATCGCTTCGGCGATCGGCGTGGCGCGGATGCCGACGCACGGGTCATGACGGCCCTTGGTGACGACTTCCACCGGGTTGCCGTGGATGTCGATCGAACGGCCCGGCGTGGTGATGCTCGACGTTGGCTTCAATGCCAGGTGCGCAACGATCGGCTGACCCGACGAAATGCCGCCGAGAATGCCGCCCGCGTTGTTGCTGAGGAAACCTTCCGGGGTCATTTCATCGCGGTGCTCGGTGCCACGCTGGGCAACGCTGGCGAAACCGGCGCCGATTTCCACGCCCTTGACCGCGTTGATGCTCATCAGCGCATGGGCCAGTTCGGCGTCGAGACGGTCGAAAATCGGCTCGCCGAGGCCGGGCATTACGCCTTCAGCGACGACCGTAATTTTCGCGCCGACCGAATCCTGGTCGCGACGAAGCTGGTCCATATAGGCTTCCAGCTCCGGCACCTTGTCCGGATCAGGGCTGAAGAAGGCGTTTTCTTCCACCGAATCCCAAGTCTTGAACGGGATTTCGATCGGGCCAAGCTGGCTCATGTAGCCACGAATGACGATGCCCTGGGTGGCCAGGTATTTCTTCGCAATCGCCCCGGCGGCCACGCGCATCGCGGTTTCACGGGCCGAACTGCGACCGCCACCGCGGTAATCGCGCTCGCCGTATTTGTGGTGGTAGGTGTAATCGGCGTGGGCCGGGCGGAACAGATCCTTGATCGCCGAGTAGTCCTTGGACTTCTGGTCGGTGTTGCGGATCAACAGGCCGATGGAGCAACCGGTGGTGCGACCTTCGAACACGCCGGAGAGGATTTCGACTTCGTCGGCTTCCTGGCGCTGGGTCGTATGGCGGCTGGTGCCGGGTTTGCGGCGATCGAGGTCGCGCTGCAAATCCTCCAGGGAAATCTCCAGACCCGGCGGGCAGCCGTCGACAATGGCGACCAACGCCGGACCATGGCTTTCGCCCGCGGTGGTGACAGTGAACAGCTTGCCGTAGGTATTGCCGGACATGCAGGACGCTCCGTGAAATGAACCTGAATACGTAATGCGCGCCAGTATACGCAGGCTACCCAAGTAGTTCATCCTCGAACCTTATGGGTGCCCGTGAGTCCAACCGGCATCTTGTTCATGATGGCGTGATGATGCTGCGAGTTCTAGCCTTGAGCCTTACCTTGTTTACCGGCTTTGTTCAGGCCACTGTCCTGCAACGGCCGATCAGTCTGGATACCGGCACCGGGGAGCTTTTCGGCTCGCTGTTGCTGCCAAAATCCGACCAGCCTGTGCCGGTTGTCCTGATCATTTCCGGTTCCGGTCCTACAGACCGTGACGGCAATAACCCCGACGGCGGGCGCAATGACAGTCTCAAACGACTGGCCTGGGTGCTGGCCAAACACAACATCGCCAGCGTGCGCTACGACAAGCGCGGCGTGGCGGCAAGCCTGGCGGCCACGCCGGACGAGCGTAATCTGTCGGTGGAGGCGTATGTCGCCGACGCAGAGGCTTGGGGTCAGAAACTCAAAGCCGACCCGCGCTTTGGCCAACTGATTCTGCTGGGGCACAGCGAAGGCGCCTTGATTGCCAGCCTGGCGGCGCCGAGTCTCGATGCTGCGGCGGTGATTTCGATGTCCGGCAGCGCCCGGCCGATCGATCAGGTGCTGCGTCAGCAACTGAGCAATCGCCTGCCACCGCCCCTGTTGCTGCGCAGCAATGAACTGCTCGACAGCCTCAAGGCCGGTCGCACTGACGACAACGTGCCGCCACAGTTACAGGTGATTTTCCGCCCAAGCGTGCAGCCGTACCTGATTTCGCTGTTCCGCCAGGACCCGGCAGCGGCGTTCGCCAAATTGAAAATGCCGGCGCTGATCATCCAGGGCAGCAATGACATCCAGGTCGGTGTCGGTGACGCCAAACTGCTCCAGGCGGCCAAACCGGACGCCGAACTGGCATTGATCGAAGGCATGAACCACGTCATGCGCATCGTGCCCAACGACGTCAAACGGCAGCTGGCTTCTTATAAGGACCCACAATTGCCGCTGGCGGCCGAACTGGGTGCGCGAATCCTCGGGTTTATTGACGGACTTCGTCCCAGTTAAGAAGGGTTTGCCCTCCAGTCCTGAAAAAAACGGCCGATAAGCCTTTGTCGCCAGCGCTATGGCTGGCGGCAAGCAGCGCTTGGACAGGACCTCGCCGTTATGACCGATACCCAGACTTCACCCGACACCACCGCTGAAAAAGAGGCACCGCCAGCGGTCGAGCTGCCGTGGGCGGACGTCCACGCCGAGCACCACAAGATGCTCCGCCTGGCGCCGTTGCAGACCGACCGCAACACCGGGGGGCGGCCACTGCGTTTTGTCGAGTTCGGCTACGCCGAGCGCAACGACAAAGAGCACAGCCTGTTGCGCATGAGCATCACGCTGCCCGGCCAGCGCGTGCGCAAGGAACAGAATCATCTGGACGTGTGGGTCGACCACGCTGAAAAACGCGTGCGTTTCGGTCCCGACAGCGGTTTGCAGATCGAACCGATGAACCGTGGCATCGGGCGGTACATGGCGGCTCAAGGGGTGACCTGGGCGAAGAAGAAATGGCCCGGCTACACCGTCGACGGCAGCGACCTGAACAACAAGGACGCGCTGAACGAAGACACGCGCCTGCGCCGCGATCACTTTCTGCGGATGCACGGTTTCGACGTGGTCTACGCCGACGCCCAGCATTTGAAGGGCAGCGTCAAAGAGGTACAGGTCAGCGACCTGCTGGGTGACTGGAACAGCGAAAAACTGCAGGTGGTGGAAATCCTCGAGGCGGCGCAGATGCTCCAGCAGGCCGAGCAGAATCTGCTCGAGCAGGAGGTGAAGCTGAAGAAACACGAGGAAAAAGTCAGCAAGTACAAGCGCGAAGACGCGGGGTTGCGCTTCACCATTACCTGTCTGGTGGCGTTTGCGGTGTTTCAGGCGGGGTTGTTGATCTGGATTGCAACGCACCGGTAACGGTTTGAGAGCGTGGCGCGGCCTTCGCGGGCAAGCCTCGCTCCTACAGATTATTTGGGCACGCCACAAAACCTGTAGGAGCGAGGCTTGCCCGCGAAGGCGTCCCAAGGTCAGACGCGGGAAGCGAACAATGCCTGGTGATTGCGGCACTGTTCCGCCGTCAGCATGAACACGCCATGCCCGCCGCGCTCGAAATCCAGCCAGGCGAAGTCGACTTCCGGGTACAGCGCTTCAACGTGAACCTGGCTGTTGCCCACCTCGACAATCAACAAGCCCTTCTCGGTCAGGTGATCCGCCGCTTCGGCGAGCATCCGCCGCACCAGGTTCAAGCCATCATCACCGCAGGCCAGGCCCAACTCCGGCTCGTGCTGGTATTCGTCCGGCATGTCGGCGAAATCTTCGGCATCGACGTAAGGCGGGTTCGACACGATCAGGTCGAAACGCTGCCCCGGCAAACCGTCGAAACCATCGCCCTGCACCGTGTACACCCGCTCATCGACGCCATGGCGCTCAATGTTCTGATTGGCCACTTCCAGCGCCTCGAACGACAGATCGGCCAGCACCACTTCGGCGTTCTGGAATTCGTAGGCACAGGCAATGCCGATGCAACCGGACCCGGTGCACAGGTCGAGAATTCGCGCAGGCTCGTTGGCCAGCCACGGCGTAAAACGATTTTCGATCAGCTCGCCAATCGGCGATCGCGGGATCAGCACGCGGTCATCGACGATAAACGACATGCCGCAGAACCACGCTTCACCCAACAGGTAAGCCGTAGGAATGCGCTCTTCGATGCGACGTTTGAGCAGGCGTTGCAGATTGACCAGCTCGTCGTCCTCCAGGTTGCAGTCGAGGTAGCTGTCGGCGATTTCCCACGGCAAGTGCAAGGCACCCAACACCAGTTGACGGGCTTCGTCCCAGGCGTTGTCGGTCCCATGGCCGAAAAACAGATCCTCCCCATGGAAGCGGCTGACGGCCCAACGAATATGGTCGCGCAGGGTACGAAGGCGGGAAGTGATCACGGCAGGCAAACTCCAGAAAAAACGACTGGCGATTCTAACAGCCAAAACGCGCCGCGACGACGCGGGAAACACGCCGAGGCAAATGTAGGACTATTCTATTTTATCGACTGGCCATTGAACAAAACGGACCTATTGACAAGGCTACGGGCCAGCAATGACGGCGCCTACGATAGTAGCGATTCACAGAAGCGCTCAGCCAGAGGACAATGTCGCAAAAGCCCCACCCGAAGGAGCCCCAGAATGTCCGTTCCACAAACGATGTTTCAACTCAGCGGCCGCGGTTATGCAGCAGCCAAACTGGGTCACGCGACCCTTGTCATCATCGATGCCCAGAAAGAATACCTTAGCGGCCCCCTGGCCCTGAGCGGCATGGATGCTGCCGTCGCGAACATCAAGCAACTGGTGGCCGCTGCCCGTGCCGCCCACCGGCCGATTGTGCATGTCAGCCATCTCGGCACAGTCGGCGGGTTGTTCGACCCACGTGGCGAGCGCGGGCAATTCATTCCCGGGCTGGAGCCGCTGGACGGTGAAATCAGAATTGAAAAAATCCTGCCCAGTGCATTCCATGGCACGGACCTGAAAAAGCGCCTGGAAGAACTGGGCTCGGTGGACCTGGTCGTGTGCGGTTTCATGAGCCACTCCAGTGTCAGTACCACCGTGCGTGCGGCGAAAAACCTGGGTTTTCGCTGCACCCTTGTTGAAGACGCCTGCGCTACCCGCGACTTGCCCTACAAAGGCAAGGTCCTCAGCGCCGAGCACGTTCAACAGACCGAAATGGCAATCATGGCGGACAATTTTGCAGTCGTTGCCCTGACGCAAGAGTTGATCTGATCGACCTTCGGTGAGCGGTGCCTGCCGCCGCTCATCCGTAAAAGCCTATCATTTGCTGTAATTGTCTTAGCCTCAGGAACATCCCGGTCAACTCCCGGTCGAAGGGCCGATACCCATTGAGGAAGGTCGGAATGAAGTTATCCGATGGTTTTGACGCTCGCCGCTTGCGGCCCAAAGGCCAACGCAACTGGCGTTTTCGAATCGGCGCAGCGATTGCGGCGTTGCTGGCAATGTGCGGCGTATTGCTCGCCATGGCCGGTGCTGCCAGCCTGCTCGGCCACGCACCCGCCCTGGGTGAGTTGAACACCAACCGGACCGGTTCGGCGGTGATTCTGGCGATCGGCCTGTTCGTGCTGTACATCGGCGTGTGGCTGTGGCGTCGTTGCCGGCGCCGTTCGCGTCAATCGCGCGAGCTGAACATTTCCCCGCACCTGATGAAAAAACACGACTGAGCCGAACGCTTCGCGTTTTCTCGCGCCTCATTCGTCTCGAGTTGGGTAAACTGGCCGCCCTTCGCGGAGGCTGACATGCAAGACGACGATTTTTCCCTGTTCAAAAGCGCGATCCAAGGCGTCAAGCCGATCAAGCACGATCGCGCCGAAACCGGCAAACCCAAAGCTGACCGCGCGCAGATCGCCAAACTGCGTCAGGCCGCCACCGTACGCACCGATGCCACCACCGTTGACGGCCTGTCCGATCAATTCGTGATCGACGTCGGCCCGGAAGACGAGCTGATGTGGGCACGCGACGGTGTTCAGGAAAGCCAGATGCGCAAGCTCAAGATCGGACAGATTCCGTTCGAAGGCAGCCTGGACCTGCATGGCATGAACATGGAAAAGGCCCGGGAAACCCTCTGGGCCTTTCTGGCCGAAGCGACCAAATTCGAAATCCGCTGCGTGCGCGTCACCCACGGCAAAGCCGTGCGTCTGGACGGCAAGCGCCCGATGATCAAAAGCCACGTCAACACCTGGCTGCGCCAGCATTCCCAAGTGCTCGGCTTCACTTCGTGCCAGGCCAGACACGGCGGCGCCGGCGCTGTTTATGTGATGCTTAAACGAACCATGATGGAAGGCCGCGACGAGTAAAGCTGTCGCTTCACGCTTGCAGCGCCGTGTCCGCCACCGTACCCTTGCCCTTTGCGTAAAATCCCACAGGTAGTTTCATGTCCCTGGAACAGAATTACACCGCGATTCTCGGCCAACTGGGCGAGGACGTCTCCCGCGAGGGCCTGCTCGACACGCCAAAACGTGCCGCCAAAGCCATGCAGTACCTCTGCCGCGGTTATGAACAGACGCTGGAAGAAGTCACCAACGGTGCCTTGTTCAGCTCCGATAACAGCGAAATGGTGCTGGTGAAGGACATCGAGCTCTACTCGCTGTGCGAACACCACCTGTTGCCGTTCATCGGCAAGGCCCACGTCGCCTACATCCCGAGCGGCAAGGTGTTGGGGCTGTCGAAAGTCGCGCGGATCGTCGATATGTACGCCCGTCGCCTGCAGATCCAGGAAAACCTCAGCCGCCAGATCGCCGATGCGGTCCAGCAAGTCACCGGCGCCCTGGGCGTTGCGGTGGTGATCGAGGCCAAGCACATGTGCATGATGATGCGCGGTGTCGAGAAACAGAATTCGTCGATGATCACCTCGGTGATGCTCGGTGAGTTCCGCGAAAACGCGGCGACCCGCAGCGAGTTTCTCAGCCTGATCAAGTAAAATGCGCCACGAAGAAAACCGGCACTCATCGCCGGTTTTTTTTCGTCGGTGAAAAATCAGGTAAGCTGCGCGCCTTCTTTCGCCCCGTGAGGCTTATACCGTGTTCGTAAAAGCGCTTCGTGTCGGCCTTGGCCAACTGATCATCTTCATCGACTTCATCACCCGCCCCGGCAAGAAGCAGCGCCCGGCCGAGGCTCAGGCCAAGGTCAATACGGCCGCCAAGGACCTGACCCTGTATCAGTTTCACGCCTGCCCGTTCTGCGTGAAAACCCGCCGCACCCTGCGCCGTTTGAACGTGCCGGTGGCGTTGTGCGATGCGAAGAACAACGAGCAGGACCGCCAGGCGCTGCTGGAACAGGGTGGCAAGATCAAGGTGCCGTGCCTGCGCATCGAAGAGAATGGGCAGACCACGTGGATGTATGAGTCCAAGGTGATTATTGATTACCTGGATAAGCGGTTTGCGGCGGCCTGATGGTTTTGTGGTGTGATTGAGGGCCCCTTCGCGGGCAAGCCTCGCTCCTACAAGGATAGCGAATACCTGTAGGAGCGAGGCTTGCCCGCGAAGACGTCCGCCCAGACACCACAAATCCCAGACAAAAATAAACCGGCCCTTGCGCCGGTTTTTTTGTTTCTGCTCTCAGGCCGCCAATCTTGTTCTGGGGGAGAACCAACAGACTCTGTGACCTTGAGTCAGTCTTCGCGGGCAAGCCTCGCTCCTACAGGGTAATGCGCGACTCTTGTAGGAGCGAGGCTTGCCCGCGAAGGCGATATATCCCTATTGCCAAACTTTTCGTCTACAAAATCAAAAACATTATTTGCTTTATTTGTATACAAAAGCATAATCCACTTCGTGCGAGTTCCTGACCAAGCGGTCAACAAATTCGCAAGTGCCTCAAAGGGCCGCTGCCACCCTCATGGGTCCGGCCCTGGAAATAACAATAAAACTCTTGAGGAGTACTCGCTGTGGAAAGCCGCAAATCCGAAGCCCCGACGCTGGAACTCTCGCCGCCGATACGCAATGGCTGGCTGGAGCGCATCTTCAAACTCACCTTGCATGGCACCACGGTGAAGACCGAGCTGATTGCCGGTCTGACAACCTTTATCACCATGGCCTACATCATCTTCGTCAACCCCAACATCATGGCCGACGCCGGGATCGATCACGGTGCCGCGTTCGTCGCCACCTGCATCGCCGCCGCGCTGGGTTGCCTGTTGATGGGCCTGTACGCCAACTGGCCGGTCGGCCTGGCGCCGGGCATGGGCTTGAACGCTTTCTTCACTTACACCGTGGTCGGCACCATGGGCTACAACTGGGAAACCGCCCTCGGTGCGGTATTTGTGTCCGGTGTGTTGTTCATGATCCTGACGTTCTCGCGGATCCGTGAATGGCTGCTCAACAGTATTCCGGTAAGTCTGCGCTTCGCCATGGGCGCCGGCGTGGGCCTGTTCCTCGGGCTGATCGGCTTGAAAACCGCGGGCATCGTCGTCGATAGCCCGGCCACCTTGATCAAACTCGGTTCCCTGCGCGAGCCTGGCCCATTGCTCGCAGCCATCTGCTTCCTGATGATCGCCGTGCTCAGCTACCACAAAGTGTTCGGTGCGATCCTCATCAGCATCATCACCGTGACCCTCGCCGGCTGGGGCCTGGGCCTCGTCCACTACGAGGGCATCATGTCGGCCCCGCCGAGCCTGGCACCGACCTGGATGGCGATGAACATCGCCGGTGTGTTCAACGTCAGCATGATCAGCGTGGTATTGGCCTTCCTCTTTGTGCACATGTTCGACACCGCGGGCACCCTGATGGGCGTCGCCCAGCGCGCCAACCTGGTGAACGCTGACGGGCGGATCGAAAACCTTTCCCGCGCCATGAAAGCCGACAGTGCTTCCAGCGTATTCGGGGCGATGGTCGGTGTTCCGCCGGTGACCAGCTACGTGGAAAGTGCCGCCGGTGTCGCCGCGGGTGGTCGGACTGGTCTTACCGCAGTGACCGTAGGTGTGCTATTTATTGCAGCCATGTTTTTCGCACCGCTGGCGGGCATGATCCCCGCTTACGCAACCGCCGGTGCGCTGATTTATGTGGCGATGCTGATGATGGGCGGCATGAAGCACATCGAATGGGACGAAGCCACCGACAGCATTCCGGCCATCGTGACCGCGATCATGATGCCCCTGACCTTCTCGGTCGCCGACGGCATCGCGCTGGGCTTTATCACTTACGTGGTGCTGAAGGCCTTCACCGGTAAGCACAAGGAAATTTCCGTCAGTCTGTGGGTGCTCTGCGCGATCTTCATTGCCAAGTTCATTTTCTTGTAAGCGGTAGACGTTTCAAAACAGCCTCACCCCTGTCGGGTGGGGCTTTTGCACAAATGGAGGAAAGTGATGAGTCTGGAAACCTGGCTGCTGTTCAGCGGCGCTGCGCTGGTGGTGATCCTGATCCCGGGGCCCCTGTCTTTGCTGATGATCAGCAACAGTCTGAATTACGGTTTGCGCCGTTCTTATCCGGCGTTTCTGGGGGGCGTGATTGCCTCGATCTGCTTGCTCAGTGCCTCGGCGCTGGGCTTGGGCGCGTTGTTGCTGGCGTCGGAACAGCTGTTCAGCGCGCTGAAAATCGTCGGTGCGCTGTACCTGTTCTACCTCGCCTGGCAGAGCTGGCAGCAATCGCGCCTGCCTTCGGTGGGCGCCGAAGTGCCCCAGGCTGCGCCGGTGCCGCGCTTTCGCGCACTGTTTGGACGCGCCTTTGTGTTGGGCGCGAGTAACCCGAAAGACATCTTGTTCTTCGCCGCGTTTCTGCCGCAGTTCTTGAGCGCCGAGCAGCCGTTCCTGCCGCAATTGCTGGTGATGATCGCGACCTGGACGGTGCTCGATTTGCTGTGCAAGTTGGCGTATGGGCTGGGCGCGCATGGTGCGGCGCGGTATCTGCGCAGTGGCAAGGGGCAGAGTTGGTTTAACCGGGTGAGTGCGGGGTTGTTCAGTGGTGCGGGCGCGGCATCATTGCTGAGCCGTTAAGAGCTTCGCGGGCAAGCCTCGCTCCTACAGGTTTTGAGTCGCTCCGGCGGCATAAATCCTGTAGGAGCGAGGCTTGCCCGCGAAGGGGCCCTCCCGGACACCACACTTGCAACAGACAAAAAAAAGCCCGCAGTGTGAGCGGGCAAAAGACCAAAGAAGCTCTATGCGCAGTCGCTTCCAGGTTGAGGCAGCTGCTTGGGGGATCAGCTGCCGCGGTACGTGGAATAGCTGTACGGCGAAATCAGCAGCGGTACATGGTAGTGATCCTGTTCCGCAGAGATGCCAAAACGCAGCACCACCACGTCCAGGAACGCCGGTTCCGGCAGCTGAACGCCACGGGCGCGGTAGTAATCGCCCGCATGAAACTGAACCTGATAGACCCCGGAGCGGTAGTCATCGCCTTGCAGCAGCGGTGCATCGACACGGCCATCGCTGTTGGTGATCGCGCTGGCGACCAGTTCCAGTTGCGAACCTTCAACGCGGTACAACTCGACCTTGATCGAGCTGCCCGGGCAACCGTGTGCAGCGTCTAAAACGTGTGTAGTCAAACGTCCCATTGATTCTGCGCGCCTGCCTGCGTGGAGCAGTCAGACCTCGCGCCTCCCGAAGTCAGTTGAAAAGGAGACCGCACCGTTTCGGAGCACGAAACGCTGCGGCGAGCGATTGATTAAGACACTTTTCAAAAAAATTGTACACAATAAAAACGACATTTTTCTGCCCGCCCTTTCCATCCACGGATTCCCCTGCGATTTCCCAGCAAACCGCCCAGTGATTGAACCCTGCAACCATTAGCTGACCAGTCAGGCAGGTTTCTTGCAGGTTCATGCGAATAGCAGGGAAAGATGACCGTTAACGAAAAATGCAAAAATTCAGGCTTACAAAGTGAATATAAAGTTGTATACAATCAGCCCATCGCTGTGACGCCAGCCTTGGATCTCATCGCCAGGCCGCTCACACACACCGTCAACACGAATAAGAAGGAAGACTGCAGTGAGCGCTGACTACCCACGCGACCTGATCGGTTACGGCAGTAACCCTCCTCACCCACACTGGCCGGGCAATGCCCGCATTGCCTTGTCCTTCGTGCTCAATTACGAAGAAGGCGGCGAGCGCAATATCCTGCACGGCGATAAAGAATCCGAAGCCTTCCTTTCGGAGATGGTCTCGGCGCAGCCGCTGCAAGGCGCGCGCAACATGAGCATGGAATCCCTTTACGAGTATGGCAGCCGTGCCGGCGTCTGGCGGATTCTGAAACTGTTCAAGGAATTCGACATTCCGCTGACCATCTTCGCCGTGGCCATGGCCGCCCAGCGCCACCCGGACGTGATCCGCGCGATGGTCGATGCCGGCCACGAGATCTGCAGCCACGGCTACCGCTGGATCGACTACCAGTACATGGATGAAGCGCAGGAACGCGAGCACATGCTCGAAGCGATCCGCGTCCTCACCGAAATCACCGGCGAACGCCCACTGGGCTGGTACACCGGCCGCACCGGCCCGAACACCCGTCGGTTGGTGATGGAAGAAGGCGGTTTCCTCTACGACTGCGACACCTACGACGACGACCTGCCCTACTGGGAACCGAACAACCCGACCGGCAAGCCGCACCTGGTGATCCCGTACACCCTGGACACCAACGACATGCGCTTCACCCAGGTCCAGGGTTTCAACAAGGGTGACGATTTCTTCGAGTACCTCAAAGACGCGTTCGACGTGCTGTACGCCGAAGGTGCCGAAGCGCCGAAGATGCTGTCGATCGGTCTGCACTGCCGCCTGATCGGCCGTCCGGCGCGCCTGGCCTCGCTCAAGCGCTTTATCGAATACGCTAGAAGTCATGAACAGGTGTGGTTCAGCCGTCGCGTCGACATCGCTCGCCACTGGCACGAAACCCACCCGTACCAAGGGGCCGCGAAATGAGCGCCTTTCAAACCTTGAAACCCTCGACCTTGAGCCGCGACGCCTTCGTCAAAGCCTTCGCCGACATCTACGAACATTCGCCATGGGTGGCCGAGAAGGCCTTCGACCTGGGCCAGGACGCTTCGATCGACCAGATCGAAACCTTGCACCAGCGCATGAGCGACATCCTGTTGAGCGCCGATCATCAAAGCCAATTGGCCCTGATCAACGCTCACCCGGACCTGGCAGGCCGTGCGGCCGTCCAGGGCCAACTCACCGAAGCCAGCACGAATGAACAGGCTGGCGCCGGTATTCACCAATGCACGGCCGAAGAGTTTCAACGCTTCACCGAGCTGAACGACGCCTACAAAGCCAAGTTCAAGTTTCCCTTCATCATGGCGGTAAAAGGCAGCAACCGGCATCAGATCCTCGCGGCGTTCGAAACGCGCATTCACAACTCGGCAGAAACCGAATTCAAGTGCGCGCTGGCGGAGATCAACAAGATCGCCCTGTTCCGTTTACTGACCCTATAGCGAGCCTTGCCCGAGCGACATTGAACGCATACATCGCCCAGGGCACTGCAAGCATCCCAAGCCAACTTATTAAAGGCAGACAAGAAGAATGAAAGCTTACGCCGTACCTTTCGAGAAGTTCGTCAACCTGGCCGACGCCCGCCTGGGCACCAAAATCATCTCGGTCACCGATGACTGGTTCGCTGATGCCAACCGCCTGTTCCAGCCGACCCCGGCGGTGTGGAAGGAGGGCGTGTTCGATGACAACGGCAAGTGGATGGACGGCTGGGAGTCGCGCCGCAAGCGCTTCGAAGGCTACGACAGCGCTGTGATCCGCCTGGGTGTACCGGGTTCGATCAAAGGCGTGGACATCGACACTTCATTCTTCACCGGCAACTTCCCGCCGTCGGCTTCGCTGGAAGCCTGCTTCCTCGCGTCGGGCGAGCCGGACGACAACACCCAGTGGACTGAAGTGCTGTCCGCCGTCGAGTTGCAAGGCAACAGCCATCACTACCACGAAATCAGCAACGACCAGGCGTTCAGTCACCTGCGTTTCAACATCTACCCGGACGGTGGCGTGGCCCGTCTGCGTGTCTACGGTATTCCGTTCCGCGACTGGTCCGCTGTGGGTGACAACGAGCAAGTCGATTTGGCTGCAGCCCTGAACGGTGGCCGCGCCCTCGCCTGCTCCGACGAACACTTCGGTCGCATGAGCAACATCCTCAACCCGGGCCGTGGCATCAACATGGGCGACGGCTGGGAAACCGCGCGTCGTCGGACGCCGGGCAATGACTGGGTGATCGTCGCGCTGGGTCATGCCGGCGAGATCGAGAAAGTCATCGTCGACACCCTGCACTTCAAGGGCAACTACCCGGACACGTGCTCGATCCAGGGCGCGTTCGTGAAGGGCGGCACCGACAGCCAGATCGAAACCCAATCGTTGTTCTGGCGCGAACTGCTGCCGGCGCAGAAACTGGAAATGCACGCCGAACACACCTTCGCCGAGCAGATCAAGGCGCTGGGCCCGATCACCCACATCCGCCTGAACGTGTTCCCGGACGGCGGTGTGAGCCGCCTGCGGGTATTGGGCAAGGTCGCTAAGTAATGCTGAGCCTGTAGGAGCGAGCTTGCTCGCGAAAAACTCAAGGACACCGCGTTCATCCTGGATGCACGCGTTATCGTTGACGACCATCGCGAGCAAGCTCGCTCCTACAAAGAATCATCAACATCAACACAGATTAAGAAGAACAGCATGCGCACACTGACGATTGAACCGCTGACCAAAGAAGCCTTCGCCCCTTTCGGTGACGTGATCGAAACCGACGGCAGCGATCACTTCATGATCAACAACGGTTCGACCCTGCGCTTTCATAAACTGGCGACGGTGGAAACCGCCACGCCAGAAGATAACGCGATCATCAGCATCTTCCGCGCCGACGCGCAGGACATGCCGCTGACCGTGAGCATGCTGGAGCGTCACCCGCTGGGCAGCCAGGCGTTCATTCCGCTGCTCGGCAACCCCTTTCTGATCGTGGTCGCGCCACTTGGCGATGAACCTGTATCAGGCTTGGTCCGCGCCTTCGTCACCAACGGCAGGCAGGGCATTAATTACCATCGCGGCGTTTGGCACCATCCGGTGCTGACGATCGAAAAGCGGGATGACTTCCTGGTGGTTGATCGCAGTGGCACAGGCAATAACTGCGATGAGCATTTTTTCAAAGAGGATGAGCGTTTGATCCTTGCCCCCCACCAATAAGAGAAGGTCCGATCACTCGACAACAAGAGTGACGGGCGAGAGGTAAAGACTGTGGAAGCACATCTGTTGGAATGGCTGAACCTGAGCGTGCGCTGGGTTCATATGATTACTGGTGTGGCCTGGATCGGCGCATCGTTCTACTTCGTCTGGCTGGAAAACAACCTCAATCGGGTCAATCCGAAAAGCGGTCTGGCGGGCGATTTGTGGGCGATCCACGGCGGCGGTATCTACCACCTGGAAAAATACAAACTGGCCCCACCGACCATGCCGGACAACCTGCACTGGTTCAAATGGGAAGCCTACTTCACCTGGATGTCGGGGATCGCGCTGCTGTGCGTGGTGTTCTACTCCAACCCGACGCTGTACCTGCTGGCACCGGGCAGCAGCCTGACCGGCCCTGAAGGGGTTGCCCTGGGCATCGCCTCGTTGTTCGTCGGCTGGTTCGTCTACTCCTTCCTCTGCGACTCGGCCCTGGGCAAACGCCCTGCCCTGCTCGGCTTCATCCTGTTCGTGCTGATCATCGGCGCCGCCTACGGCTTCAGCAAAGTGTTCAGCGGTCGCGGTGCTTATCTGCACGTCGGCGCGATCATCGGCACCATCATGGTCGGCAACGTGTTCCGCATCATCATGCCGGCGCAGCGCGCACTGGTGGCGGCGATTGCCGAGAACCGCACGCCCGATCCGGCACTGCCGGCCAAAGGCTTGCTGCGTTCGCGGCACAACAACTACTTCACCTTGCCGGTGCTGTTCATCATGATCAGCAACCACTTCCCGAGCACCTACGGCAGCCAATACAACTGGCTGATCCTGGCCGGGATCGCGGTGCTGGCGGTGTTGGTGCGTCACTACTTCAACACCCGTCATGACAGCCACAAGTTCGCCTGGACCTTGCCCGTTGCGGCAGTGGGCATGATCTGCCTGGCTTACGTGACTGGCCCGGCGCAGATGCCTGGCGCACCTGAAGTGGCGAAGGCGCCTGGCACCATCGAGTACCAGCCGTTGCCGGAAACGGCCTTGGGTGGTGGCTTGAAACCGGCTGAAGCAAAACCTGCGGAAGCGCCTGCTGCCGCACCGGCGCAAGCGTCCAACGCCGGCCCTGGTTTCGACAAAGTACACAGCGTGATTCAGGAACGTTGCGCGGTGTGCCATTCGGCCAAACCGACCAGCCCGTTGTTCAGCGCGGCCCCGGCCGGTGTGATGTTCGACACCCCCGAGCAGATCCGCCAGAACGCAGCGCGCATCCAGGCGCAGGCCGTCACCAGCCAGATCATGCCACTGGGCAACATCACCCAGATGACCCAGCAGGAACGTGACCTGATCGGCGCGTGGATTGTTCAGGGTGCTCCGACCAATTAAATAGCAAAAGCTTCGCGGGCAACCCCTACCTACAGGTACGACACATACCCTGTGGGAGCGGGCTTGCTCGCGAAAGCGTCGGGTCAGTCAACAGTGATGTTGAATCCAATGGCCTCTTCGCGAGCAAGCCCGCTCCCACAAGATGGCGTGCTGCAAAAATCACAAGAATAAAAAAGATCCGAGGTGTTGCATGTCCGAGCTATCCGAAGCGCGCATCCCCGACGCACCCGCAATTCAACGCTTGCCCCTTTTGCAGCTGATCCTGGTGGGCCTGCAACACGTTCTGCTGATGTACGGCGGAGCCATCGCGGTGCCGCTGATCATCGGACAGGCCGCTGGCCTGAGTCGTGAAGAAATCGCCTTCCTGATCAACGCCGACCTGCTGGTGGCCGGGATCGCCACCATCGTGCAATCGATGGGCATCGGCCCCATGGGCATTCGCATGCCGGTGATGATGGGCGCCAGTTTCGCTGCGGTCGGCAGCATGGTCGCCATGGCCGGCATGCCGGGCATCGGCCTGCAAGGAATCTTCGGCGCGACCATCGCCGCCGGGTTCTTCGGCATGCTCATCGCGCCGTTCATGTCCAAAGTCGTGCGCTTCTTCCCGCCTCTGGTGACAGGCACGGTCATCACCTCGATCGGTTTGTCGCTGTTCCCCGTGGCCGTGAACTGGGCCGGCGGCGGTGCCGGTGCGACTCAATTCGGTTCACCGATTTACCTGGCCATCGCCGCGCTGGTGCTGGCCACCATTCTGCTGGTCCATCGCTTCATGCGCGGCTTCTGGGTGAATATTTCGGTGCTGATCGGCATGTGCCTGGGCTACGTGATCTGCGGCCTGATCGGCATGGTCGACCTCAGCGGCATGGCGCAGGCGCCCTGGCTGCAAATCGTCACCCCGCTGCATTTCGGCATGCCGACGTTTGAACTGGCACCGATTCTGTCGATGTGCCTGGTGGTGGTGATTATCTTCGTCGAGTCCACCGGAATGTTCCTGGCACTGGGCAAGATCACCGGCCAGGACGTCTGCCCACGCATGCTGCGGCGCGGCTTGCTGTGTGATGCCGGCGCCTCGTTCTTCGCCGGTTTCTTCAACACCTTCACCCACTCCTCGTTCGCCCAGAACATCGGCCTGGTGCAGATGACCGGCGTGCGCTGCCGCTCAGTGACCATCGTCGCCGGCGGTTTGCTGGTGGTGTTGAGCCTGCTGCCGAAAGCGGCGTTCCTGGTGGCTTCGATTCCGCCAGCGGTACTGGGCGGCGCGGCGATTGCGATGTTCGGCATGGTTGCCGCCACCGGGATCAAGATTCTTCAGGAAGCCGACATCGGTGACCGTCGCAACCAGTTGCTGGTGGCGGTGAGCATCGGCATGGGATTGATCCCGGTGGTGCGGCCTGAATTCTTCGCCCATCTGCCGCTGTGGATGAGCCCGATCACCCACAGCGGAATCGCCATGGCCACGTTGAGTGCGCTGTCGCTGAACCTGCTGTTCAACATTCTCGGTGGCCGCGAACGCGCCGCGATCAACGACTGCCACGCCCACTAAGACAGCAACGCACAACCCCCGTAGGAGCGAGCCTGCTCTCGATGAATCCGAAAACACCGCGTGTATCCAGATAACACGCGTAATCGTTGACGACCATCGCGAGCAGGCTCGCTCCTACAGGGGCTGGGGTTCCTGCGCCTTGAAAATAAAAACAAGAGGGAGCAACAGATGATTCGGACACAGACAAACATGCTGTTGGGCGGTGGCCTGTTGGCCGCGAGCCAGGCCATGGCCGGTGATTTATTGCTGTGGCAAACAAACAGCCTGAGCTATCTGTATGGCAAGGACTTCGCGGTCAATCCGTCGATCCAGCAAACGGTGACGTTCGAGCACGCCGACCGCTGGAAGTACGGCGACAACTTCCTGTTCGTCGACAGCACCTACTACAACGGCGAGAAGGATCGGAACAAAGGCGTTCACGCCTATTACGGCGAGTTCAGTCCGCGCCTCTCCTTCGGCAAAATCCTCGACCGCCGTTTCCAATTCGGCCCAATCAAGGACGTGTTGCTGGCCATGACCTACGAGAACGGCGAGGACGACACCGAGGCCTATCTGATCGGCCCCGGTTTCGACCTCGCGGTACCCGGTTTCAACTTTTTCACCTTGAACGTCTACTATCGCCAGACCGAAGGCTCGCGTCCCGGCGACGATGTCTGGCAGATCACGCCGGCCTGGTCCTACACCCTGCCCTTGGGCAACTCGAGCCTGTTGATCGACGGCTACATCGACTGGGTCGTGGATAACGACCAGAACTCGAACGGCACGTATCACGCCAACCTGCACTTCAATCCGCAGATCAAATATGACCTGGGCAAGGCTTTGGGCTGGCGGGAGAAGCAGGTGTATGTCGGCGTCGAATACAGCTACTGGAAAGACAAATACGGCATCGAAAACAACGCCAACTTCGACACCAACGAGAACACCACCAGCCTGCTGGTGAAGGTGCATTTCTAGATGATCCGCAACCGTGCCCCAGACCTGCCGTCGGTGCGCTGTTGCGGGGCACTTGAGACCTGGCCAAGGAGTCAGTATTCTCCGCGGCCGCCTGAATCCGCTTTAAAAAAAAGCCCGGATTTAATTCCTGACCAGAAAGCCAACTTATCCCGGCACTGGACGGTACCAAGGCACCCCAAAACCTCCCTCAATCGACTGCTTTCGAGCAGCCGAGCGGGAGTTTTTTTGTTTTTTAAAAGCCTTGGCGCAGCTCTTGCTAACAGCACTGAAGCTGACCGATTGGATGATTTTTTACCGCTACAGAAAAAGGCGCCACACCAGAGCGTCGACCTTAAAAAAATAACGTGGAACCACCTACTTTTTGGGAGCAACCGAATGAAACGTACGTGCACTAGCCTGATGCTGGCGGGATCACTGCTGGCCGGGGGCCAGGCCATGGCTGGCGACTTGCTGCAATGGCAGAACAACAGCCTGACTTACTTGTATGGCAAGGATTTCCAGGTCAACCCGCGCATTCAACAGACGGTGACCTTCGAACACGCCGATGGCTGGAAATACGGCGACAACTTCGTGTTCGTCGACAAGATCTTCTACAACGGCAAAGAAGATTCCTTCGCCGGTGAAAACACCTACTACGGTGAAATCAGCCCACGTTTGTCGTTCGGCAAAATCTTCGACCAGAAACTCGAATTCGGCCCGGTCAAAGATGTGCTGCTGGCCATGACTTACGAGTTTGGCGAAGACGATACCGAGTCCTACCTGATCGGTCCTGGTTTCGACCTGGCCATCCCGGGCTTTGACTACTTCCAGCTGAACTTCTACAACCGTCACACCGAAGGCGACCGTCCGGGTGACAATATCTGGCAGGTCACGCCGGTCTGGTCCTACACCGTTCCGGTGGGCGATTCGAACATCCTGATCGACGGTTTCATGGACTGGGTGGTCGATAACGACGTCAACAAAAAAGGCGAATACCACGCCAACCTGCACTTCAATCCACAGGTCAAATACGACCTGGGCAAGGCGCTGAACCTGGGCGAAAAGCAGTTGTACGTCGGTGTCGAGTATGACTACTGGAAAAACAAATACGGCATCGAAGACAGCCAGGGCTTCAAGACCGATCAGAGCGTGACCAGCTTCCTGGTCAAGGTGCACTTCTGATTTAAAAAAGCATCGCTAGCAGGCTAGCTCCCACAGGTGACCGCGTTTCAATGTGGGAGCTAGCCTGCTAGCGATAGCCGCACCGCCAATCTCAAGCGATAACCGCTGCCTCGGCTATCCCAAGAAACCGACACAACTCCCCGCGCTTGGCCAACGCATCGCGCCGCCCCAGATCTATCAACTCGCTGCAATACCCCGCCTCGAACAGCAGATAACTCAGCACCCCCGCCCCACTGGTCTTGGTCGCCCCCGGCCCACGCAGGAACAGGCGCAACGCCGCCGGTAATTCCTGCCGATGCCGCGCGGCAATTTCATCGATCGGCTGACTCGGCGAAATCACCAACACCTCCACCGGCGCCACGCCAAGCGCGCGGGTCGGCGTGCCGTCGGGCAGCAGATGGCTGAACTGATTCAGACGCTGCAGCAACTCGATGTCACTTTCCAGGCTGTCGATGAACGTACTGTTGAGCATGTGCCCGCCGATCTGCGCCAGCGTCGGCTGCTGACCGGTGTAGGCGCGTTGCAGCGGTTGTTCCGGGTCGACGCCCCGCGGATTGCCGCTGACCCCCACCACCAGCACGCGGCTGGCGCCCAGGTGCAGGGCCGGGCTGATCGGGGCCGATTGGCGAACTGCGCCGTCGCCAAAATACTCCTCGCCGATTTTCACCGGGGCGAACAGCAGTGGAATGGCGGAACTGGCGAGCAAATGTTCGACGGACAATTGCGTCGGCACGCCAATCCGCCGATGACGCAACCACGCATCGATGGTGGTGCCGCCCTGATAGAAGGTGACGGCCTGACCGGACTCATAACCAAACGCCGTGACCGCCACAGCCTGCAACTGCTTCTGCTCGATGGCTTCGGCAATGCCGGTCATGTGCAGTTTGTCGTTGAGCAACCCGCGCAGCGGCGAGCTGTTGAGCAAGGCCACCGGAACCTGAGCGCCAATGCCCAGCAAGCTGTGGCTGACGAAGCGGCTGGCCTGATGGATCACGCCCGGCCAATCACTGCGCAACACCAGATGGCTGCGGAAACCCTGCCAGAAGGCAGTCAGGCGCTCGATCGCGCCACGAAAGTCCAGCGCCCCACTGGCGAGGCTGACCGCGTTGATCGCCCCGGCCGAGGTGCCGACGATCACCGGAAACGGGTTGCTGGCGCCCACCGGCAGCAGTTCGGCAATCGCCGCCAGCACGCCCACCTGATAGGCCGCCCGAGCCCCGCCACCGGATAGAATCAAGCCTGTAACCGGTTCCGCAGGACTCATTGCAACACTCCATGGCGCTCAAGGGGATCGGTGATTCAACCGCGTTTTTTGTACAACTTCGGCTCGCCCGGCGGACGGCTCTTGAAGCGGCGATGCGCCCAGAGGTATTGCTCCGGGCAGTCGCGCAAGACGCCTTCGACCCACTGGTTGATGCGCAGGCAATCGGCCTCTTCGGATTCACCGGGGAAGTTGTCGAGTGGCGCATGAATCACCAGTCGATAGCCGCTGCCATCCGCCAGACGCTCCTGGGTGAACGGCACCACCAGCGCCTTGCCCAGCCGCGCAAACTTGCTGGTGGCGGTGACGGTCGCGGCCTGAATCCCGAACAGCGGCACGAAAACACTTTGCTTGGCGCCGTAGTCCTGATCCGGTGCGTACCAGATCGCCCGCCCGGCCCGCAGCAGTTTAAGCATGCCGCGCACGTCCTCACGCTCCACCGCCAGCGAATCGAGGTTGTGCCGCTCGCGGCCACTGCGCTGGACGTAATCGAACAGTGGATTCTTGTGCTCGCGGTACATGCCGTCGATGGTGTGCTGCTGTCCCAACAGCGCCGCGCCGATTTCCAGCGTGGTGAAATGCACGGCCATCAGGATCACGCCCTTGCCTTCACGCTGGGCTTTTTTCAAATGCTCCAGGCCTTCGACATGCGCCAGTTTGGCCAGACGCTCGCGCGACCACCACCAACTCATCGCCATCTCGAAAAACGCGATGCCGGTGGAGGCGAAATTTTCCTTGAGCAGACGCTTGCGCTCTGCCGCGGATTTTTCCGGGAAGCACAGCTCGAGATTGCGCTTGGCAATGCGCCGTCGGTCGCCGGCCACTCGATACATCAGGGCACCCAGAACGCGACCGACAAACAGCAACGCCGGATACGGCAACTGAACAATCAGCCACAACAGCCCCAAGCCACACCACAGCGGCCAGAAACGCGGAGAAAGAAATGCTGTTCGAAAACGCGGGCGATCCATTAAAGGTTCCGGAAAGACAATGGCCGCGCATTCTACATCGTTCGACCCGGCTTGCGGCCTGCGGGCGTTCTCGTTATAAGTCTCGGCACTTTTAGTGACAAGCCGTTGTATGCCGACATGAGCCAAACCGAACCGCTAGACCAAGATCCCGTGTTCCAGCTGAAGGGCAGCATGCTCGCCATTACGGTGCTGGAACTGGCCCGCAACGACCTCGAAAGCCTTGATCGGCAATTGGCCGCCAAGGTCGCCCAGGCGCCGAATTTTTTCAGCAACGCGCCGCTGGTGCTGGCCCTGGACAAGCTTCCAGCCAGTGAAGGCGCCGTCGATTTGCCGGGCCTGATGCGCGTCTGCCGCCAGCACGGTCTGCGCACCCTGGCGATTCGTGCCAGCCGTATCGAAGACATTGCTGCCGCCATTGCCGTCGACCTGCCGGTGCTGCCGCCGTCCGGCGCCCGGGAACGCCAGCTGGACCTGCACGAAGGCGAGGTGAAGAAAAAACCGGAAAAACCACCGGAGCCGACCCTCAAACCGACCAAAATCATCACGTCGCCCGTCCGTGGTGGCCAGCAGATTTATGCCCAGGGTTGCGATCTGGTGGTGATTTCGTCGGTCAGTCCGGGGGCGGAACTTCTCGCCGATGGGAACATCCATGTATACGGGCCGATGCGTGGTCGCGTGTTGGCCGGGGTCAAAGGCGACACGAAAGCCAGGATTTTCTGTCAGCAAATGAGCGCTGAACTGGTCTCCATCGCCGGTCATTACAAGGTGTCCGAAGATCTGCGCCGCGACCCTTTGTGGGGTTCGGGTGTACAGGTCAGCCTGTCGGGCGATGTGTTGAACATCATTCGGCTTTAACGGATACTGCCGCATTTTCCAAGCATCTCTAAAACGTAGCGAAAACGGCTCAAACGAAGTAGGAAAATGGCCAAAAACAGTGTTTACCGGGGGTAAACGCCGTTCAGGGCCGGATTCCAGCCAAGGCTGTCCGACTGCAGTAGTTTTTCAAGAGATGTTTTTCAGGGGCTAAAAGTCCTTTTTCCTTAGGGGTGAAACACCTTGGCCAAGATTCTCGTGGTTACATCCGGCAAGGGTGGTGTGGGTAAGACCACCACCAGCGCCGCTATCGGTACCGGCCTCGCTCTGCGCGGTCACAAAACAGTTATCGTCGACTTCGACGTCGGTTTGCGTAACCTCGACCTGATCATGGGTTGCGAGCGTCGCGTGGTGTATGACTTCGTCAACGTGGTAAACGGCGAAGCCAACCTGCAACAAGCCCTGATCAAAGACAAACGCCTGGAAAACCTCTACGTCCTGGCCGCCAGTCAGACCCGCGACAAAGACGCGCTGACCGTCGAAGGCGTCGAAAAAGTCCTGATGGCGCTGAAAGAAGACTTCGAATACGTGGTCTGCGACTCTCCGGCCGGCATCGAGAAAGGCGCCCACCTGGCCATGTATTTCGCTGATGAAGCGATCATCGTGACCAACCCGGAAGTGTCCTCGGTACGTGACTCGGACCGCATGCTGGGCCTGCTGGCCAGCAAATCGCGCCGCGCCGAGAAGGGCGAAGAGCCGATCAAGGAACACTTGCTGCTGACTCGCTACAACCCGCAACGCGTCAGTGACGGCGAAATGCTCGGCGTCGAAGACGTCAAGGAAATTCTGGCCGTGACCCTGCTGGGTGTCATTCCGGAATCCCAAGCGGTACTCAAGGCTTCCAACTCCGGTGTGCCGGTGATTCTCGACGACCAGAGCGACGCCGGCCAGGCGTACAGCGATGCCGTCGACCGTCTGCTGGGCAAAACCGTGGAGCATCGTTTCCTCGATGTGACGAAGAAAGGCTTCTTCGAGCGCCTGTTTGGAGGTCGATAATGAACATTTTTGACTTCTTTCGTGCCAACAAGAAGCCAAGTACCGCCTCGGTTGCGAAAGAGCGTCTACAGATCATCGTGGCGCATGAACGCGGCCAACGCAGTACGCCGGACTACCTGCCAGCCTTGCAGAAGGAACTGGTCGAGGTGATCCGCAAGTACGTCAATATCGGGTCCGATGACGTGCACGTCGCTCTGGAAAACCAGGGCAGCTGCTCGATCCTGGAACTCAATATCACCCTGCCTGACCGCTAGTCGGTCAGACAGGAGCCACGGCGGCTCAGGCTCTCCCGCATCCGTGCAGGAGCGAAGCTTGCTCGCGAAGGTGTGTCAGTCGACATCAATGTGGCTGACACACCTTCGCGAGCAAGCTCGCTCCTACAGGATGCTGGGGGCCTGAGCCGCCGTTGGCGTTTGTTACGAGGCTGTTTTAATGCCGTTGTCCAACATCCGCATCATCTATCAGGACGCCGCCGTACTGGTGGTGGATAAACCGACCCTGCTGCTCTCTGTCCCTGGCCGGGCCGATGACAACAAGGATTGCCTGATCACCCGCCTGCAAGAAAACGGCTACCCGGAAGCGCGAATCGTCCATCGACTGGACTGGGAAACCTCCGGCATCATTCTGCTGGCCCGTGACCCGGACACACATCGCGAACTGTCTCGGCAATTTCACGACCGCGAAACCGAAAAAGCCTACACCGCCCTGTGCTGGGGACAGCCGGAACTGGACAGTGGCAGCATCGACTTGCCGCTGCGCTACGACCCGCCGACCAAGCCACGCCACGTTGTGGACCATGAATTCGGCAAACATGCCCTGACCTTCTGGCGCGTGCTGGAACGTTGCGGCGACTGGTGCCGCGTCGAACTGACGCCGATCACCGGCCGCTCCCATCAGTTGCGCGTGCACATGCTTTCCATCGGCCACCCGCTGCTGGGCGACGGGCTCTACGCCCATGAGCACGCGCTGGCTGCCTGGCCACGATTGTGCCTGCACGCGAGCATGCTCAGCTTTACCCATCCCCAGACCGGCGAACGCCTGCGCTTCGAGTGCCCGGCCCCGTTTTGAGCCATTAATAAAACCCTGTGGGAGCGAGCCTGCTCGCGATAGCGATGGAACAGTCGACATAGATGTTGGCTGACACACCGCCTTCGCGGGCAAGCCTCGCTCCTACAAGGGATCCCCCAGTGCCACTGCCGCCAATTCTTTGGCCAATACGTTAAACTGGCGCCATTGCTGTCTGGAGCTACTTATGCGCGAAGAGTTGAACCAAGGCCTGATCGACTTCCTCAAGGCCTCCCCTACCCCATTCCATGCCACCGCCAGCCTGGTTCAGCGCCTGGAAGCGGCCGGTTTCCAACGCCTCGACGAACGCGAGCCGTGGACCACCGAAGCCAACGGTCGCTATTACGTCACCCGTAACGACTCTTCGATCGTCGCGATCAAGATGGGCCGCCATTCACCGCTGCACAGCGGCATTCGCCTGGTCGGCGCCCACACCGACAGCCCGTGCCTGCGGGTCAAACCCCAGCCGGAACTGCAACGCCAGGGTTTCTGGCAGCTGGGCGTCGAAGTCTACGGCGGCGCGCTGTTGGCCCCGTGGTTCGACCGTGACCTGTCCCTGGCCGGCCGCGTGACCTTCCGCCGTGACGGCAAGGTCGAAAGCCAGCTGATCGATTTCAAGGCGCCGATCGCCACCATCCCCAACCTGGCGATTCACCTCAACCGTGAAGCCAACCTGGGTTGGGCGATCAACGCGCAGACCGAGCTGCCGCCGATCCTCGCGCAATTTGCCGGTGACGAGCGCGTGGATTTCCGCGCCGTGCTCACCGACCAACTGGCCCGCGAACACGGCTTGAACGCCGACGTGGTGCTGGATTACGAGCTGAGTTTCTACGATACCCAAAGCGCGGCAATCATCGGCCTGCATGGCGACTTCATCGCGGGCGCGCGCCTGGACAACCTGTTGTCGTGCTACGCCGGGCTGCAAGCCTTGCTGACCGCCGAAACCGACGAAACCTGCGTGTTGGTGTGCAACGACCACGAAGAAGTCGGTTCCTGCTCGGCCTGCGGTGCCGATGGTCCGATGCTCGAGCAGACTTTGCGTCGCCTGCTGCCCGAAGGTGATGAATTCGTACGGACCATCCAGAAATCCCTGCTGGTCTCGGCCGACAACGCCCACGGCGTGCACCCGAACTACGCCGACAAGCACGACGCCAACCACGGCCCGAAACTCAACGCCGGCCCGGTGATCAAGGTCAACAGCAACCAGCGTTACGCCACCAACAGTGAAACCGCCGGCTTCTTCCGCCATCTGTGCATGGCCGAAGAAGTGCCGGTGCAGAGCTTCGTGGTGCGCAGCGATATGGGCTGCGGCTCGACGATCGGCCCGATCACTGCCAGCCACCTGGGCGTGCGCACCGTGGACATCGGCCTGCCGACGTTCGCCATGCACTCGATCCGCGAGCTGTGCGGCAGCCATGACCTGGCACACCTGGTCAAAGTGCTGAACGCGTTTTACGCCTGCCGCGAATTGCCGTAACCCCGTAGGAGCTGTCGAGTAAAACGAGGCTGCGATCTTTGATCTTGTCATTAAAAAGCCACGTCAAAAGATCGCAGCCTCGTTTCACTCGACAGCTCCTACACTTTAATTATCCCTATCGACAAGGCAGTCGCCATGATCTCCCTATCTTCCTTTCACGCCATGCTGGTTCCGATTCTCGCCGGGATGATCATGCTGGCCATCGGCTTCAATTTTCGCGACAAGAACGCTGGCGTCTTCGCCATGTGGATCGGCATGCTGACGATCCTCGCCACCGTGGTCTTCAAGATCCTCGCCAAACTCAACGAATAAATCCTCGCCCCTGGCTCGCATTGATTTTGACGGGCTCGTACACTCGGTCGATCCGCTCATCCCGAGGTTGACCGCCTAGTGTTCGCTCGTCTCTTTGCCCTGCCGTGTTTCTTCCTTGTCTGCCTCATGACGCTGCTGCCGATGGCGCCTGCCCAGGCGGTCAGTTTGCCGGGCCTGCTCAACAGCTCTGCGAAACCCCAACCAGAAGCACAAGAACCGCTGGGGCAATCCCTGGACGAAGTGATCAAGTCGCTGGAAAACGATCAGCAACGGAGCAAGTTGCTGACGGACCTGAAGAAGTTGCGCGACGCCACCAAAAAGGCTCAACCCGCCACCGAGCAAGGAGTGCTGGGCCTGATCGGCGGAACCCTGGCCAACTTTGAAAAGCAGTTTTCCGGAGCGGACAGTCCGGTCACGCGCTGGTCCGACGAGTTTGAGCTGGCCAAGGATGAACTGGCCGCACTGGTGCTGCCGGCGAACGAATGGCTGCCGATCATCTTTGCCTTTGCCATGATCCTGATGGTCTGGAGCCTGCTGGCGGCGGCGTTGATCTGGATTAGCCACCGGGTGCGGATGCGCTTTGGCCTGACCGAAGAACTGCCGCAACACCCCAAAGCCCTGGACATGCTGCGCTTCGCCCTGCGCAAGCTCGGGCCGTGGCTGATTGCCTTGGTGATCACGGTGTACATGAGCTACGCGCTGCCCTCGTCACTGGGCAAAAGCCTGGCCATGGTGCTGGCTTATGCGCTGGTGGTCGGCACCTGCTTTTCGGCGATCTGCGTGATTGCCTTTTCCGTGCTCGACGGCCCGCACCGCCATCGCGCCCTGTACATCCTGCGGCACCAGGCCTTTCGCCCGTTGTGGCTGATCGGCAGTTTCGCCGCTTTCGGTGAAGCCCTGAGCGATCCGCGACTGGTCACCAGCCTCGGCACTCACCTGGCGCACACCGCCGCGACCGTGGCCAACGTGTTGGCCGCGTTGTCCACGGGGTTGTTCATCCTGCGTTTCCGCCGGCCCATCGCGCACTTGATTCGCAATCAGCCGCTGTCCCGGCGCCTGACGCGCCGGGCGCTCAGCGACACCATCGAAATTCTCGGGACTTTCTGGTACATCCCGGCGCTGGTGCTGGTGGCCATCTCGCTGTTCGCCACCTTCATTTCTGCGGGCGATACCAGCACTGCCTTGCGCCAGTCGCTGATTTGCACGGTGTTGGTGGTGTTGTGCATGGTCATCAATGGGCTGGTGCGTCGCCACGCCCTTAAACCGCAACGCAGCGTGAAGCGCCATGCGCTGTATTCGGAACGCCTGAAAAGCTTCTTCTACACACTGGCTCATTTGCTGGTGTGGCTGGTGTTCATCGAACTCGGCCTGCGGGTCTGGGGCATGTCCTTGATCACCTTCACCGAAGGCGAAGGCCACGAAGTCAGCGTCAAACTCTTCAGCCTGGCCGGCACGCTGATTTTTGCCTGGCTGATCTGGATCCTCAGCGACACCGCCGTGCACCACGCCCTCACCCGCTCGCGCAAAGGCCTGGCCAACGCCCGCGCGCAGACGATGATGCCGCTGATCCGCAACGTGCTGTTCGTGGCGATTTTCATCATCGCGCTGATCGTCGCCCTGGCGAACATGGGCATGAACGTCACGCCACTGCTGGCGGGTGCCGGCGTGATCGGCCTGGCCATCGGTTTTGGTGCGCAATCGCTGGTCGCCGACCTGATCACCGGGTTGTTCATCATCATCGAAGACTCGCTGGCCATCGACGACTACGTGGACGTGGGCGGGCACCTCGGCACCGTCGAAGGGCTGACCATTCGCACCGTGCGCCTGCGGGACATCGACGGCATCGTCCACACCATTCCGTTCAGCGAAATCAAAAGCATCAAGAACTACTCACGGGAATTCGGCTATGCGATTTTCCGCGTGGCGATCCCGGCCAGCATGGACATCGACAACGCCATCAAACTGATGCGCGAAGTCGGCCAGAAAATGCGCACCGATCCGCTGCAACGGCGCAACATCTGGTCGCCGCTGGAGATCCAGGGTGTAGAGAGTTTCGAGTCCGGCAACGCGATTCTCCGCGCCCGCTTCAAGACTGCGCCGATCAAGCAGTGGGAAGTGTCCCGAGCGTTCAACCTGTCGCTCAAGCGACACCTGGATGAAGCCGGGATGGACCTGGCCATGCCACGCATGAGCGTGCAAGTGATCACGGCCGGCGGTGGACCGCAGAAGGAATAGCACGCTCGGCAGATACCTCGGTCACCGGCACTGAAGCCCAATAACCATCGTCATGGAGAACCCCGATGCAACTGACCCGCATTACACAGGCTTGCCTGCTCACCCTGTTCGGCACGCTGGCCTCTCACGCCAGCGCCGACCCACTGCAAGACGCGCGCACGCGCATCGCCGATCAAGCCACCGCGCTTGAGCCGGAATTGCTGGAAACGCGCCGCGATATTCATGCCCATCCTGAACTGGGCAACACCGAAAAACGCACGTCCGAATTGGTCGCCAAGCAACTGCGGGCCATGGGCCTGGAAGTGAAAACCGGCGTCGCCCGCACGGGCGTGGTCGCGGTACTGAAAGGCGCCCTGCCCGGCCCGACCGTGGCCCTGCGTGCCGACATGGACGCACTGCCGGTCAAGGAAGTCTCGGACCTGCCCTTCGCCTCGAAAGCCAAGGGCACGTACCTGGACAAAGAAGTCGACGTGATGCACGCCTGCGGCCACGACGCCCACACCGCCATCCTGCTCAGCACGGCGAAAATCCTGAGCGGCATGCGCGACACCTTGCCTGGCACGGTGGTGTTCTACTTCCAACCCGCCGAAGAAGGCCCCAGCGACTTCATCCCCGATGACAAAAATACTTGGGGGGCGAAAATGATGATTCAGGAAGGCGCGATGAAATCGCCAAAACCGGACGCCGTGTTCGGCCTGCACGTGTGGGCCGGCGTCCCGGCAGGCCAGATCGCCTACCGCCCGGGCCCGACCCTGGCCAGCTCCGACGACCTGCGAATCAAAATCCTCGGCAAACAAACCCACGCCGGCCGCCCCTGGGACGGCATCGACCCGATCACCGTCGGTGCGCAAACCATCGTCGGCCTGCAAACCGTGGTCAGCCGCCGCACCGACATCTCGTCCTACCCCTCAGTGGTCAGCATCGGCACCATCAACGGCGGCACCCGCTACAACATCATTCCCGAGTCGGTGGACATGACCGGCACCCTCCGCTCCTACGACTACGGCATCCGCCAGAAACTGCATGCCGACGTCCGCCAGACCGTGGAAAAAATCGCCGAGAGCGGCGGCGCGAAAGCCGAAGTCACCATCATCGAAAAATACGACCCGACCATCAACAACCCGGCATTGACCGAGAAAATGCTGCCGACATTGCGCTGGGCGGCGAAAGACGACGTGTTGCAAGGACCGTTAGTGGGAGGCGCAGAGGATTTCTCTTTTTATGCCAAGGATGCACCGGGGTTGTTCGTATTCCTCGGGGTAACGCCGCGAGACCAGGACATGAGCAAGGCTGCGCCGAATCATAATCCGGGGTTCTTTGTGGATGAGTCGGCGCTGGTGGTTGGGGTGCGGACGTTGGCTTCATTGGCGACCGATTATCTGTATGCCAATGCGAAGCCTTGAGTGAGGTAGGTTCATACGGAAGGCATTGCACCTGCGAGGGATGGGGCGGATCGAAGGCCGTCATCGCGAGCAGGCTCGCTCCCACAGTTGGATCCGGTGCGCCCGCGCGAGATTTGCCGGTTTGAATGACGCCATCGCAGGCAAGCCAGCTCCCACATTTTGAGCGGTGTGCATCAGTGAAGAATGGGTCGACTACAAGGACGCCTTCGCGAGCAAGCCCGCTCCCACATTTGGACTGTGTTCATCTGTGAGGGATTGGTCGGCTACCAGGCCGCCTTCGCGGGCAAGCCTCGCTCCTACAAAATCCAAAGCAGAGCGCCGTACCGCTTCGCTTCTCACCACTCATCAGGCCGAGCGTTAGCTCGCCTTCAGCTTTTGATCTTGATCCACCTGCCCCTTCGGCAGGCTGAGTGGAGGTGTGCATCCGGGGGTAGGCGCGTAGCGCCGTTCGGCGCAGCCGAACACATCGAGAGGAGGTCGTCGCGAAGCAGACCGGAGGCGATGCCCCCGGATGGACACCGGAGCGAAGGAACCCCGAGCCTAAGCGAGGGGCCGGACGCTGGGGCAAGACTTTTTGGTTCCTTTTGTGGCGTCTGACAAAAGGGACTCGCCGTAAGGGCGAAACCCCAAGCCGCCGTTACCGCAGCAACGGATATACACCCAAATCACCCAAAAGCCTGGTCGGCCCAGAGGCCGCCAAGGTCAAACCACATCAACCCCAACGTGAATCGCATCATGCCGCCAAAACTCAAGATCACAATCGATCAACCGCCCATGCTGATCATAATTAACCCGAGCAATCCGCAGCCCGGGACTCCCCACAGACACCCGTAAAGCCGCCGCCGCATCCACCGACAACGCCGTCGGCACAATCTCGAAACGCACCCGTCCGTAGTGCAAATCGTAATGCCGCGCATACAACTCAGTAATCGACTGATTCAAATCAAACGCCAGAATCCCCGGAAAAAACTGCGGATTCAGATAGTGCTCCACGTACAACACCAACCGCCCATCGATGCGCCTAGAACGACAAACCTGAATCACACTCGACAATGCAGGCAACTGCAACCAGGCACACACCGCCGCCGATGCCGGCTGCAACCGCGCCGAAATCACCTCCGTGGACGGCACCCGCCCCTGAGCACTGACCATCGCGTGAAAGTGACTGCGCTGCATCAAGTTATAAGCCAGGCGTGGCGGCGACACGAACCAGCCACGACGCTCCTCCCGATAAATCTGCCCCTGCGCTTCCAACTGCAACAACGCCTCACGCACGGTAATCCGCGTGGTACCAAACAACTCACTGAGCTTGCGCTCGGCCGGCAACTTGCTTCCAGGCGCCAACAACCCATGGTCGAGCTGCTCCTGAAGCACCTGCCCGATCGCTGTCACCGCTTTGGTTGTCTCGATGCGCATCAACGTTACCTATCTGGACTAGACCAGCACTGATTCGGGGCGCAACCGCGACTCAAATCGGCGCCATCAACTGCCTGCAAGCCTAGGCACTGCATATGACTGCCAGATGACAAAGCCGCCGAACGGTTGCGCCAGACACCTGCAATTTAACGGCCAAGTCCTTTCATATCAGCCCTTTAGACATGGTCTACGCTTAACTCGCACCCTGAGTATTCCAGCACAGAAAATATGGGCAGACCGGTCGTCGACATCAAAATGTCATCCAACCCGCCTAAATTGGCTCAGGTATTGCTGACCTAGACCAACACAACCGCAATCGCAGCGTTGAAAACGCCCAAAGGAGCTTCGGATGAAAAAGCTTTTCCTGGCATCACTGTTAGGCTCGACCATTGCCATGTGCACCGCCGCCATGGCCGCTGATACCGACTTGAAAACGCTCGAAGCCGCTGCGAAAGCGGAAGGTGAGGTCAACAGTGTCGGCATGCCCGATAACTGGGCCAACTGGAAAGGCACCTGGGACGACTTGGCCAAGAACTACGGCCTGAAACACATCGACACCGACATGAGTTCGGCCCAGGAAATCGCCAAGTTCAAAGCGGAAAAAGACAACGCCAGTGCGGACATCGGCGACGTCGGCGCGGCCTTCGGCCCGATCGCCATCAAGCAAGAGGTTTCGCAGCCTTACAAACCCAGCACCTGGGATCAGATACCGGCCTGGGCCAAAGACAAAGACGGGCATTGGGCCCTGGCCTATACCGGCTCCATTGCTTTCATCATCAACAAGACGCTGCTGCACGGCTCCGACGTACCCAAGAGCTGGGCGGATCTTGCAAACGGCAAGTACAAGGTTTCCATCGGTGACGTGAGCACCTCCGCCCAGGCCATCAACGGCGTACTGGCAGCGGCCCTCTCCAAGGGCGGCGACGAAAAGAACATTCAGCCAGGCCTGTTGTACTTCGCCGACATCGCCAAACAAGGGCGCCTGTCGATGACCGACCCGGTGATCGCCAGCATGGAAAAGGGTGAAATCGAAGTCGGCGTGGTCTGGGACTTCAACGGCCTGAGCTACAAGGCCAAGATGGTCAATCCAGATGACTACATCGTCCTGATACCATCCGATGGTTCGGTGATTTCCGGTTACACCACCATCATCAACAAATACGCCAAGCACCCGAACGCCGCCAAACTGGCGCGTGAATACATCTTCAGCGATGCCGGCCAGATCAACCTGGCGAAAGGGAACGCTCGTCCGATCCGCGCCGAACACCTGACCCTGCCGGCCGATGTACAGGCCAACCTGTTGCCGAACGAGCAGTACAAAAACGTAACGCCAATCAAAGACGCGGACGTCTGGGAGAAGACCTCCAAGTCCGTGCCTCAGAAGTGGCAGGAAGAAGTCATCGTCAACATGAAGCAGTAACACGGTAGATCAACCAATGGAGATCTAATGTGGGAGCGGGCTTGCTCGCGAAGGGGCCATAACAGCCAACATCAATGTTGAATGTCAGTCCGCTTTCGCGAGCAAGCCCGCTCCCACACTGGACCGAGTGAAGTCTGGGTTTTTCGAATGTCTGATCTGCGGAGTTCCAGCCCTATGAAGCACAATGTCATCCTTGTCGTGCTCGACGGCCTCAATTACGAGGTTGCGCGCCACGCCATGGGGCACCTGCAGGCTTACGTTGGCGCAGGACGCGCGGCGCTCTACAAACTGGAGTGCGAACTGCCGGCCCTGTCCCGACCGCTTTACGAATGCATCCTCACCGGCGTTACGCCGATCGACAGCGGCATCGTTCACAACAACGTCTCGCGCCTGTCCAATCAGCGCAGCATCTATCACTACGCCCGCGACGCCGGCCTGAAAACCGCCGCCGCGGCCTATCACTGGGTCAGCGAGCTGTACAACCGTTCGCCCTTCGTTGCCGCCCGGGATCGTCACACCGACAACCCCGACCTGCCGATCCAGCACGGCCATTTTTACTGGAACGATCACTACCCGGACTCGCACCTGTTCGCCGACGCGGAAAACCTGCGCCTGCGCCATGCGCCGAACTTTCTGCTGGTTCACCCGATGAACATCGACGACGCCGGGCACAAGCACGGTCTCGACACGCCGCAATACCGCAACAGCGCCCGCTCGGCCGACATCATCCTCGCCGACTACCTGCAAGGCTGGCTCGACGCCGGTTATCAAGTGCTGGTGACCGCCGACCACGGCATGAACAATGACCGCTCCCATAACGGCCTGCTGGCGGAAGAACGCGAAGTACCGCTGTTCGTGCTCGGCGATGCCTTCAGTTTCAACGCCAGCGCCGCACCGAAACAGACTGAAATCTGCGGCACCGTCTGCGAACTGCTCGGTGTGGCCCACGACAAACCTGTGTGCCGGGAGCTGCTCAAGTGAACTTCATGACCCGTGGCAAATGGCTGGCAGTGCTGTGCCTGGTGCCCTTCACACTGTTTTTTATCGTGTTCGAGATCGCCCCGCTGTTCTGGGTGATGATCAACAGCGTGCAATCGGAAGAGTTCGGCTGGGGCCTGGCCAACTTCAGCAAGATCTTCACCTCGAAGTTCTACTTGCAGGCTATCCAGTACAGCCTCGAGATCAGTTTCTGGTCCAGCGTGTTCGGGATCATCATCGCCGTGCTTGGCGCTTATTCGCTGCGCCGGGTCGACTCGAAACTGCGCAATTTCGTCAACGCCTTTGCCAACATGACGAGCAACTTTACCGGCGTACCGTTGGCCTTCGCCTTTATCATTCTGCTGGGCTTCAACGGCACTTTCACCCTCCTGCTCAAGCAGGCCGGGATCATTCAGGATTTCAACCTGTACTCGAAAACCGGGCTGATCCTGCTGTACACCTACTTTCAGATTCCGCTGGGCGTGTTGCTGCTGTACCCGGCCTTCGACGCCCTGCGCGAAGATTGGCGTGAGTCCGCCGCGCTGCTGGGCGCTAACGGCTGGCAGTACTGGCGGCACATCGGATTACCGGTGCTGACCCCGGCACTGCTCGGCACGTTCGTGATTCTGCTGGCCAACGCCCTCGGCGCCTACGCCACGGTGTACGCCCTGACCACCGGCAACTTCAACGTGCTGACGATCCGCGTCGCGGCGATGGTGTCCGGCGATATTTCCCTGGACCCCTACATGGCCAGTGCCCTGGCCGTGGTGCTGGTGGCGTTGATGACCCTGGTGACCATCGTGCATCAGCTGCTGTTGAAGAGGAGCTACCATGTCTCGCGCTGAACTGGGCCCCGTCGGTGTCTACCACCGGGTGGTGGTGTATTTGCTGTTTGCCATTCTGTTGCTACCGCTGGCCGGCACGTTGATCTACTCGCTCTCGACCAGTTGGTCTGCCTCCATCTTGCCCAGCGGATTCACCATCAAGTGGTACGCGCAGCTGTGGAGCGATCCGCGCTTTTTGCATGCCTTCGGCCAGTCACTGCTGGTGTGTGTGGGCGCGTTGATTCTGTCGGTGGTGCTGATTCTGCCGCTGCTGTTCGTGGTGCATTACCACTTCCCGAAACTCGATGCGCTGATGAACATCCTGATCCTGCTGCCCTTCGCGGTGCCGCCGGTGGTGTCGTCGGTGGGGCTGTTGCAGCTTTATGGTTCCGGGCCGTTCGCGATGGTCGGCACGCCGTGGATCTTGATCGGTTGTTACTTCACCGTAGCGCTGCCGTTCATGTACCGGGCAATCACTAACAACCTGCAAGCGATCAACCTGCGCGACCTGATGGACGCTGCACAACTGCTCGGCGCCAGCACCTGGCAAGCGGCGTTCCTGGTGGTGCTGCCGAACTTGCGCAAGGGTCTGATGGTGGCATTGCTGCTGTCCTTCTCGTTCCTGTTCGGTGAGTTCGTGTTCGCCAACATCCTCGTCGGCACCCGTTACGAAACCCTGCAGGTCTACCTCAACAACATGCGCAACAGCAGCGGCCATTTCACCAGTGCGCTGGTGATTTCCTACTTCTTCTTTGTGCTGGTCCTGACCTGGGTTGCCAATATCTTGAACAAGGACAAAAGCGAATGAGCTACGTCAGCGTCCAACACCTTCAGAAGAATTACGCGGGCACCCCGGTGTTCAGCGACATCAACTGTGAAATCCAGAAAGGCGAATTCGTCACCCTCCTCGGCCCGTCGGGTTGCGGCAAGTCCACACTGCTGCGCTGCATCGCCGGGCTGACGTCAGTGGATGGCGGCAAGATCCTGCTGGATGGCGTCGATATTGTGCCGTTGAGCCCACAGAAACGCGGGATCGGCATGGTGTTCCAGAGCTACGCACTGTTCCCCAACATGACCGTGGAGCAGAACGTCGCGTTCGGTTTGCGCATGCAAAAGGTCAACACCGATGACAGTCAGAAGCGTGTCGCCGAAGTGTTGAAGCTGGTGGAGCTCAATGACTTCGCCGCCCGCTACCCGCATCAACTTTCCGGTGGCCAATGCCAGCGGGTCGCCCTCGCCCGCTCCCTGGTCACCCGGCCACGCCTGTTGCTGCTGGATGAGCCGCTATCGGCCCTGGATGCGCGGATTCGCAAGCACTTGCGCGAACAGATCCGTCAGATCCAGCGCGAGCTGGGCCTGACCACGATCTTCGTCACCCACGATCAGGAAGAAGCCCTGACCATGTCTGACCGCATTTTCCTGATGAATCAGGGAAAAATCGTACAGAGCGGCGACGCCGAAACCCTGTACACCGCGCCGGTCGATGTCTTCGCGGCCGGTTTCATCGGCAACTACAACCTGCTGGATGCCGACAGTGCGACAAAACTGCTGCAACGGCCGATTACCCACCGCATCGCCATTCGCCCGGAAGCCATCGAACTCAGTTTGAACGGCGAACTCGACGCGCAAGTGCGCAGCCACAGCCTGCTGGGCAACGTGATTCGCTACCGGGTCGAAGCCCGGGGCGTGGAATTGGTGGTGGATGTGCTGAACCGCTCGGCGGCCGATTTGCATCCCGATGGTCAGCGCCTGGCACTTTCCATCGATCCGACGGCCCTGTGTAAGGTAGCCTGATGCCCTTGCTGATGTTGAAGAGAGAACTGCACTGATGGCCCTGGCAATTTTTGATCTGGATGAAACCCTGATTCACGGCGACTGCGCCACCCTCTGGAGCGAGCAAATGGGCCGCCTGGGCTGGGTCGATCCCGAGTCGTTCATGCGTCAGAACAATGAACTGATGGACGCCTACAGCCACGGCAAATTGCGCATGGAGGAATACATGACCTTCAGCCTCGAGCCAATGATCGGCCGCACGCCGGAAGAGGTCGACCACCTCGTCGGGCCTTGGGTGGAAGACTTCATTGAACCGATCATCTTCAGCGATGCCACCAAAGCCATCGCCGCTCATCGCAAGGCCGGTGATCGAATCCTGGTGATCTCCGCCTCCGGCACGCACCTGGTCAGGCCGATTGCCGATCGTCTGGGGATCGACGAAATTCTCGGCATAGAACTGGAAGTGACGCACGGCGTTTACAGCGGCAATACCGTTGGCACGCTGACCTACCGCGAAGGCAAAATAGTTCGACTGCTGGAATGGCTGGATGCGGAAGAAGAAAACCTGGAGGGCGCGAGTTTCTATTCCGACTCACGTAACGATTTGCCGTTGTTGTTGAAGGTGGATTTCCCACACGTGGTGAACCCGGACCCGGTATTGCTTGAGCACGCCGAGAAAGCCGGCTGGCCAATCCACCTCTGGAAGTAACCGAGAACCAATGTGGGAGCGGGCTTGCTCGCGAAGGGGCCATAACAGCCGACATCAATATTGAATGTCAGTCCGCTTTCGCGAGCAAGCCCGCTCCCACAGGTTCGGTGTGGTCAGGTCAGGTTTTCGTCAATCACCAACACCAACTTCCCCGCCACCTGGTTGGTCGCCAACTCGGCAAACGCCGCTTCGGCATCCTTGATCGGGAAGGTCTTGGCCAACTGCGGGCTCAACCGCCCTTCGGCAAACAATGGCCACACGTGCTGGCTCAGGTCACTGAACAAATCCGCCTTGAACTGCTCATCGCGACTGCGCAAAGTCGAACCCAGTAACTGCACGCGCTTGGCCAACACCTGCGCCAGGTCCAGCTTGGCCTCTCGGCCGCCCATCAGACCGATCAGCACCCAACGGCCATCGCGGGCCAGCAGCTTCAGGTTCAGCTCAGCGTAATTGCCCCCCACGGGGTCGAGGATCACATCGAACGGCCCCAGATCATTCAAGCTCTGCAGATCCCCGTTGCGCACCACGCCGCCCTGGGCACCCAGCGCTTCACAATAAGCCAGACGCTCGGCAGAACCGACGCTGACCCAGCACGGATTACCAAACGCCTTGCACAGCTGAATGGCAGCTGAACCGATTCCACTTGCTCCGGCGTGCAGCAGAACTTTCTCACCCGGTTTGAGCGCGGCCAGTTGAAACAGATTCAGCCAGACGGTCGCATACACTTCCGGCAACGCCGCTGCCTCGACCAATGACATTCCGTCGGGAACCGGCAACACATGCCGTCCGTCGACAACCACCTCCTCGGCCATCCCGCCCCCGGCCAGCAAGGCGCAGACTCGATCACCGACCTGCCACGACGACCCCGGGCCGACCTCGCTGATCACCCCCGAACACTCAAGACCCAGTACCTGACTGGCCCCCGGCGGTGGCGGATAAAGGCCAGCCTTCTGTAATAAATCGGCGCGATTGAGACCCGCTGCCGCCACACGAATGCGAACTTGCCCTACATCGCATGTAGGACTCGGCTCTTCAAGCCACTCCACTTGACCGTCAACGCCTTGCAATGCTTTCACAGTGCCTCCATAGTGAGTCTGGACTGAGCCCGTCGCTGTAGCATCGGGCTTTCTTGCATTATGTGACCGGCCCTTTGTGGAACCGGCGACTTCAAAGACGGCCTAATATGCGTGATCAATTGTCCCCGCGTCGAATCAGCATGAAGCATCTGTTCCCCAGCACCGCCCTAGCCCTATTTATTGGTATCGGCCTGTTGCCGATGTCGAGCAATACGTTCGCAGCAAATAGCTGGGACAAGCTTCAGCCTGATCGTGACGAAGTGATCGCCAGCCTGAACGTTGTCGAGTTGCTCAAGCGCCATCACTACAGCAAGCCGCCGCTCGATGATGCGCGCTCCGTGATCATCTATGACAGCTACCTCAAGCTGCTGGATCCGTCGCGCAGCTACTTCATGGCCAGCGACATTGCCGAATTCGACAAGTGGAAGACCCAGTTCGACGACTTCCTCAAAAGTGGCGACCTGAACGCCGGGTTTACCATCTACAAGCGCTACCTGGACCGTGTCAAAGCGCGTCTGGACTTTGCGCTTGCCGAGCTGAACAAGGGCGTCGACAAGATCGACTTCACCACCAAGGAAACCTTGCTGATCGATCGCAAGGATGCACCTTGGCTCAAGTCCACCGCCGAGCTCGACGACCTGTGGCGCAAACGCGTCAAGGACGAAGTGCTGCGCATGAAGATTGCCGGCAAAGAGCCAAAGCAGATCCAGGAAACCCTGACCAAGCGCTACAAGAACCAATTGACGCGCCTGGACCAGACCCGTCCGGAAGACATCTTCCAGGCGTACATCAACACCTTCGCCATGTCCTACGACCCGCACACCAACTATCTGTCGCCGGATAACGCGGAAAACTTCGACATCAACATGAGCCTGTCCCTCGAGGGCATCGGCGCTGTGTTGCAGAGCGATAACGACCAGGTGAAAGTCGTGCGCCTGGTGCCGGCAGGTCCGGCTGACAAGACCAAGCAGGTTGCACCGGCCGACAAGATCATCGGCGTTGCCCAAGGCAACAAAGAGATGGTCGACGTGGTGGGCTGGCGCCTCGACGAAGTGGTCAAGCTGATCCGTGGTCCGAAAGGTACCGTGGTCCGCCTGGAAGTGATTCCGGCCAGCAATGCGCCGAACGACCAGACCACCAAGATCGTGCCGATCACCCGTGAAGCGGTGAAGCTGGAAGACCAGGCGGTGAAGAAGTCGGTGCTGAACCTGAAACAGGACGGCAAGGACTACAAGCTCGGTGTCATCGAGATCCCGGCCTTCTACCTGGACTTCAAAGCCTTCCGTGCCGGCGATCCGGATTACAAGAGCACCACTCGCGACGTCAAGAAATTGCTGACCGAGTTGCAGAAAGACAAAGTTGACGGCGTGGTCATCGACCTGCGCAACAACGGCGGCGGCTCCCTGCAGGAAGCCACCGAGCTGACCAGCCTGTTCATCGACAAAGGTCCGACCGTTCTCGTGCGTAACGCCGATGGCCGGGTCGATGTGCTGGAAGATGAAAACCCGGGCGCCTTCTACAAAGGCCCGATGGCGTTGCTGGTCAACCGCTTGTCCGCCTCGGCTTCGGAGATTTTTGCCGGCGCCATGCAGGACTACCACCGTGCATTGATCATCGGCGGCCAGACCTTCGGTAAAGGCACCGTGCAGACCATTCAGCCGCTGAACCATGGCGAGCTGAAACTGACCCTGGCCAAGTTCTACCGGGTTTCCGGCCAGAGCACCCAGCATCAGGGCGTACTGCCGGACATCGACTACCCGTCGATCATCGACACCAAGGAAATCGGCGAAAGCGCGCTGCCGGAAGCCATGCCGTGGGACACCATCCGCGCCGCCATCAAGCCGGCGGTCGACCCGTTCAAACCGTACATCACGCAGCTTCAGTCCGAGCATGACGTGCGCACTGCCAAAGACGCGGAGTTCGTGTTCATCCGCGACAAACTGGCCCTGGCGCAGAAATTGATGGCGGAAAAAACCGTCAGCCTCAATGAAGCCGACCGTCGTGCACAACATGCCGACATCGAAGCCAAGCAACTGGCCATGGAGAACCTGCGTCGCAAGGCCAAGGGCGAAGAGCCGCTCAAAGAGCTGAAGAAAGAAGACGAAGACGCCATCGCGGCCGAGCAGGACAAGACCAAGCCAGAAGACGATGCCTACCTGAGCGAGACCGGGCGGATTCTGCTGGACTACCTGAAACTCAATACCGCGGTAGCCAAGCACTAAGCGGTGAAAAGCAAGATGATGGCAATTTAATGCTGACGCTCCCCGGAGCGTCATCAAACAGTCATCATTCTGTCGTGAAATAAAGGGCTGGAGCACCTCTCATCAAGAGCGTGATCCCAGCCCTTTTTTTCGCCCCGAGATTGCCATGACCACGACAGAACAGCTGAGTGCCTTGAGTTCCATACTGGCTCAAAGCGGCTTGCACAGCCTGTTCCAGCCGATCATTTGCCTCTCTGAGCGACGCATCATCGGTTACGAAGCTCTCACCCGCGGCCCCTCAAACAGCCCGCTGCACTCGCCCATCGCACTGTTCTCCGTCGCCCGCCAGGCCGGTCTCCTGAACCAGCTGGAAATCGCCTGCCGCGAAAGCGCCTGCCGCCGTTTCAACGAACAACAACTGCCGGGCAAACTGTTCCTCAACGTCTCCCCGGAATCGCTGCTCGAAGCCGCCCACCAACCCGGGCGCACCCTGCAACTGCTGCAGGATTTCGGCATTCCGCCGAATCAGGTAGTGATCGAGCTCACCGAACAAACCCCGACCGACGATTTCCAGTTACTGCAAAACGCGCTGCACCACTACCGCGCGATGGGATTTTCCATCGCGCTGGATGATCTGGGGGCGGGCTATTCGAGCCTGCGCCTCTGGTCCGAGTTGCGCCCGGACTACGTGAAAATCGACCGGCACTTCATCGACGGTATCCACCAGGACGCCCTCAAACGCGAGTTTGTCGGCTCAATCCTGCAAATCGCCAAGGCCTCACGGGCGCAGGTGATCGCCGAAGGCATCGAGTTGCCGGAAGAGCTCGCGGTGCTGACCGAGATGGGCGTCGACCTGGTTCAGGGTTATCTGCTGTGTCGCCCCCAGGAGCAGCCGCCTCGGGACGCCCGGACCTTGATGCCCAAACAGGACAGCACCGCCGTGGCGCTGAACGACGAAGGCAGCGACCTCAGCGCCCTGCTCAACGACCAACCGGCAGTAGACCGCACTACCCCGACCGCCACCGTGCTGGAAGCCTTCCGCCGCCAAGCCAATCTCAACTCCCTGGCGGTACTCGACGAACAAGGCCAGCCCTGCGGCATCGTCCACCGGCATTCGCTCTCGGACGCGCTGCTCAAGCCGTTTGCCACCGACCTGTTCGCCCGCAAACCGATCAGCCGCTTGATGAACGACGACTTTCTCGCCGTGGAAATGAGCCAATCACTGCAACAGGTCAGCCGCTTGATTACCAGCCGCGCACGGCAGCGCATTGAAGAAGATTTCATCATCACCCTCAACGGCGGCTATTTGGGATTGGGTCGGGTCATCGACGTGCTCAAACTGATTACCGAACTGAAGATCCAGCAAGCCCGCTACGCCAATCCGCTGACCTTGCTGCCGGGCAACGTGCCCATCCAGCAATGCCTGACGCGCCTGCTGCAACAGCAACGGGAATCGGTGATCTGCTACGTGGACATCGACAGCTTCAAACCCTTCAACGACATCTACGGCTACGGCCGTGGCGATGAAGTGCTGCTGTGCCTGGCGCAATGCCTGAATGATCGCGTCGATCCGTCCCGTGATTTCGTCGGCCATATCGGCGGCGATGACTTTCTGCTGGTGCTCGGCCCGGAAGACTGGCGCAAACGTTTGAACCAGTTGCTGGACGACTTCCAGAGCCAGTGCCGGCGCTTTTACCGCAGCGAACACCTGGAGGCTGGCTGCTTTATCGCGCCGAATCGCCAGGGCGTGCGTCAGGAGTTTGCGCTGCTGTCACTGTCGATTGGCGTGGTGCATTTGCATCCACAGGCCTGTGGACAACTCGATGCGAGCCAGTTGGCGGAGATGGCGTCGCAGGCCAAGCACCACGCGAAGAATGTGCCGGGGTATAGCGTGCATGTGATTGATAGTCTGGCGGTGCCGGGTGAGGATTTGCTTGTAGGACAGCGGTGATTGATCTGGCGCCTTCGCGGGCAAGCCTCGCTCCTACAGGGCTGCACGCCAGATCTGTAGGAGCGAGGCTTGCCCGCGAAGACGTCAGCCCAACCCACTCAGATCAATGACAGTTACTCCGAACGGCCAGACGCCAACTCTTTGAGCTTGATCTCAGCCAACGGATGCCCGGCCTTCGCAGCCATTTCCCAAAACCTCGCCGCCTCAACCGGATCCGGCGCCTTGCTCGGCGTCCCGGCCAAACTGATCACGCCCACCTGATACGCCGCCTTGCCATCGCCCGCCAACGCCGCCAGGCGCAGCAATCGCACACCTTCCTCACGCGCCCCAAGGCCAACGCCGCGAAAGGTCAGGATGTGGCCATAGAAGCTTTGAGCGCCGACATCACCCAGGTTGGCCATGCGCGCGAACTGGCCTTCGAGCCAGCTCCAGCCTCGGGGCTGACGCACAAACCACGACCAGTGAAACAGCCGGCGGGCCAGCCAGTAACCGGCTCGCGCCTTGAGTCGTAAAAACACTCAGGCCTCCGCCGACTCGGGGTACTCGTATTCGAACACTCGCACCACTTCCGAGGCATGCCAGGAGGCCGCGGCGATGCCATCGGAAGGACCGGAGAAACGCCCGAGGCGTTCGACACATTCAAAGAAACCGGTGCGTGGCAGGCGGCTGGCGCCCTGGCTGATCACCAGCGAACTGCGCAAGGGCTGTTCGGCCTTGGCGTCCAGCGCGGCCAGATGCTCAAGGGCTGCGGTCAAGGTTTGCATCGCCGGCGTGGGGAGCTGTAACCGCTCCAGCAACGCGCGATACGTCAAAAGATGACGCTGTCGGCGTGCCTGATCCAGCTCGCCCAGCAACCCGTCCCAATGTTGACGACTGATGCGTACGCTCACGATTCATCCCTCCACCCTGGCACCGTCAATTCCCAGGCCAGGCTGCGGCGAATCGCAGCGTCGGGTTGACGCTCGCCACTTTCGATCAAGGCCAGATAAGACGGGCTGATGCCTACCGTGCGGGCCAGCGCCTCGATGGCGATGCCCTTCCCTTCGCGCAAACTGCGTAGTTGATCCAGCCCCGGAAGAATCGGGTCTGGTGTCGTCGCGGGGCGCTCTGGGGCGACTCGCGGCGGTTGTTGATTGATGCCTGCTGCTTTCAGAAGAGCCTGATACTGAGCCCATGGCAGAACCGCATATTCGGGCTCGCCTTCGCGTGTGATTATCTGAATATCCATGACTTCCCCGTAGGACAACGACACTTAGCGAGTCGGCACTTTTCCCTAGAAGTGTAATCCTAACAGCGGCCAAGGTCGCGAGGGGTTTGAATATAAGGATGATCCTGAATCGGCTCAGTTTTTCTTCGGGCCCTGGAGCTGAAGTTGCTCGGGGGTATCGGGCAGGCGCTCAACCACGGCAAGCTTCTCTGGCAGCTGACGTTTGCGCCAGGCGCGGAAGGCATTGAGCTCGTCGTCGAGGACTTTCATCAGCCAGGCCAGCACGGCGATGTCGTCGAGCATGCCGAACATCGGAATGAAATCCGGAATGGCGTCCACCGGACTGAGGAAATACATCAGGCCGGCCACGACCGAGATAAGGGCCTTGGGGCTGATCGCCCGGTACTCGCCGCGCCAGTAAGCCAGGCAGAGTGCCTGCAACAAGCGCAGATCGTCTTTCAGTTTGCCCAGCCGGTTGCCTTGGCTGGCGCCTTTACTGGCCACGGCGAACAGCAAAGTCGGTAAACGTCCACGCGCGAGCAAGCGTCCGGCCAGTGGCAGGAAACGTGCGAAATTCCAAGGTACTTTCATCATTCCTCCCGCTGAAATGTTATCCACACAAATTGTGGATAACCTTGTGAACAGACCTGCATTTCACGCCTGAGAGCCCCGATTCATAAGGGCCTGACTCAGATCGGGCGTTTTTTACTCACCTAAAAAAACCCAAGATTTCATTGACTTGGCGCTCTGGCGCGGCTAGCACAGGCGTCCTCAATGGCTATGACTCCAGCCTACAGCATCCGTTCGCTTTGTTTACCCCTTGCCGAACGCCAGATG
The DNA here is from genome assembly GCF_044746405.1 of Pseudomonas sp. NPDC086251. NCBI lineage: Bacteria > Pseudomonadati > Pseudomonadota > Gammaproteobacteria > Pseudomonadales > Pseudomonadaceae > Pseudomonas > Pseudomonas sp. NPDC086251. The sequence goes on from NZ_JBIVBY010000013.1 coordinate 145,793, forward strand.
CAACAACGCCCCGCATAAGCGAGGCGTTGTTTTAGAGCTGACGCAAATTACTTCGCAGCGTCGTCTTGTTTTGCCGGATCTTTGATCGCCAGCAGTTCCAGGTCGAATACCAGCACCGAGTTGGCTGGAATCGCCGGGCTTGGGCTTTGCGCGCCGTAGGCCAGTTCGCTTGGAATGTACAGTTTGTACTTCTCGCCAACGTGCATCAGTTGCAGGCCTTCGACCCAACCCGGAATCACACCGCTGACCGGCAGATCGATTGGGCTGCCGCGCTCGACGGAGCTGTCGAAAACGGTACCGTTGGTCAGGGTGCCGGTGTAGTGAACGGTCACTACGTCGGTCGGCTTAGGCTGTGCGCCATCGGCTTTCTTGACCACTTCGTATTGCAAGCCGGAAGCGGTGGTAGTCACACCGGCTTTCTTGGCGTTGTCTTCGAGGAATTTCTTGCCAGCGGCTGCCGACTCTTCGCTCATTTTGGCCATACGCTCTTCAGCACGCTTTTGCAGTGCTGCGAAGGCTTCGACCAGTTCGTCGTCCTTCAGCTTCTGTTCTTTCTTGCCGACGGCATCTTCGATGCCCTGGGCGACGGCCTTGGAATCCAGATCATCCATGCCTTCCTGAGCCAGGCTCTTGCCCATGTTCAGGCCAATCCCGTAGGAAGCTTTTTGCGCCGGGGTTTTCAGCTCTACGCTGGTCTGCGAATCACAACCCGCAAGTACCAGGCTAACCAGGGCCACCGCCGCCGCCAACCGATGCTGTTTCATGCTATTTCCTTGTTCATGCGCCTAAAGGGCAATCGAGTAAAGCCGCGAGCTTATCAGGCGGCCACGACCAATGGCTACCGGCATGAGAGCAGGAAACTTCTGATAAGTTCAGGTGTTTTAACGCATTTCCGGAATCGGAGGATGAAGCTTCTGTCATCTTCACCTGTAGGAGCGAGCTTGCTCGCGAAGGTCGGCAACGATGACGTGGCACTGGCGGACACTGCGGCGCTCTCAGGTTTTTCGCGAGCGAGCTCGCTCCTACAGAGGTCGGCGCACGGCAATGCCAAATCCCGGACAGCAAAAAGCCCGCATAAAGCGGGCTTTTTCCGTGGTGACCTGGCGTTCAGCGTTCCAGATTACCGAATATGGCGCAGCGGACGGGACTCGAACCCGCGACCCCCGGCGTGACAGGCCGGTATTCTAACCGACTGAACTACCGCTGCGCGTAACATTGAAAGTAATGGTGGGTGATGACGGGATCGAACCGCCGACATTCTGCTTGTAAGGCAGACGCTCTCCCAGCTGAGCTAATCACCCTTTACCTTCGTTGCGTGGCACATTATGCCACAGGTTTTCGTAAAGTGTTGATTTAATTGAAATATTTTTCAAATAAATCCGAAACCCTGAAAAACGACACACCCTGCAGGAACAACGGACAGAAAAAAACCCGCATCAGCGGGTTTTTCCGTGGTGACCTGGCGTTCAGCGTTCCAGATTACCGAATATGGCGCAGCGGACGGGACTCGAACCCGCGACCCCCGGCGTGACAGGCCGGTATTCTAACCGACTGAACTACCGCTGCGCGTAACATTGAAAGTAATGGTGGGTGATGACGGGATCGAACCGCCGACATTCTGCTTGTAAGGCAGACGCTCTCCCAGCTGAGCTAATCACCCTTCGCTTCGGTGTGGCGCGCATTCTACGGAGCGACCCAACCTCTGGCAAGCACTTTTTTAAATAATTTTCTCAGGCCTTCCAAAGGCTTAGAGAAGGGTTGGCCTATGGCACCGTGAAGAGAATAATGCCCCCCTTTGTATATAAGGAGAGACTCACCCCATGTGGTTCAAAAACCTGCTTATCTATCGCCTGACCCAAGATCTGCCTTTTGATGCCGAGGCGTTGGAAACTGCACTGGCCACCAAACTGGCGCGTCCATGTGCAAGCCAGGAGTTGACCACCTACGGTTTCGTTGCACCGTTCGGCAAGGGCGAACATGCGCCGCTGGTGCACATCAGCGGCGACTTCCTGCTGATCGCGGCCCGCAAAGAAGAACGCATCCTGCCCGGTAGCGTCGTGCGTGACGCGGTGAAGGAAAAGGTCGAAGAGATCGAAGCCGAGCAGATGCGCAAGGTCTATAAGAAGGAGCGCGATCAGATCAAGGATGAAATCATCCAGGCCTTCCTGCCCCGCGCCTTTATCCGTCGTTCGTCGACCTTCGCCGCCATCGCGCCAAAACAGGGCCTGATCCTGGTGAACTCGGCCAGCCCGAAACGCGCCGAAGACCTGTTGTCGACCTTGCGTGAAGTGATCGGCTCGCTGCCGGTACGTCCGCTGACCGTGAAAATGGCGCCGACCGCGACCATGACCGACTGGGTCAAAACCCAGAAAGCCGCGGACGATTTCTTTGTGCTGGACGAGTGCGAACTGCGCGACACCCACGAAGACGGCGGCATCGTGCGCTGCAAGCGCCAGGACCTGACCAGCGAAGAAATCCAGCTGCACCTGAGCACCGGCAAAGTGGTCACCCAGCTGTCGCTGGCGTGGCAGGACAAGTTGTCGTTCATGCTCGACGACAAGATGACGGTCAAGCGCCTGAAGTTCGAAGACTTGTTGCAGGATCAGGCGGAACAGGACGGTGGCGACGAAGCCCTCGGCCAACTGGACGCCAGCTTCACCCTGATGATGCTGACCTTCGTCGACTTCCTGCCGGCGCTGGTTGAAGCGTTGGGCGGTGAAGAGACGCCGCAAGGGATCTAAACGCGGGTGATGACTAATGTGGGAGCGGGCTTGCTCGCGAAGAGGGAGTGTCAGTCGACATCAATATTGACTGACACACCGCTTTCGCGAGCAAGCCCGCTCCCACATTCGATCTATGTTGTTATTGAATAATAAGGATCAGGCCATGCGTGCACTGGCTGCATTAAGTCGTTTTGTCGGCAACACCTTCGCTTACTGGGTACTGATTTTCGCCGTCGTGGCATTCCTGCAACCGGCCTGGTTCATTGGCCTGAAAGGCGCGATCGTGCCGTTGCTGGGGCTGGTGATGTTCGGCATGGGCCTGACCCTCAAACTCGAAGACTTCGCCGAAGTCGCTCGCCATCCGTGGCGCGTGGCCCTGGGTGTGGTTGCACATTTCGTGATCATGCCCGGCGTGGCGTGGTTGCTCTGCCAGGCTTTTCATCTGCCACCGGAAATCGCCGTCGGCGTCATTCTGGTTGGCTGCTGCCCAAGTGGTACCTCGTCGAATGTGATGACCTGGCTCGCTCGTGGGGATCTGGCGCTGTCGGTGGCCATCGCCGCCGTCACCACCCTCCTCGCTCCGCTGCTGACCCCGGCACTGATCTGGTTGCTGGCGTCGGCGTGGTTGCCGGTGTCTTTCATGGAGCTGTTCTGGTCGATCCTGCAAGTGGTACTGCTGCCGATCGTGCTCGGCGTGGTTGCTCAGCGCGTACTCGGTGATCGCGTTCGCCACGCGGTGGAAGTGTTGCCGCTGATTTCGGTGGTGAGCATCGTGATCATCGTGACCGCCGTGGTCGCCGCCAGCCAGGCGAAGATTGCCGAATCCGGCCTGTTGATCATGGCCGTGGTGATGCTGCATAACAGCTTCGGCTATTTGCTGGGTTACTTCACCGGGCGCCTGTTCAAGTTGCCATTGGCCCAACGCAAATCCCTGGCCCTGGAAGTCGGCATGCAGAACTCCGGGTTGGGCGCCGCGCTGGCCAGTGCACACTTCTCGCCGCTGGCGGCGGTGCCGAGCGCGTTGTTCAGCGTCTGGCACAACATTTCCGGGGCGCTGCTGTCGACGTATTTCCGGCGGATGAGCGAAAAGGAAGACCGGAAAATCGCTGCGCAACAGGCCACTGACTGATCCGAAAACTTGATACTCGGGTTAATGATGGGCACTCTATTGCGCAACGCGAGGACGACCTCGCGGCTCGATCGAGTCATTAATCTGGGGACGACCCCGTCAATCGATGGAGGTCATTCATGTCCTGGATCATTCTGTTTTTCGCTGGCCTGTTCGAAGTAGGCTGGGCCGTCGGCCTGAAATACACCGACGGTTTCAGCCGCCCTCTCCCGACCGCATTGACCGTCGCCGCCATGGCCATCAGCCTTGGCTTGCTCGGCCTTGCCATGAAGGAATTACCCCTGGGTACGGCCTATGCGATCTGGACCGGTGTGGGCGCAGTCGGGACGGTGATTGCCGGGATCATCCTGTTTGGTGAATCCATGGCGCTGTTTCGACTGGCGAGTGTGGCGTTGATTATTGCCGGGTTGGTGGGGCTCAAGGTTAGCGCCTAGGCCACTGACGCTATCGCGGGCAAGCCTCGCTCCTACAGGTCCGCTTAACTTTGTAGGAGCGAGGCTTGCCCGCGAAGGGGCCCGCACAGTCACCGACTATCTAACGGCCCCACGCAAATCCCCTACCAACGCCTGCAACTTCGCCGGTTCCGCCACCTCGACGGCCACCGCCGGCCCCGCGACCAACGTCACCCGCGACCACAACCGGCGAAACAAGCCCTTGCCCGGATCGCGGCTGAAGAAACTCCCCCACAACCCCTGCAACGCCAAGGGAATCACCGGCACCGGCGTCTCTTCGAGAATCCGCTTCAGCCCGCCCTTGAACTCGTTGATTTCGCCGTCGGCGGTCAATTTGCCCTCAGGAAAAATACACACCAGTTCGCCGTCCTTCAGATACTGGGCAATGCGCGTGAAGGCCTTTTCGTAGATCTGAATGTCTTCCTGGCGCCCGGCGATCGGAATCGTCCCGGCTGTGCGAAAGATAAAGTTCAGCACCGGCAGGTTGTAGATTTTGTAATACATCACAAAGCGAATCGGCCGACGCACCGCGCCACCAATCAACAAAGCATCAACGAACGACACGTGGTTGCACACCAGCAGCGCCGCGCCTTCGTCGGGAATCAGATCCAGATTGCGATGCTCCACGCGGTACATGGAATGGCTGAGCAGCCAGATCATGAAACGCATGCTGAACTCGGGGACGATTTTGAAGATGTAAGCGTTAACGCCGATGTTCAGCAGCGACACCACCAGGAACAACTGCGGAATCGACAGCTTGACCATGCTCAGCAGAACGATCGAGACAATCGCCGACACCACCATGAACAGCGCGTTGAGAATGTTGTTGGCGGCAATCACCCGCGCCCGCTCGTTCTCGGGGGTGCGCGACTGGATCAGCGCGTACAGCGGCACAATGTAGAACCCCCCGAAGATCCCCAGGCCGAGGATGTCGATCAGCACCAGCCAGGTGTGGCCAAAACCCAGCACTTCGATCCAGCCATGGCCCGCGACGCTGTCCGGGATTCCGCCGGAATGCCACCACAGCAACAAGCCAAAGACCGTCAGGCCGAAAGAGCCGAACGGCACCAGGCCGATCTCGACTTTGCGCCCGGAAAGCTTCTCGCAAAGCATCGAACCGAGTGCGATACCGACCGAGAACACGGTCAGAATCAGCGTCACCACGGTTTCGTCGCCGTGCATCCATTCCTTGGCGTACGCCGGAATCTGCGTCAGGTAAATCGCCCCGACAAACCAGAACCATGAGTTACCGACAATCGAACGCGACACTGCCGGGGTCTGCCCCAGGCCCAGCTTCAACGTGGCCCAGGACTGGCTGAAAATGTTCCAGTTCAGGCGCATTTCCGGCGACGCGGCCGCCGCGCGAGGAATGCTGCGACTGGCCAGGTAGCCGAGCACCGCCACACCGATGATCGCCGTGGAGACGATGGGCGCGTAATGCGCGGACGACATCATGATTCCCGCGCCAATGGTCCCGGCGAGAATGGCCAGAAAGGTGCCCATTTCCACCAGCCCGTTGCCGCCCACCAATTCGTCTTCACGCAGGGCCTGGGGCAGGATCGAGTATTTCACCGGCCCGAACAGCGCCGAGTGCGTGCCCATGGCGAACAGCGCCACCAGCATCAGCGACAGGTGATCGAACAGGAAACCGACCGCTCCCACCGCCATGATGGCGATTTCCCCGAGCTTGATCAGGCGAATCAGCGCGTCCTTGGCAAACTTTTCGCCGAACTGCCCGGCCAGCGCCGAGAACAGGAAGAACGGCAAAATGAACAGCAACGCACACAGGTTGACCCAGATCGAGCGATCACCGTCGATGGTCAGCTTGTACAAAATGGCGAGGATCAACGATTGCTTGAAGATGTTGTCGTTGAACGCCCCGAGCGACTGCGTGACGAAGAACGGCAGGAAGCGCCGGGTGCGAAGCAAGGTGAACTGTGAGGGGTGACTCATCTTCCGTGTGTCCCTGATGTTGGCTAGCGAGTGGCGTGGGTACGGTTATTGGAATGTCGAACGCCGATCCAGGCCACACATTACCTAATCCTGGCCGGTTATTTCTTTAATCCTGCTATGCACGGCGAGACAAACAACTCGCCACGCCACGCGCCTCGCACCGTGCGTATGGCGACGATCAGCCACATCAGCGTCAGCAACGCCACCAACACACAGCCGAAGACGCTGAAAAATACCAGGCTCAAGGTGCTGGCCAGTTTCAACGTTGCCAAAGAATAGACGCCTAACGGGAACGTGAAGCCCCACCAACCAAGGTTGAAGGGAATGCCGACGCGCAGGTAACGCAGGGTAATCAACACGGCGATCAGCATCCACCACAGGCCGAAGCCCCACAGCGTGATCCCCGCCACCAGTCCCAATCCAGCGGCAATTTCACCGATACCGGGCAGACCGTTGGCCGCGAAAATGGCCGGCGCGTCGGCGCCCAGCAGCAACATGCCCAGCGCACCGGTGCCGATGGGCCCGAGCGCCAGCCAGCTCGAAGCGGCCATGTTTTCGTGGGGCAATTTATGCAACGCCATGCGCAGCAACAGGATGGTCAGAATGCTGAACGCAACCGGTAGGGAAAATGCCCACAGCACGTAGCTGGTCACCAGCATCACCAGTTGCGCATGGGCATCGGCCAGGTGCGGCGCCAGCAGACCACCGCTGGCAGCGGCGACTTCCGCGGCCACCACTGGCAACAGCCAAACGGCGGTCATTTGATCGATGCTGTGCTCCTGGCGGGTGAACATCATGTACGGGATCAGCACGCCACAGGCCAGTGACATCGCCACATCCAGCCACCACAGCACCTCGGCAAGATCAATCACGCCCTCGCCCCAACGCGGCAAACCGAAGACGAGAAAACCATTGATGATCGTCACCAGGCCCATGGGGATGGTGCCGAAGAACATCGAGACCGTGGAGTGCCCGAAAATCCGCCGCGCCTCATCGAAAAACAGTGTCCAACGCGCCGCGTAGAGTGCGGTGAACAAAACGAAGAGGAAGATATTGAACAGCCAAAGCGCTTCGGCAATCCCGTGCAAAACCGGGTTGGCCACGGGCAATTGCGCCAGTGCCAGCGCGAGTACACCGGTGCCCATGGTGGCGGCGAACCAGTTCGGGGTGAACTGGCGGATGACTTCGCGCGGGTGCTGTAAATGACTGAAGGGTTTGAAAGTGGCTGGTGCGCTGTTTGGGCATGTCATGGCGAACTCCTGTCCTCTGGTGAGGTGGAGCTCATGGTAGAACCGAATCGAATATCTATATAACGGGTAATATCTCTAACTGTTATCTGTTTTGTCTATATAGCTTCAGACTTCATCCGACATCGGCACTACAGACTTTGACCGACCGTTGGCGCACTAGCCCAAACAGCGCCACCAGTGACAGCACGATCAATGCCGCGCCATAACCGTCAGTGGTTGCCACCAAGCCGAACGTCCGCGTCAGGTTCCCTGCCAGCAACGACGGCAAACAGAACGCCAGGTAACTGAGCACGTAGTACGCCGACATCAATCCCGCCCGTTCATGTGGCAGCGCCAGCGGGACCAGACTGCGCACCGCCCCCAGGAAACCGGCGCCGAATCCGCAACCGGCCACCAGTGTTCCAGCGAAAAACAAGGTCAGGCTGGCGTTGTGCACGCCCAGTAAAATCAATACGAGCCCCGTTGGCAGGGAGGTGCCGCCCAGCAACAGCCCGTTGGCGGCTGGCCGATTGCGCAGGGCGAAGATCATCAGCGCGCCGGTCACTGTCAGTGCCGCCACGGCCGATCCGCCAATCAGGTTTGAAGTCGAGCCGGTAGCCGTGCGCAGCAGCGAGGGGGCGAGGGAAGCAAAAAAACCGCCGAGCGCCCACGTCGCGGTATTCAGTGGCAACACCCGCCACAGCGTGGAGCGCGCCTGGATCGGCACGTGCAGCGTCGGACGCAGCGAAGCCCAGGCCCCCGGTTGCGAACTCACGCTTTCCGGCAGACGCCAGACGTACAGCGCCTGGATAAAAAACAAAGCCAAGAGCACCCAATAGGTCAACTGCAAGGGCAGCGGCGCGAACTCGGCCAGCAAGCCGCAGCCCATCGCGCCCGCCGCCATGCCCAACAACGGCGCAACGCTGTTGATCAGCGGCCCTTGCTGGCGATCGGTGTCCAGCAGCGCCGCACTCAATACGGCCGTGGCCATTCCGGTAGCAAAGCCCTGAAGCACCCGAGCGCTGATCAACCAGGCGACGCTGTCGGCGTTGATAAACAGCAGCATCGCCAGAATATTCAGCACCACCGCCGTGAAAATCACTGGTTTGCGCCCCAGATAATCCGAGAGCGAACCCACCGTGAGCAGCGCCGCCAGCAGGCTGATGGCGTAGACACCGAAAATCAGGGTCAGGGTCGCCGCCGAGAACTGCAGGTGTTCCTGATACAAGTGATACAACGGCGTCGGCGCAGTGGAAGCGGCGAGAAAACTGAGTAAGGTGATCGCCAGAAACCACAGGCTTGCACGGTTTGAAACAGAACGGGACATGGGCACACTCCGCAAAAGCTAACTTTTTGCTTTTGCGGAGTGTGCTACTGATGTGCGCTTAAAGCAAATTCTTTGTGTTAAGGTCCGATTCATGGCTATTAAAGAAGGTTTACGCCCCGGCGGCAGAAGTGCCCGGGTGCAAGAGTCGGTTCATTCGGCCGTGCGCGATCTCCTCGAAGAGCAGGATCGCGGCACCGTGACCGTCCCCCAAATCGCCGCTCGCGCGGGGGTCACGCCGTCGACGATTTACCGGCGCTGGGGCGATCTGTCGGTGCTGTTGGCGGACGTCGCCCTCGCCCGGATGCGCCCTGAAAGCGAACCGGCCAATACCGGCAGCCTGCGCGGCGATGTGCGTGCCTGGGCCGAACAGTATCTGGACGAGATGAGTTCCGAGCCCGGCCGCAACATGCTGCGCGATGTGCAATGCAGCACGACGCCGGCCGTTTGCGCGAACATCATTGGCGGGCAATTGCAGGCGATTCTGGATCGGTACCCCGACCAGCCGAAACCGAGTGTTGATCGGCTGATCAACCTGGTGGCGGCGCCGACGGTGTTTCGCATCCTGTTTTCGGCGGCGGCGTTGGAGGTTGAGGAGTTGCATCAGTTGATCGAGATTGCGTTGAGTCATTGAGGCCGCCTTCGCGAGCAAGCCTGCTCCCACATTTAATCTCTAGTGGTCACATAATTTGTGAACAACACAAATCCAATGTGGGAGCGGGCTTGCTCGCGAAGGGGCCCGCAATGAAGACCGAGATCCACCTGCCACACCGCCTGCGACACCCCGCCGCGCCTCGACCTTGGTCGACACTGACTAACCCCGTCCATCGTGCGAGACTGTCTGACCGGGTGTGAATCCCGGGTGTCTTTTGCCTGGAGTTTCCATGTCGCTGTCCAGCGGGCTGATTGCCGCCGTCGCCCTGGCCTATATGGCCATCATGTTCGCCATCGCCTTCTACGGCGACCGTCGCAGCACCCCGTTGCCGCCGCGAGTGCGCGCGTGGGTGTACAGCCTGTCGCTGGCGGTCTATTGCACCAGTTGGACGTTCTTTGGCGCCGTGGGCCAGGCCGCCGAACAACTCTGGTCTTTCCTGCCGATCTACCTCGGGCCGATCCTGCTGCTGGTCTGCGCGCCGTGGGTCCTGCAAAAGATGGTGATGATCAGCAAGCAGGAAAACATCACTTCAATTGCCGACTTCATTGCTGCGCGCTACGGCAAATCCCAGTCGCTGGCGGTGGTGGTGGCCTTGATCTGCCTGGTCGGCGTGTTGCCCTACATCGCCTTGCAACTCAAAGGCATCGTGCTCGGGGTGAACCTGCTGATCGGCGCCGGTGCCGACGCCATGGGCGTTCGCGCGCAGGACACGGCGTTGATCGTGTCGCTGGTGCTGGCGCTGTTCACCATCGTCTTCGGTACGCGCAACCTCGACGCCACGGAACACCACCGCGGCATGGTGCTGGCGATTGCGTTCGAATCGCTGGTCAAGCTGTTCGCATTTCTCGCCGTCGGCGCGTTCGTGACCTACGGCCTGTACGACGGTTTCGACGACCTTTTCGACCAGGCGATGCTCGCCCCGCGCCTCGAAGAATACTGGAAGGAAACCATCAACTGGCCGTCGATGGTGGTACAGACCGGTGTGGCGATGATGGCGATCATCTGCCTGCCCCGGCAGTTTCACGTGACCGTTGTGGAAAACATCGATCCTCAGGATCTGCGCCTGGCGAAATGGGTGTTCCCGGCGTACCTGGCATTGGCGGCATTGTTTGTAGTCCCGATCGCCCTCGCGGGTCAGATGTTGCTGCCCAGCTCAGTGCTGCCGGACTCTTTCGTCATCAGCCTGCCGCTCGCGCAGTCTCACCCTGCCCTGGCGATGCTGGCCTTTATCGGCGGCGCGTCGGCGGCGACCGGCATGGTGATCGTGGCCAGCGTGGCGCTGTCGACCATGGTTTCCAACGACATGCTGTTGCCGTGGTTGCTGCGCCGCAACAACGCCGAGCGGCCGTTCGAAGTGTTCCGCCAGTGGATGCTGTCGGTGCGCCGGGTCAGCATCGTGGTGATTCTGTTGCTGGCCTACGTCAGCTATCGCCTGCTGGGCTCGACCGCGAGCCTGGCGACCATCGGCCAGATCGCCTTCGCCGCCGTGACTCAACTGGCCCCGGCCATGCTCGGCGCGCTGTACTGGAAACAGGCCAACCGCCGCGGTGTGTTCGCCGGCCTCGCCGCCGGGACATTCCTGTGGTTCTACACGCTGATTCTGCCGATCGCCGCCCTGAGCCTGGGTTGGTCGCTGAACAGTTTTCCGGGCCTGGCCTGGCTGCACAGCAACCCGCTGCACCTGCCGATCACCCCGCTGACCCAAGGCGTGGTGCTGTCGCTGGCGGGCAACTTCACCCTGTTTGCCTGGGTCTCGGTGCTGTCGCGCACACGGGTGTCGGAGCACTGGCAGGCCGGTCGTTTCATTGGCCAGGAAATCAGCGCCCGGCCCAGCGCCCGTTCGATGCTGTCGGTGCAGATCGACGATTTGCTGCAACTGGCCGCACGCTTCGTCGGTGAAGAGCGGGCGCGGCAGAGTTTCATCCGTTTCGCCTACCGCCAGGGCAAAGGCTTCAACCCGAATCAAAACGCCGACGGTGAATGGATCGCCCACACCGAACGCTTGCTGGCCGGTGTGCTCGGGGCCTCTTCGACGCGCGCGGTGGTCAAAGCCGCCATTGAAGGTCGGGAGATGCAACTGGAGGATGTCGTGCGAATCGCCGACGAAGCCTCGGAAGTGCTGCAGTTCAACCGCGCCTTGCTGCAAGGCGCGATCGAGAACATTACCCAGGGCATCAGCGTGGTCGACCAATCGCTGAAACTGGTGGCCTGGAACCGCCGTTACCTGGAGCTGTTCAATTACCCGGACGGCTTGATCAGCGTCGGCCGGCCCATCGCCGACATCATTCGCTACAACGCCGAACGCGGTCTGTGCGGCCCCGGTGAAGCCGAAGTGCACGTCGCCCGCCGCTTGCACTGGATGCGCCAGGGCCGCGCTCACACCTCCGAGCGACTGTTCCCCAATGGCCGAGTGATCGAGCTGATCGGCAACCCGATGCCGGGCGGCGGTTTTGTCATGAGTTTCACCGACATCACGCCGTTCCGCGAAGCCGAGTACGCGTTGACCGAAGCTAACGAGGGCCTGGAACAGCGGGTGGCGGAACGCACCCACGAACTGTCGCAGCTCAACGTGGCCCTGACCGACGCCAAGAGCACCGCCGAAGCGGCCAACCAGTCGAAAACCCGCTTCCTCGCCGCTGTCAGTCATGACTTGATGCAACCGTTGAACGCCGCGCGCTTGTTCTCCGCCGCCCTTTCCCATCAGGACGACGGCCTGTCCAGCGAAGCGCAGAAACTGGTGCATCACCTCGACACTTCGCTGCGCTCGGCCGAGGACCTGATCAGCGACCTGCTGGACATTTCCCGCCTGGAAAACGGCAAGATCAACCCCGATCCCAAGCCGTTCGTACTCAATGAATTGTTCGACGTCCTCGGCGCCGAGTTCAAGGCGCTGGCCCGAGATCAGGGGCTGAAATTCCGCGTCCGCGGCAGTACGTTGCGGGTCGACAGCGACATCAAGCTGTTGCGGCGGGTCTTGCAGAACTTTTTGACCAACGCGTTCCGCTACGCCAAAGGGCCGGTGCTGTTGGGGGTTCGTCGGCGCAAGGGCGAATTGTGCCTGGAGGTCTGGGACCGTGGGCCGGGCATTCCGGAAGATAAACAGTTGGTGATTTTCGAAGAATTCAAACGCCTCGACAGCCACCAGACCCGAGCCGAAAAAGGTTTGGGGCTGGGCCTGGCGATTGCTGACGGGCTGTGTCGCGTTCTCGGTCACACCTTGCAGGTACGCTCCTGGCCGGGTCGAGGCAGTGTGTTCAGCGTCACTGTGCCGCTGGCGCGGGCGCAAACCGCGACGCCGGCCAAGGTGGTCGAACTCAACGGCAAACCGCTCAGCGGCGCGCAGGTGCTGTGCATCGATAACGAAGACAGCATCCTGATTGGCATGAACAGCCTGCTGACTCGATGGGGTTGCCAGGTCTGGACGGCGCGCAACCGCGAGGAATGCGCAGCGCTGCTCAGCGAAGGCATCCGTCCACAATTGGCGCTGGTGGACTACCACTTGGATAACGGCGAGACAGGGACCGAACTGATGGCGTGGTTGCGGACCCGTTTGGGGGAACCGGTGCCGGGGGTGGTGATCAGTGCCGATGGTCGACCGGAAATGGTCGCCCAGGTGCATGCGGCGGGGCTCGATTACCTGGCCAAACCGGTGAAACCGGCGGCGTTGCGGGCGTTGCTGAGTCGGCATTTGCCGTTGTGATGCTTAAGATTCTGGCTTGTGGTGATGCAACTGGCGCCTTCGCGAGCAAGCCCGCTCCCACATTTTGACCGGGTTTTATCTGAAAGAACTCGGTCAAATGTGGGAGCGGGCTTGCTCGCGAAGCTTTTCGGCTTACTCCGGCAGCTCGGCCAGGCCATCCACATCAGTCATCGCCCGCTCCAGCAAATCGGCCGGCAGGCTCTTGCTCGCCCGCGCGCCCAGCAACTTGAGCTGCTCACTGCGACTAACCAGGTTGCCGCGGCCTTCTGTCAGCTTGTTGCGCGCCGAGCTGTAGGCTTTGTCCAGTTGCTGCAAGCGATTGCCGACTTCATCCAGGTCCTGAATGAACAACACGAACTTGTCGTACAGCCACCCGGCGCGCTCGGCGATTTCCCGGGCGTTCTGGCTCTGGCGCTCCTGCTTCCACAGGCTGTCGATAACGCGCAGCGTCGCCAACAAAGTGGTCGGGCTGACAATCACGATGTTGCGGTCGAATGCTTCCTGGAACAGCGTCGGCTCCGACTGCAAGGCAGCGGAAAACGCCGCTTCGATCGGCACGAAGAGCAACACAAAATCCAGGCTGTGCAAGCCGTCGAGACGCTTGTAATCCTTGCCGGCCAAGCCTTTGACGTGATTACGCAGCGACAGCACGTGCTGCTTGATGGCGATCTGGCCGATGGCATCGTCTTCGGCGGCCACGTATTGCTGATAGGCCGTGAGGCTGACCTTTGAGTCGACCACCACCTGCTTGTCGCCCGGCAGATAAATGATCACGTCCGGCTGGAAACGCTCGCCGTCCGGACCCTTGAGATTGACCTGGGTCTGATACTCGCGCCCTTTCTCAAGCCCCGCGTGTTCAAGCACTCGCTCCAGAATCAGCTCGCCCCAGTTGCCCTGGGTTTTCTGGCCTTTCAAGGCACGGGTCAGGTTGGTGGCTTCATCGCTCAGGCGCAGGTTCAACTGCTGAAGTCGTTCCAGTTCCTTGGCCAGCGAGAAGCGCTCGCGGGCTTCGGCCTGATAACTTTCCTCGACGCGTTTTTCAAACGACTGGATGCGTTCCTTCAACGGATCAAGCAACTGCCCCAGGCGTTGCTGACTGCTTTCGGCAAAACGCTGCTCACGCTCGTCGAAGATCTTGCCGGCCAGCTCGGCGAACTGCGCACGCAGTTCATCACGCGAGCCTTGCAGGTCGTTGAGGCGCTGCTGGTGGCTTTCCTGCTGCTCACGCAGCTCGGCATTGAGCGAAGCGGCTTGCGCGTCCAGGCGACGCAGCTCAGCCTCTTTACCGGCGCGTTCGAGATTCCAGGCGTGCGCAGCATCGCGGGCGTCGTCGCGCTCGATCTGCAGCAATTCGACTTCACGGCGCAGGGCCGCCAGGTCTGCCTGTTTGGCAGCGTTGGCCTGGCCCAGATCACCTATCTCATCGCGGCAGGCTTCGAGCTGGGCGTTCAAGCCGTCCTGAGCCAGGTTAGCCATGGCCAGTCGCTCTTCCAGCAGCGCAACGTCTGACTGCGTGGCGCTCGCTCGGCGCTGAAGTTGCCAGGCCAGTACCAGTAACGGCAGTGCAGCGCCCGCCAGACCCAGCAACGCGCTGGTCAAGTCCATAGCCATAGCCACTCCTGCCAATCAAATAAAGCTTGAAGGTTAACCAAGGCGTCAGGTCTTGGACAGCTCAGTCTTCGATCAGACCGAGTTCCTGCCGGGCGCGCTTATCCCCTGCCCGCGCGGCTTGGCGCAAAAGGTCCTGGCCGATTCGGCGATCACGGGCATTCCCGCACTCCCGGCACATGAGCTGACCGAGACGGCTTTGCGCGGCCACCACACCTTCGCGGGCCGGCTGCTTGAGCAGGCGTCCGGCAAAGTGTTTGACGTTGGTGTTTTCGCCCAGGCGCGGGCTGTCGAGAAGCCACTCCGCCACACGCATCGAAAAGCGCTTGGGAGGGATTACATTGGGGGGTGTCGAGGTGGCAGAGTCTGATGCTGAGCGAAACTTCATAAAGCACTGTGGGGCAGATCGGAAGGCGCGCCACTCTACTCTTTTTTTCTTACAGGTAAAGCCTAAAAAAACCCGGCACGCCCGTCCTAGAGCAAGCGCTCGGGACAATCCACAGAAGCTGTGGATAACTCAGTGGACAACCGCCCCTGAACTCTCGCAAAGCCCTGTGGAATGGGGCCCGCAGTCAAACTGACGATTTTTTCACCAGTAAAAAAAAGCGATGTTTTTCATTGACTTAAATTTTGGTTACAGGCACCCACTGCGTTTGAAGGGAAGATGACAGCGGGGTGACAACCTGCACGACTTATGTGCACAAGTACCTTCGAGGCAGTTATATCGACGGACTTTTTCGGCGCTTTTTTTACCTGATCCTGGGGATAAACCTGCGCAAACCCGTGATTCAGGCAGGTCCGAGGTGGACGACCAGCCGTCGGATTCTGTGCTATTACAGGCCAGCACCGCGCACCTGTAGGAGCTTTTGGAATCTTTTTTGCTGACGCGCTTTCTTTCTGCAATCCAATCCGTTAGTATCCGCGGCGTTAGTACCAAGCTGAAAGTCAATTCTGGTCGAACAAATCCCCCCGGTCAGCCTTCCCAACGGAATCCTCCACCGACAAAGCGGGATCGACCACCTCGATGGTTTCCAGGTAAACCTTGCGTCAACACAGCCTTTGAATCGAAAGCAAAGGGTGTTGCGAAGCTCACTTACTCTGACCGAACCAGCCTGCAAATTGATCAGGATCTTCACCCCGGGCCCAGAACCTTTGCCCTTGATGTGTTGCCTGCCCTCCTAAGTACCTACCTGCCAGCCCAAGCGCGCCAATTTATCAGCGCTTCAAACTGGCTGCTTTGTTCCAGTCGGGTTCTTCGTTCGACCAATGGTGGTCGTCGTCACTGGAACGTTTTAACTTTGCACGGTTCTTATCCGTGTCGCTTGTAGGAACACCCAATGACTATGTCTACTCAAATCCACACCCAGGATGCAATTCGCACCCTAACCAACGCTTTTGCACCAATGAACTGCCTGATCATGGCCGCTCGCAAAGGCTGCTTCAGCTTCACTCTGGTCAATGAACACGGCATCGCTCGTCACAGCGAACGCCTGTACCCCGATCAATACTCCAGCGCCGAGCCGCTGCAGGCCGTGATCGAGCGTACCCGTCAGGCACTGGTTGCCTGATACGCCAGAAAGACTGAAAACCTCAAAAGCCTCGCTCAAAAAGCGGGGCTTTTTATTGCCCGATATTTCACTTTTCCCGTTCAAAGCCTAAGCACTAACCGATATAACGATTATAACTGGCAGCCGGAAATATTTTAAAAACAGGCCTTTACGTCGCGAATATGACACTACACTTCAACTCAAGCGGCTTGTTCCGCTTCCGGCGAGCCTGACTCGATTCACCGCTGCCAACGCTTAATTCAGGTATCGCCGACCATTTCATGTTTCGAGGGTCTTATGGGTATCGCTGCCAGCGAACTGTGCCGCTATGTGATCCGCCCGACATTGATCTACCTTGGACGCCATAGCGCAACCGCCGAATCCCTGCTGCTGGGCATTGCCGCCAGCCAGTCAGCCCTTGGTACTGCCCTGCATGACCGCCGTGGACACGGCCTGTACCGAATCGCCGAACCCCGCCATCAGGCACTCTGGGACCACTACCTGGCACTTGACCCGGAGCGCGCAAGCCTGGTCCGCGGGCTGGCCAGCCAGCATGCCTTCCTCAGCGGTCCGCACCTCGAATTGACCGTCAACCTGCGTTACGCCACTGCCATTGCCTGGTTGCTGGTAGAAGAACAGAACACTCCCCTCCCCGAAGCCGACGACCTGTTGGGAATGGCCCGAATCTGGCGCCAGACGTTCCAGCCCCAAGGACGTCTCAGAGACTTCACCTACGCTTGGCAAACCTGTGTTTCACCGATGAATCAGGTCGCTTGCTGATCCACTTTTTCGCAAGATCGTGAAACACGTCGCGAATCTGGTCGGATTGTCCTACAAAACCGCTCTAAATCAAGCGATACAGGCTATAGCGCTGGGACGAAAATGTTGGTAATTTTCGCCCCGGTGATCACCAGGAGTTCTAATAATGAAAAAAGTAATGCTCAAAACCACCCTTAGCCTCGCCGTTACCTTGGCATCCACCCAGATCTTCGCAAGTGGCTTTGCCCTGAACGAACAAAGCATCAGCGGGATGGGTACAGGTTTTGCTGGGCGATCTTCATCTGCCGATGACGCATCCACCATTTTTGGCAACCCTGCCGGCATGGCTCGCCTCAAGCGCGAACAAGTGACCGGCGGTGTTGCATTTATCGACGCACACACTGACATCAGCGATGCCACCTCCCGTCCGAACGGCGGTACCAACAAAGGTGACATGGTCCCTTTCATGGGCGTCCCGATGGGCTACTACGTCAAGCCAATCGATGACCAGTGGGCCTTCGGTATCGGCGTGTACGCGCCATTCGGCCTGGTGACCGACTACGAGAACGGCTTCGCCGGCCGTTACTTCGGCAGCAAGAGCGAAGTCAAGATCGTCACTATTCAGCCAACCGTCAGCTACGCCTTCAACGACAAGGTTTCCATCGGTTTCGGCCCAACCATCAACCGCATCGACGGCAAGCTGGAATCGAACCTGTCGCTTGACCCGCGCGCACCGGATGGTGAAGTCAAGATCAAGGGTGACGACACTGCTCTGGGCTACAACATCGGCATCATGGTTCAAGCCCTCGAGAGCACCCGCCTCGGCCTGACCTACCACTCGAAAGTGAAGTACAAGCTCGACGGTGACACCAAGATCAACTACGGCCTGCTCGGCGCCCTGGGTCAGAGCCCGAACCAGAAGTTCGACGC
Organism: Pseudomonas sp. NPDC086251; assembly: GCF_044746405.1. Taxonomy (NCBI): domain Bacteria; kingdom Pseudomonadati; phylum Pseudomonadota; class Gammaproteobacteria; order Pseudomonadales; family Pseudomonadaceae; genus Pseudomonas; species Pseudomonas sp. NPDC086251. The sequence goes on from NZ_JBIVBY010000013.1 coordinate 163,802, forward strand.
GTCGCTGGACATCACCACCCCTGAATCGGTCGACTTCTCGGTGACTCATCAGTTGAACGACCAGTGGACCGTCTACGCCGGCAGCACCTGGACGCGCTGGAGCCGCCTGAAAGAAATCACCGTCGAGAACGAAGGCGTTCCTGCCGCGCTGGCCGCACGCGGCTTCGGCACTATCACCGAAGAGCAGAACTGGCACGACACCTGGGCTCACGCCATCGGCGCTTCCTACCAGTTGAACAAGCAATGGGTGCTGCGTACCGGTCTGTCCGTTGACCAGGCGCCGACCAACAACGAAAACCGCTCCCCTCGCATCCCGACGGGCGATCGCACGATCCTCAGCCTGGGCGCCGGCTGGAGCCCGACCGACGACCTGACCATCGACGTAGCGTATTCGTACTTGCGCGAAGAGTCGGTCAAGGTCAACGACAACAACGGCCGCCAGTCCTACAGCGCCAAGTATGAAAACTATGCGAATGGTTTTGGTGTTGGCGCGACCTACCGCTTCTGATGAGTCACGGCGAGGCTTGACCCTCGCCGCCTGAATCGAAAAAGCCCCGCACTCTTGTACAGAGGCGGGGCTTTTTAGTGGGCGTCGATCAGGGTGTGGACGCCAGAGGCGGCGAAGCCAGGGCCTTCTCCACCGCTTCGATGAACTCGGGATCGTCGGGCTTGGTCAGGCTGGAGAAATGGGCGATCACCTTGCCCTGGCGATCAACCACGTACTTGTAGAAATTCCACTTCGGCGCGCTGGTCTGCTTGGCGAGCAACTTGAACAGATGCGTGGCGCCATCGCCGCGGACTTTCTGCGGTTCGGTCATGGTGAAGGTCACGCCGTAGTTCACGTAGCACACCTTGGCGGTCTCCGCGCCGTCCTTGGATTCCTGATTGAAGTCATTGGACGGAACACCGAGCACCTCCAGCCCTTGCTCCTTGTAACGCTGATTCAGCGCCTCAAGGCTTTTGAACTGCGGGGCGAAACCACAGAAGCTGGCGGTATTGACCACCACCAACGGCTTGCCGGCGAAGCGCTGGCACAGGTCGATGGATTCATTGGCGCGCAACTTGGGCAACGAGCCTTGCAACAGTGCCGGGCACTCGGCCGCTTGAGCCAATCCGGTAAACGCTACCAGTAACGCGGGAACTGCCAACCAGCGCATCAGCATGTCGGTGCATCCTTCAGAGGTCGTCAGAAACGAACTTACTCGCCCTCATGTCTTGCTAGCAAGCACCCATGCCCAACTGCATCAACGCCAGCCCGCCCTGCTGCCAGCCCCACCACGCCAGGGCCAGCAGCAAGGCGCAGACCGCGACCGCAGCGATGCGCGGCCAGAGACTGTTCATACCGCACTCATCCGGGTTTGCAGACGCTCCACAGGCTGCTCACGCACCGGCCAGTTCAGGGCGGCAGCCAACAGGCTCAAAAGAATCGCCACTTGCCAGATCAAGTCATAGCTCCCGGTCCGGTCATACACCACCCCGCCCAACCAGCCGCCGAGGAACGATCCGAGCTGGTGAAACAGGAACACGATCCCACCGAGCATGGACAGGTTTCGCACACCAAACAAGGTCGCCACGGTGCCATTGGTCAAGGGCACGGTCGACAGCCAGAGAAAGCCCATCATCATGCCAAACAGATAGGCAGTGGTCGTTGTGACTGGCGCCCACAGGAACCATGCAATCACCACAGCTCGCAGCAGATACAGGGCCGTGAGCAAACGCGGTTTGGACATCCGCCCGCCGAGCCAGCCAGCGGTGTAGGTACCGAAGATGTTGAACAAGCCGATCAGCGCCAGCACCGTGGTGCCGACAGATGCCGGGAGATGCTGGTCCACCAGGTAAGCCGGCAGGTGCACGCCGATAAACACCACCTGGAAACCGCAGACAAAAAAGCCGAACGCCAGCAGCCAGAAACCCGAATGGGAGCAGGCCTCGCGCAATGCTTCGGACAAGGTTTGTTCATGGCCGAGCACGGGTAACGGCTTGTCCTTGAGCATGCTCACCACCGGCACAATCAGCGCCACCAGCAAGCCCAGCACCAGCAACGCGGCGGACCAGCCGAGCCAGCCGATCAACCCGAGCGTACCGGGCAACATGGCGAACTGACCGAAAGAACCGGCAGCGCTGGCAATGCCCATGCCCATGCTGCGTTTCTCCGGTGGCACCGCGCGCCCGACCACGCCGAGGATCACCGAAAACGACGTACCGGACAAGCCGAGACCAATCAACAGGCCAGCACTCAGGGACAAGGTCACAGCCGAATCCGACAAGCCCATGAACAGCAGCCCCAGCGCATAGAAAACACCGCCGACCGCCACCACTTTCGCCGCGCCGAAGCGGTCGGCCAGCGCGCCGGTGAAGGGCTGCGCCAGGCCCCAGATCAGGTTCTGCAAGGCGATGGCAAACGCAAACGTCTCACGCCCCCAGCCGAACTCGGCACTCATCGGTGCCAGAAACAATCCGAAGCCGTGTCGCACTCCCAGAGACAACGCAAGAATCAGCGCACTCCCCACCAACACCCAACCGCAAGTACGCCACATCGAGGTCATTCTTATTCTCCGGTAGCGGGTATATACCCGCTTAAGATCGAACAAACCGGCATCACGCCAGTTCGTCCAGCAACTTCAGCAAAGTTTCGCGTTTCTCGGCCCCCAAGCGATCAATCAACCGCTGCTGCGCCGCTTCCCAGGCGGGCAAGGCCGCTGCCAGCCGCTCAGCACCGGCGTCAGTCAGGCGGACGATACGATTGCGCATGTCCTCGCCCTCGACCAGCGTCACCAGCCCTTCTCCCTCCAGCACGCGCAGATTGCGCCCGAGCGTGCTGCGGTCCAGGCCCATGGCCTCGGCCAGGGTGGAAATACTCGGTTGATCCAGACGCTGCAGATTGCACAGCAGAGAATACTGGGCAACGTTGATCCCGAAGCCGTCGAGAGCGCCGTCGTAATGCCTGCTGACGCCACGGGCGGCGCGACGCAGGTTGATGCATAAACATTGGGAGTCGAGCATGGTGCGTGTATATACCCGCGGTTAAATGAAAGCAAATATTTGATGCATGTTACCCGTGTAGGAGCGAGGCTTGCCCGCGAAAGCGTCCTTGAGTGCGCCAAAAGCTTCGCGGGCAAGCCTCGCTCCTACACAATTAATGCCAGCCCTATAAGCAATGTCGTCTCCAGCAACTCCAGCAACGCACCGGCCGTATCGCCGGTTGTGCCGCCCAAGCGCCGCACCATCACCTGCCGTAACCAGACAAACATCAGCGCCGCCAGCACCAACGCCAATACACCGCTGAGACCGGCAATCAGCACACAAACCAATGCACTGGCGCCCAACACCTGCTTACCGGCCAACCGCGGCAAATGATCCGCCAACGCCTGACCCAAACCACCGGCCCGGACATAAGGTGTGGTCAGAAATAGTCCCAACAATGCAGCACGGCCAATCAAGGGAACGATGAGTAAAACAACGCCATGTCCCTGCTCGATCAACGCCAGCAACGCCGCGAATTTCAGCAGCAACACCAACACCAGCGTCACCACGGCGATCGGCCCGCTGCGCGGATCCTTCATGATCGTCAGCGTGCGCTCACGGTCACCGAACCCGCCGAGCCACGCATCGGCGCTATCGGCCAGGCCATCAAGGTGCAGCGCACCACTGAGCAACACCCAAACCGTCAGTAACAACGCGGCGTGAAGCAACGCCGGCGTGCCCAGCAACAGCCCGTTCAGGGCCCACAAAATCACGCCGAACAGCAGCCCCACCAGCGGATAAAACAACAGCGACCGCCCCAGTTCCTCAGGCGTCGGCATGCCCGGCAAACGAATCGGCAGGCTGCTCAGGAATTGCAGGGCGATCCAGAATGGCAGCATGGTCAGGTCGCTTCCTTTAACGAGCCACCCGACTCGACCGACAGCGAAAACAACGCACCGTGGCCCACCTCAACGTTGAGCAACTGCTCACGGGGCAATCCCCGCGCCTGAGCCAGCAGCAAGCGCATCACGCCACCATGGCTGATCAGCAACACTCGCTCGCCCGCATAGGCGGCGTGCAGACGCGCAACCGCCGCCAGCACGCGCGTCGAAAAATCCAAGACCCGCTCACCCTGAGGCGGTGTAAACGAATACGGGTCGGCCCAGAACAATCCCAAGGCCTCGGCATCGGTTTCCATCAACGCCTTCGCGCTCTGCCCTTCCCAGGCGCCGAAGTGCAGCTCCTGCAAATCTTTATCCAGTTGCACCGGCAACCCCAGTTGCGCGCCGAGTTCCTCTGCGAACCGCGCACAGCGCTGCAACGGCGAACTGACAAGGCGATCCCACGGCCCTTGCTCGATCACGGCGGCGCGCATCTGCGCCCAGCCCTTGTCGGTCAACGCATCGTCGAGGCTGCCGCGCAGGCCGCCGCCGAGTTCGGTTTCGCCGTGGCGCAAGAGATCCAGGCGCAAGGTCATGCCGGACGATCCGCCACCGCGGCTTCGGCGAAGGTCGCCATTTGGCCGTGAAGGTCGCAAGCCAGACGCAGCAACGGCACGGCCAACGCGGCGCCGCTGCCCTCGCCCAAGCGCAGGCCGAGATCCAGCAACGGCTCGGCGTTGAGGGTTTCCAGGACATGGCGATGACCCGGCTCGGCACCGCGATGCCCGAACAACAGCCACTGCCGGCATTCAGGGTTCAAGCGCACCGCAACCAACGCGGCGACGCTGCAAATGAAACCGTCCACCAGCACCGCGACGCCTTCCTGGGCACACGCCAGGTACGCGCCGACCAGTGCCGCAATTTCAAAACCTCCGAGGTTGAACAGGGTTTGCAACGCATCACCGCGCTGCGCGCCATGCATGGCCAACGCACGCTCGATGACCTGAGCCTTGTGGCTCACGCCCGCCGCGTCCAGCCCGGTGCCCGGCCCGGCCAGATGCACCACCGGGCAATCGAGCAATGCACAGGCCAGAGCGCTGGCTGCGGTGGTGTTGCCGATGCCCATTTCACCGCCGATGAACAGCTGCGCACCCGCCGCGATGGCGCGCTGCACGCTGTCGCGACCGGCCTGCAAGGCGAGTTCGCCCTGAGCCTGCGTCATCGCCGGAGCGTCGACAAAATTCGCCGTGCCAGGGCCCACGTTCATGTGACGCACACCCGGCAAATTCAACGCCGGGTTGACAGTGCCGAGGTCAACCACTTCAAGGGACGCGCCCAACTGCCGCGCCAACACGCTGATCGCCGCGCCGCCACTGACGAAGTTGTGCAGCATTTGCCCGGTGACTTCCTGGGGAAACGCCGACACCCCTTCGGCGACCACGCCGTGATCGCCGGCAAAAATCGCGATCCACAGCTGATCGAGGCTCGGCTTGACTTGCCCCTGCAACCCCGCCAATTGCACCGCTACCGACTCCAGTCGGCCGAGGGAACCGGCCGGTTTGGTCAGTTGCTGCTGACGCGCTGCGGCCTGCTCGACCGCTGCCGCATCGATCGGCTTGCACGGGTTCAGCCACCAGGATTGAGTCATAACGCAGTTCCTTTCAAAGTCAGGGGCAGGCCGGCGACGGTCAGGACGACTCGCTGACAGCGCTCGGCCAAAGCTTGATGCAGCCAACCGGCTTCATCGACATAGCGGCGAGTCAATTCGCCCAGCGGCACGACACCCATTCCGGTCTCGTTGCTGACAAAAATGATTTCACCCGGCAGCGTCGCCAGGCAGTCCAGCAGGGCTTCGCGCTCGGCGTTGAGACGCTCGGGGTTGTCGAGCATCAGCAGGTTGGTCAGCCACAGGGTCAGGCAATCCACCAGCAGGCAACGCTCGGGACGGGCGGTTTCGCGCAGGATGCGGGCGAGTTCAAGCGGTTCTTCGATCAGCGCCCATTCGGCCGGACGACGGGCGCGGTGATGGGCCACCCGCTCATTCATTTCGCCGTCGAGGGGTTGGCTGGTGGCGATGTAGGTCACCTTGAGTTGGCTATCTGTAGCCAGTTTTTCAGCCAGGCGACTTTTGCCGGAGCGGGCGCCGCCGAGGATCAGTTGCAGCATATTCATAACCTTCTAATTGGCAGTGCGGCGAATAAAGTCTTCGCGAGCAAGCCCGCTCCCACATTTGAACGGCGCCGAACATAAATTCGATGTTCGCTGGAGATCTAATGTGGGAGCGGGCTTGCTCGCGAAGAGGCCAGCCAATTCACCCTAAAATCCGCAGAGCTCACGCAACAGCGCGGTATCCAAATGCTTCTCCACCAGATCCGCCAGCCGCTCGATATCGCGCTCACGCAACCCGTGGTAATCCACGTCCTGCACCTCCTGCAAACCGGCCCAACGCAACAGCGCACTGCACGCCGCCGGGGACTCGAACAGCCCGTGCAGATAGGTGCCGAAAATCTGCCCGTCGGCACTTTGCGCGCCATCACAACGACCATCATCCAACTGCACCGCAGCGTTTTCCAACGCCGGCCCGGTGGTCACGCCGGCATGAATTTCATAGCCGCTGACCGGCGCATCTTCCAGCGCCAGACGCCCGCGCACATTGCGCAACTGTTTCTCTTCTTCGAGCTGCGTGTCGAACGCCAGCAAGCCCAAACCGGCACTTGAACCCGGTGCACCTTCGAGGCCCAGCGGATCATGCACCTGTTCACCGAGCATTTGCAGACCGCCGCAAATACCCAGCACTTTTCCGCCGTAACGCAGGTGTCTGGTGATGGCGCTGTCCCAACCATTGGCGCGCAGATACGCAAGGTCACTGCGCACGCTTTTCGAGCCGGGAAGGATGATCAGATCGGCTGGTGGAATCGCCTGGCCAGGGCCGATGAATTGCAGGTCCACTTGCGGGTGCAAGCGCAGCGGATCGAAATCGGTGTGGTTGCTGATGCGCGGCAGCACCGGCACCACCACCTTCAGCACGCGGTCGGCCTTGTCGGTCTGGCGCTGATCGATGCCGTCTTCGGCTTCCAGGTGCAGGTCCATGACGTAGGGCAAGACGCCGATCACCGGTTTGCCGGTGCGTGCTTCCAGCCAGTCCAGGCCGGGTTGCAGCAAGGCGATGTCACCGCGAAAACGGTTGATGATGAAACCTTTGACCCGCGCCTGTTCGCTCGGCGACAGCAGTTCCAGCGTGCCTACCAAATGCGCGAACACCCCGCCGCGATTGATGTCGGCGATCAGTACCACCGGGCAGTCGACCGCCTCGGCAAAGCCCATGTTGGCGATGTCGCCGGCACGCAGATTGATCTCGGCCGGCGAGCCGGCGCCTTCGACCATCACCACTGGATACGCCGCGCTCAACCGCGCATGGGAGGCCAGCACCGCTTGCATGGCGATGGCTTTGTAGTCGTGATAGGCGACCGCGTTCATGGTCGTGACCGCACGACCGTGGATGATCACTTGGGCGCCGGTGTCGCTGTTGGGTTTGAGCAGCACCGGGTTCATGTCGGTGTGCGGCTCAAGGTTGGCCGCCTGGGCCTGCACCGCTTGCGCGCGACCGATCTCGCCACCGTCGGCGGTCACGGCACTGTTGAGCGCCATGTTCTGCGGTTTGAACGGCACGACGCTCACGCCCTGACGCACCACCCAACGACACAACGCCGTCACCAGCGTGCTTTTACCGGCGTCCGATGTCGTGCCCTGCACCATCAACGTGGTCATTGGTTTTCCTTGGCGTAAGCTTCGAATGCAGCAGCGAGTCGTGTCCAGTCGGCTTCATCGGCCGGCAGGCCAAAGCGCAGGCTGCTGTTATGCGTGAACAACCGCAGCAAGATGCCGCGTCGAGCCATGAACTCATGGAGCGCTTCGGCGCGTTCGATGATCAGCCATTGAAACAAGGCGCAACCGCCCTGGGGTTTGAAACCGTGCTGCTCCAGCAGCCGCGCCAGACGTGCGCTGGCCTCTTCAGTGCGCAGCCGTTGCCGGGCATGCCCTTCGCTGTCCAGTAAACACGCCTGGCCCAGCACCCGAGTCGGTCCACTGACCGCCCAGGGGCCCACTTGTTCGGCCAGCAACTTGAGCAACTTGCGCTCGGCCAGCACAAACCCCAACCGCACACCGGCCAGGCCGAAAAACTTGCCGAAGGAGCGCAACACGATCAACCCGACCTGATTGGCAAACGGCGCCAGGCTCAGCGCCGGCGTGTTGTCCATGAACGCCTCGTCCACCACCAGCCAGCCACCGCGCTGGGCCAGTTTTGAATGCCAGTCCAGCAGACGACTCGGGGTCAGGCTCAGGCCGGTGGGATTATTCGGGTTGACCACCACCAGCACGTCGAGGCTGTCGAGGAAAAAGTCGACTTCCTGCTCCAGCACTTCACGCACGATGTAACCGCTGCGGCGCCAGGCTTCGGCGTGTTCGGCATAACACGGCGAGAGCACGCCGACCTTGCCGACCCGACGCAAACGCGGCAGCAACTGGATCGCCATTTGCGAGCCGGCCACCGGCAGCACCTGCACGGCGCCGTAGTAATCGCAGGCGGCCTGCTCCAGGCCATCATCGGTTTCCGGCAAGCGCGCCCACGCTCGCAACGGAATCTCTGGAACCGGAAACGGCCAGGGCGCCAGGCCGCTGGACAGGTCGAGCCAGTCGGCTTCGGCGATGCCGTATTCGAGCGCGGCCTTGCGCAACCGTCCACCGTGTTCAAGCATAGAATTCAGCCCCCACGCAGAGAATCAGCAGCCATAACCATACCCCGCGCTGGACCAATTGCCAGCCACGGTCGATGGAGTCGGCGTCCGCTGGCGCGCCTTCGCCCAGTGGCGGACGCTGATGCAGTTCGCCGTGATAGATCGCCGCCCCGCCCAACTCGACACCGAGCGCACCGGCACCGGCGGCCATCACCGGACCGGCATTCGGGCTGTCCCAGGTCGGACCCTGGAGACGCCAGCATTTCAGCGCCAGGCGGGTTTTACCGAGCAACGCGTAGGTCAGCGCCACCAGGCGTGCAGGAATGTAGTTGAGCACGTCGTCGATCTTCGCCGCCGCCCAGCCGAAACGCTCAAAGCGCTCGTTGCGATAGCCCCACATGGCGTCGAGCGTGTTGCTCAAACGGTAGAGCACCACACCCGGCGCGCCGGCCACGGCGAACCAGAACAGCGCGGCAAATACGGCGTCGCTGCCGTTTTCCAAGACGGATTCGGTGGCGGCGCGGGCGACTTCGGTTTTATCCAGTTCGCTGGTCTGACGGCTGACCAGATAGCCCACGCGCTTGCGGGCCTCGTCCAGGTCATCGCTGCGCAGGGCCTTGGCCACCGGCTCGACGTGCTCGCCGAGACTGCGCATGCCGAGCGCGCAATAGAGCGCGAGAATCTCGACGATCCAACCGACATAAGGTGCCCAGGAAAATGCCGTGGCCAGCAGGGTCAACGGCAGTACGGCAATCACCCAGGCGGTAACGCCGTGACTGCGCCAGCCGCGACCGCCGCCATTGAAACGTTGCTCGATGCGGTCGGCAAAACGGCCGAACGCTACCAGCGGATGCCAGCGTTTGGGTTCACCCAGCAGCGCATCCAGCGCCACGGCGGCGACACTCAACAACGCCACACTCATTGACTCACTCCCCAAACATTTTCATACAGCAATTCGTTCAGCGGACGCGCTTGCGCCCAGCCTTCAAGTACCAGCATTGGCGCCGGATAGAATTCCTTTACCGGGCCGAGACACAGCACCGCCAGCGGCTTGGCGCCGGCCGGCATCTGCAGCAGATCGGCCAGGGCTTGCGGCTCGAACAGCGACACCCAGCCCATGCCCAACCCTTCGGCGCGGGACGCCAGCCAGAGGTTCTGGATGGCGCAGGACAGCGAGGCCATGTCCATTTCCGGCAAGGTGCGGCGGCCGAAAATGTGCCGTTCGCGATCGTCCATCAGCGCGGCGACCAGCACCTCGGCGCAATCGTTGATGCCTTCGACCTTGAGTTTCATGAAGTCATCGCTGCGCTCGCCGAGGGCTTCGGCGGTGCGCAGACGTTCTTCTTCCACCAGTTGCTGGATCTCGCCGCGCAGGGCACGGTCGCTGATGCGGATGAACCGCCAGGGCTGCATCAGGCCGACACTCGGCGCCTGGTGCGCGGCTTCGAGCAGACGGCGCAGGAGTTCGGGCTCGACGGTACCGCCGCTGAAATGGCGCATGTCGCGGCGTTCGGCGATGGCCCGATAAACAGCTTCGCGTTCGGCCTGGCTGAATGCGTTGTCGGTCATGGCCTCTTCGCGAGCAAGCCCGCTCCCACAATGGACCGCGTTTCTTCAGGCAACACACTTTCTAATGTGGGAGCGGGCTTGCTCGCGAAGGCGGCCTCAAGGTCAGGCGCCAATAACGCGGCGATCGCTTGCGGATTCGACGGAAAATAAAAGTGCACATAAGAAGCCGTCATCCGCCCCTCGCGATACACCGCCTCTGCCCCACGCCCGCCATTAGGACTGAGCCCACGCGCAATCGGCTCAAGCTCGGTGCTGGTCAGCGAGTGGTGATACGTGTGCCCGCGCAGCGAACCTTCCGGCAGTTCCACCGCTTGCAACGCCAACGCTGCCAGACGTTTCTGCATCACTGCATCTCCCGCCAGCAAGCCGACCAGTTCCGCGCGAGTGCCGTCGACATCGGTCAACGAATCGAGCAGATAAAGCATGCCGCCGCATTCGGCCAGCAACGGTTTACCCGCCGCGTGGTGAGCGCGGATCGCGGTCAGCATCGAGGTGTTTTGCGACAGCGCTACATGGTGCAGCTCCGGATATCCACCCGGCAGGTAGAGGCTGTCGGCGTCCGGCAATTGCGTGTCACGGATCGGCGAGAAAAACAGCAACTCGGCGCCCATCGCCCGCAACAGATCCAGGCTCGCGCCATAGGTGAACGCGAACGCTTCGTCACGGGCCACGGCGATGCGCACGCCGGCCAGTAACGGTTCGGCAACGATCACATCAGGGGCGCCGAATTCCACCGCCGGTGGCAGCGCAACCTCGCAGCTGCTGGCCAGCGCATCGGCTGCCGCATCGAGGCGCAGATCGAGATCGTTCAGCTCGCTGGCCTGCACCAGCCCCAAGTGACGGCTCGGCAATTCGATCCCGGTTTCCCGGGACAACGCGCCGTACCAGCGCAGGCCTTCGGTCAGGCTGCCTTCGAGCAATTGCGCATGCCGCAAAGTGCCAACGCGGTTGGCCAACACACCGGCGAACGGCAAATCCGGCTGATAGCGCGCCAGCCCCAAGGCCAGCGCGCCAAACGTCTGGGCCATGGCGGTGCCGTCGATCACGCCGAGCACCGGCACACCGAAATGCCGCGCCAGGTCTGCGCTGGACGGCGTGCCGTCGAACAGGCCCATGACGCCTTCGATAAGAATCAGATCGGCTTCACCGGCGGCTTCCCACAACAGTCGACGACTTTCCTGCTCGCCGACCATCCACATGTCCAGCTGATACACCGGCGCGCCGCTGGCGCGTTCGAGAATCATCGGGTCGAGGAAGTCCGGGCCGCATTTGAACACGCGCACCTTGCGGCCCTGATTGCGATGCAAACGGGCCAGCGCGGCAGTGACGGTGGTCTTGCCCTGACCGGAGGCCGGCGCGGCGATCAGCACCGCCGGGCAATGACGGGGTTGATTCACAGCTCGACGCCTTTTTGCGCTTTGATCCCGGCCTGGAACGCGTGCTTGATCACGCCCATTTCGGTGACGGTATCGGCCAGTTCAATCATTTCCGGTTTGGCGCCGCGACCGGTCACCACCACGTGCTGCATCGGCGGACGGGCCTGCAAATCGCTGAGCACCTGATCGAGGTCGAGGTAGCCGTGCTTGAGGGCGATGTTCAACTCATCGAGCACCACCAGGCCGATGGACGGGTCGCGCAGCAGTTCCTGGGACACGGCCCAGGCGGCTTCGGCGGCGGCGATGTCACGCTGGCGATCCTGGGTTTCCCAGGTAAAGCCCTCGCCCATCACATGAAAGCGCACCTGCTCCGGGAAGCGCCGGAAGAACAACTCTTCACCGGTGCTGTTGCGACCCTTGATGAACTGCACCACACCGCACTGCATGCCGTGGCCCATGGAGCGGGCGAGCATGCCAAACGCCGAACTGCTCTTGCCTTTGCCGTTGCCGGTCAGCACCAGCAATAGGCCGCATTCGTTCGGGGAGTTGGCGATGCGTTCGTCGATCACGGCTTTTTTGCGTTGCATGCGCGCCAAATGGCGTTCGTCACGATCGGGGGTATCAGTCATGGGGGAGCTCTCCGTTGAGGCTGGATAACGGCGGGCAGGCACAAGAATAGACGGCAAAAAGCCTGGCATCGCCCACCGTGATGCCGCTGGATGGATCAGGCCGGTCTCCGGGCTCATGAGCGGCGCAAGGCCTGACTGCGCGCCTTCCCATGTCGATGATCGACACAGTGGCTCAAGACGCAGTTTTCACTCATTTACCGTTGCGGGGGCAGCGCCGGGATCGCGGACCTTCATGCATCGAAGGGCTCACTCACCGGCTTCCCTGTTTCACTCTGTCGACCAGGGTCACAAAGCACCTGAAACAAGCCGCGAAGGTTAGAGGGTTGGGGGTGGAGCGTCAATTGAAGACGGGCGGTGCGCGCGCGATAAACTGCCATCGATCAATTAAATGATGTCAATCTTGTGCCGCACTCACAGCAGTGATATCAAAGAGCCACAACCTGACAACACAATAACAAGGGTGAGCCCCATGCAAGGCATGATCATCAGCAATCCGAAGCTGGAATTCCTGCGCCCGGTGCTGGAACGCTGGTTTGACTGTATTGACCGCTACAACGCCGTGCGCGGCGATAACGACACGCCTTACTGGTACGACGAAAAAGCCAACCTCAGCCTGCTCTCCGCTGCGGCGTGGATGGCGGAAATGGTCACGCTGCAACACACCCCCACGCGCAAACAGACCGAAGAAGGCGAACGCAACGGCCGCGCCGACCTGTTTATCGCCACCGCCGAAGAACGCGCCTATTTTCAAGCCACGCAGCGCTGGCCGCGGGTCAACAGCCTTAACCTGACTCAAGCCTTGCAGGACATCACCAGCGACGCCAAACGCATCAGCTACGCCAGCGACCTGAAACTCGGCTGCCTGTTCGTCGCACCGCAAAAAGCCCAGCAAAGCGCCACGCCGGAAGAACTCCAGGACATGCTCGACGACTTGCAAAAGGAACACACCTGCGCCGTCGCCTGGTATTTCCCTTACGCCTACCGCAAGTTGCGCAACGAAGCCGGCCACTATCACCCAGGCATCGCCGTGCTGCTCAAAGAGGCTCGCTGACCGGGTTGAACCATCGCGCGCCTGCGCTTCTCTATTGAATTAGGTCACTGCATTCATAGGGAAGATCAGCATGCGCAAGCCTCAGCTCGTTCTCGTCATTGCGCTCGCCGGAGGGCTCGCCGCCTGTGGTGAAACCTCCAGCCTGCAAGTTTCCGACGGCACCGGCCCGTCTCCCCAGCTGCCAGAACCCAACAAAACCCTGATCCCGACGGTGAACATAGCCCCGGCAATCGGCTGGCCGGCCGGCGCGAAACCGATCACGGCGGCGGGGACTCAGGTGGCAGCGTTTGCTGAAGGGCTGGATCACCCGCGCTGGCTCTATGTGCTGCCCAACGGCGATGTGCTGGTCGCCGAAACCAACGCGCCACCGAAACCCGATGACGGCAAAGGCATTCGCGGTTGGGTCATGGGCAAAGCCATGAAACGTGCCGGCGCGGGTGTGCCGAGCCCGAACCGGATCACGCTGCTGCGCGACAAGGACCACGACGGCATTGCCGAAACCCGCACGGTGTTCCTGGAAAACCTCAACTCGCCATTCGGCATGACGCTGGTCGGCAATGACCTGTACGTCGCCGATACCGATCGCTTGCTGCGCTTCCATTATGAAAATGGCGATACGGCGATCAAGTCGCAGCCGATGAAAGTGATCGATCTACCGGGTGGCACGCTGAATCACCACTGGACCAAAAACGTCATTGCCAGCAAGGACGGCAGCAAGCTGTACGTCACCGTGGGCTCCAACAGCAACGTCGGCGAAAACGGCCTGGACAAGGAAGAAGGTCGTGCGGCGATCTGGGAAGTGGATCGCGCTACCGGTAATCACCGAATCTTCGCCTCAGGCCTGCGCAACCCCAATGGCATGGCCTGGGAGCCTCGGAGCGGTGCCTTGTGGACAGCGGTCAACGAGCGCGATGAAATCGGCAGCGACCTGGTGCCGGACTACATCACCTCGGTCAAGGACGGCGCGTTCTATGGCTGGCCGTTCAGCTATTACGGCCAGCACGTGGACATTCGCGTCGAACCGCAAAACCCGGACCTGGTGGCCAAGGCCATTGCGCCGGACTATGCGGTCGGCCCACATACTGCATCGCTGGGCCTGACGTTTGCTGAAGGCACCACACTGCCAGCGCAGTTCAAGGAGGGCGCTTTCATCGGCCAGCACGGTTCGTGGAACCGAGATCCGCACAGTGGCTATAAAGTGATTTTCGTACCCTTCGCGGGCGGCAAACCGACCGGGAAGCCGATTGATGTGCTGACCGGCTTCCTCAATGACGAAGAAAAAGCCATGGGCCGCCCGGTGGGCGTAGTGATTGATCAGCAGGGTGATTTGCTGGTGGCGGATGATGTGGGGAACAAGGTATGGCGAGTGTCGGCGACTAAATAAACACCACGGACTGTAGGAGCGAGGCTTGCCCGCGAAGATTTTGGTGGTTTTGCCGGCCTCTTCGCGAGCAAGCCCGCTCCCACACTTGACCTCTGGCGCACGCAATTTTTGTGTTCACCGCAGATCAAATGTGGGAGCGGGCTTGCTCGCGAAAAGGCCCTCAATGCAGCCAAAAAACCACCTGCCTAGCGCTTGCGACAAAGCGTCAACCCATCCCCTATCGGCAACAACGACAGATCCACACGCAAATCACCCTTCAACGCGCGATTGAGCGCCTGGATGGCCCGAGTGTCTGCGCTCTCGGAATGCTCCTCAAGCACCCGCCCGCTCCACAGCGTGTTATCGAAAACCGCCAAACCGCCGACCCGCAGCAGACGCAGCGCGTGCTCCAGATAGCTCGGATAGTTAGCCTTGTCGGCATCAATGAAAATCAGATCAAACTGCCCGGCCTGCCCTTGCCGTTCAAGCTCGGCGAGGGTTTCCAGCGCAGGCGCCAGACGCAGATCAATCCGCCCGGCGAGCCCCGCTTCCTGCCAATAACGGCGCGCGGTGGCGTTGTAGTCGCCGGGAATGTCACAGCAGATCAGCGAACCGTCCTCCGGCAACGCCGTCGCCATGCACAAGGCGCTGTAACCGGTAAACGTGCCGACTTCCAGCAAACGCCTGGCGCCGGTGAGTTTCACCAGCAGCGCGAGGAATTGCCCTTGCTCCGGCGCGATCTGCCAGCGAGCCATGGGCAGCGCCTGGGTTTCGTCGCGTAAACGCTTGAGCAGCGGCGTTTCCCTGAGGGAAACGTCGAGCAGGTATTGATACAGGGAGTCGTCGAGATTGAGCGTGCGAGCGGTCATGACAACCTCTAGGGATTGCGCGCCAGGTGCTCAGGTTGCAGGACGCGCTTGGCGCTGAGATAGGCTTTCTGCCAATAAGCCTTGGACAAGCTGTCGAGCTTCACCGTGCCGCCAGTGGCCGGCGCATGGACGAAGCGGCCTTCGCCGACGTAGATCCCGGCATGACTGACCTGGGAGCCGCCATTGGTGGCGAAGAAGATCAGGTCGCCGGTTTGCAGGCCTTCCTTGCCCACACTGGCCGCCTGCATGCTGATCAACTCACGCGTGGTACGGGGCAGGGAAATACCGGCGACGTCACGGTAAACGTAACCGATCAGGCCACTGCAATCGAATCCGGAATCCGGTGTGTTGCCGCCCCAGCGATACGGCGTGCCCACCAGGCCGAGCGCGCGAAACAGCACGTCTTCTGCCTCGGGGGAGAAGGGTTGGGAGGCGTTGAAAACAATCGGCGCGCGAACCACTGGCGCAGGAGGCGGTGGGCGGCTGGCGCAAGCGCTGAGCAGTGCTGCGAAGAACATGAGTGCGAGGCGGGCCGACATCGTCATAAGCAGAACATCCTGATCTGGCTGCGGCTTTTTTCTGCCGGAAAGACAGAAAAGAAAACCGCCTGCGCAGGACGCAGGCGGTTTGCCATCAATAATAGATCAGGATTCTAGCGGCTATGCGGCAAACTTCAAGTAAGACTTTAAGTTCACCTTACAAACTGTCCGCTTATTTGCGTGCGGTGACGATTGTCGGGGCCGCATTCGGCGCCATCGCGAGTGCACGCTTGGCTTCGATGAAGGTTTTGCTCCAGTAGCTGTCGCCCAGGCTATCGATTCGGACACCACCGCTGCGGCGGCTGCTGGAATGGATGAACTGGTTGTCACCCAGGTAGATTCCGGCGTGACTGACGCGACCGCGACGGCCATTGGTTGCGAAGAACAGCAAGTCGCCCGGCTCCAGTTTGCTGCGAGAAACCAGCGGAGCGTCGACGTTGATCATTTCGCGAGTGGAGCGCGGCAGGTTCATGCCCGCTTCTTCACGGAACAGGTAACCGATGAAACCGCTGCAATCAAAACCGGCTTCGGAGGTGCCGCCGAAACGGTAACGGGTACCGATCAGGGACATGCCACGTTCGAGGATACTGTCGGCGAGGACCGGAAGCTGGTAGGACTTGCCGTCGGCGAAGGCTGCCAGTTCTTTTTCGGTGGCCGCTTCTTCCTGCTCGAGCACTTGCTGATACAGGGTGGAAGACTGGGCGGTAGCAGCGTTTTTAACCTGCTGTTGTTGCTCTTGCTGGGACACTGGGGAGTGAGCAGCGCAACCGAACAACAGGGTGACGAGTGCGAGGGGCACGAGGGGTGCAAAGCGATTTAGCATGGGCACGACCGTGGCTGATAGTTGTAAAGAAGGCGAGACTATGCCCGCTATCAACCTCATTTGCAAATTCAATCGATCTTTATGTGACTTCTTGGTTTCTCGTTTACATCTAAGCGCTTAAGCCCCATTTAAACGCTTGCGCAGCCTGCAGCCCTGTAGGAAAGCGGATTTTCTTGCGCCTGAAACAGGCCCAAACCCGCGAAAACCTTGGGGCTCACCAGCCTAAAGTTTCTTTCAGGAAAGGGATCGTCAGCTTGCGCTGAGCTTGAAGGGAGGCCTGATCGAGTCGCTCAAGCAGCTCGAAAAGCGCACTCATGCTGCGAGTACCACGGGTCAAAATAAAGTGCCCGACTTCGTCGGTCAGGTGCAGTCCGCGACGGGATGCGCGCAGTTGCAAGGCACGCAATTTGTCTTCGTCGGAGAGCGGTCGCATCTGAAAGATCAGCGCCAGGGTGAGGCGGGATTTGAGGTCCGCCAGCTTCACCGGCAGTTCACGCGGGGAGGTCGACGCGGCGATCAGCAGGCGTCGACCGCTGTCTCGCAGACGATTGAACAAGTGGAACAGCGCCTCTTCCCAATCCGCTCGACCGGCAACCGCCTGTAAATCATCGAGGCAGACCAGTTCGTATTGTTCGAGGTTGTCGAGGATTTCGATGCCGCGATCCAGCAGTTCGGCCAACGGCAAATACACCGCCGGCTCGCCCAGCTGTTCGAAGCGCAGGCAGGCCGCCTGCAACAGATGCGTACGCCCTACCCCGTCCTTGCCCCAGAGATAAATCAGGCTTTCGGTCCAGCCGGCGTCGGCTTCGCATAGACGCTCGACATAGCCGAGTGCAGCGGCATTGGCGCCTGGGTAGTAGTTGATAAAGGTAGCGTCATCACGCAGACGCACACCTAGGGGCAGCTGAATCGGTTTCATGCTGACTGAACAGTTCCAACGGAACCGTTAGTGGCCTCTGTGTAAAGTTTGCGAAGTTTATACCCGTGACGCTGGTCGCACAATGCGACAGACCACAAGCAAAATCAAAGGTTTGCGTTAACGCACTGGTTTTGTGACAGTTTCTTTGGCGCTACCGCTGGCAGCCGCGCGAAGGTGGCGGGCCAATCCGGCATAAACCGGATCGCCCGCCAAGCGCCATCAACTCGCCTTATAGCTCAGGTTCGTCGACGCCACTGTAAATTTCAGAATCTTTATATAAATCATGTACATGGCGCACCAGCACCATGATCACCGCCGCCACCGGCAGCGCCAGCAGCACCCCGGTAAACCCGAACAGCTCGCCACCGGCCAGAATCGCAAAGATCACCGCCACCGGATGCAGACCGATGCGGTCCCCGACCAGCAACGGCGTCAGCACCATGCCTTCCAGCGCCTGGCCGACCATGAACACCGCGACGATGCCGATCATGGGATACAGATCGCCACCGAACTGGAACAGGCCGGCAATCAGCGCCGCGCCAATCCCGATGACAAACCCCATATACGGCACGATCGCCGCCAGACCGGCAATCAAACCGATCAACAGGCCCAACTCCAGGCCCACCAGCATCAGGCCCGCGGCGTAGATCACGCCCAGCGCCACCATCACCAGCAACTGGCCGCGCACAAACGCCCCAAGCACTTCATGACATTCACCGGCCAGGATGACCACACGCTCTTCGCGATCACGCGGTAGCAGGCTGCGGATCTTGGCCATCATCACGTCCCAATCCCGCAACAGATAGAAGGCCACCACAGGGATCAGCACCAGATTCGCCAGCCAACCGATCAACGCCAGCCCGGAAGCGGTCGCCTGACTCAGGACGATGCCGACGATGTCAGTGGTCTGGCCCATGTGCTCGCTGATGGCGGCCTTGAGCTTGTCGAATTTCCAGAAGTTATCCGACAGGCCAAATTTCGATTGTGCCCATGGCAGTGCGGTGTGCTGCAACCAGTCGAGCATCTGCGGTGCCAGTTCGTACAAGCGAAACAGCTGCTTGGCGAGCATCGGCACCAACACCAGCAGCAAGGCCGTGAAGATCAAGGTAATCAGCGCAAACACTGCCACCACGCCCCACGTCCGCGACAGGCCGGCCCTCTCCAGCCGATCCACCAGTGGATCGAACAGATAGGCCAGCAGCAGTGCTACCAGAAAAGGGGTCAGGATCGGATGCAACAACCAGACGAACACGCAGAGCAGGATCACCCCACCCAACCAGAACCAACGCCGCGTATCGGCCATGTACCACTCCAGCTTCTATATAAGGAACGAAAAGAAAAACTTACCAGCGAAAACGTAACTGCGGCGTCGGTGCCGGCGGTGGCGCTACGACCGGAGCCGAACCGTCGGCCACAGGCTGAACCGGTGCCGTGGGCGCTGGCGCCTCGCCTGCCGGAACCTCCTGCAGCCTGGCCAGCGACAATTGCGCGCGCAGTTGATCGGTACTGCCTTTGACCCGGTAAAGAATGCGGTCACCGTCGACACTTTGTGGTCGCCCGCCAAACGGCTCCAGCAAACGCCCAAGCGCCGCGTAGTGCTCCAGATTCATGCCCTGCACTTCCAGCAATTGTTCGGTAGACGCCCCCGGTTTGGCGACGTAGCGTGGCGCCAGGCGCTCATTCACAGCCAGCATCACCGCATCTGCCAAAGCAGCCTGATCGGCGCCTTGCACGCTCCCCGCCTCTTTCTGGTCGCCCAGCCACAAACGCCAGTTGGCCTGCCATTGACCCCCTTCTTCATGGGCATGTACCGCCAGCAAGGCATCGGCGTTGTAACGCTCCGATGCACCACGCAACGGTGCCGGATCGGTGCCTTCAAGATTCGGTGCGGTGGCGACAATCTGCTCGTTCAGATCCGCCAGCGGCAGACGCAGCGGCAGACCGCGGTGTTGAGCGGCGCGACGCAGCGGTGTAGCGCTGGCCTGGCCATCGCCGACCAGGCTCGAACCCTCGGTGGAATCGTTCAACCACCAGCCCAGGATCGACGGCCGATTGGCGCCCCACATGGCCAGTCCGGCGCGACGCAGCGCCTGTTCGGTGCTGGCCGGGTCGAAATCGACTTTCAGCACTTCCGGCGGCCCGGCATCAAAACCGTACTGGCTGATGATTTGCTGCGGGTCCTTGCGGATCGCCGCCAGCCCCGGACTTTGCGCCGCCTTGGGATCGCCGGTCAGGCGCAACACCAGCGTATCCAGCGCCTCCTGGGTCGCTTGGTCGCGTATCTCAGGCGATTGACCGCTGACGGGCTGACGCACCTGATACAGGTTTTTGACGGTTTCAGCCTGACTCGCCAGGCTGACCAATGACAAACAGCCGACAAAAAAGAATTTACACAAACGCATGGAAGATTCCTGACGACAAGAGCGGCTGGAACAAACCGCATGAAGATGACCGGGCAAGGCTGTGACCACATCCCGGCGCAAAACATTCACACGATCGCTTGAGTTTTTCGCACTGTCATAACGATAGACGGTTAATCGCGATACCTTATACAGCCATGAAGGATGCCACCGACACGAGCAATCGCGGTTTTTTTAAGCCGATATGCCC
Source organism: Pseudomonas sp. NPDC086251 (assembly GCF_044746405.1). NCBI lineage: Bacteria > Pseudomonadati > Pseudomonadota > Gammaproteobacteria > Pseudomonadales > Pseudomonadaceae > Pseudomonas > Pseudomonas sp. NPDC086251. The sequence continues at coordinate 184,131 of NZ_JBIVBY010000013.1, forward strand.
CTGCCGTCGGCGTGAGGATGGCCGCTGCCCCTCAAGCCTGATAAAATCGCGCGCCTTCGCAGACCGGCAACAGCCGGGCACCCTGGAATATGCGCTCGGCACTCGCCCTCGTTTGTTTCGGCGGTCCCACTGGACTCGGTCGTTACCCCTGAATCCCCCCTAAAGGCCTGGATCATGAGCAAGCAACCCTCCCTGAGCTACAAGGACGCCGGTGTAGACATCGACGCCGGTGAAGCATTGGTCGAACGCATCAAGAGCGTCGCCAAGCGCACTGCGCGCCCGGAAGTCATGGGCGGCCTGGGCGGTTTTGGCGCCCTCTGCGAAATCCCGGCCGGCTACAAGCAGCCCGTGCTGGTTTCCGGTACTGACGGCGTCGGCACCAAGCTGCGCCTGGCATTGAACCTGAACAAGCACGACAGCATCGGCATCGACCTGGTGGCCATGTGCGTCAACGACCTGGTCGTTTGTGGCGCCGAGCCGCTGTTCTTCCTCGACTACTACGCCACCGGCAAACTGAATGTCGAAACCGCGACCCAGGTCGTGACGGGCATTGGCGCAGGCTGCGAGCTGTCCGGCTGCTCCCTGGTCGGCGGCGAAACCGCTGAAATGCCTGGCATGTACGAAGGCGAAGACTACGACCTGGCCGGCTTCTGCGTCGGCGTCGTGGAAAAATCCGAAATCATCGACGGTTCGAAAGTCGCAGCCGGCGATGCCTTGCTCGCCCTGCCGTCTTCCGGCCCGCACTCCAACGGCTACTCGCTGATCCGCAAGATCATCGAAGTGTCCGGTGCAGACATCGAAAACATCCAGCTCGACGGCAAACCGCTGACCGACCTGCTGATGGCCCCGACCCGTATCTACGTGAAGCCGCTGCTCAAGCTGATCAAGGAAACCGGCGCCGTCAAAGCCATGGCCCACATCACCGGTGGTGGCCTGCTGGACAACATCCCGCGCGTTCTGCCAAAAGGCGCTCAGGCCGTGGTTGACGTGGCGAGCTGGACCCGCCCGGCCGTATTCGACTGGCTGCAAGAGAAAGGCAACGTCGACGAAAACGAAATGCACCGCGTGCTAAACTGCGGCGTCGGCATGGTGATCTGCGTGGCTCAAGAGCACGTTGAAACCGCGCTGAACGTGTTGCGTGAAGCTGGCGAGCAGCCTTGGGTCATCGGTCAGATCTCCACCGCTGCCGAAGGCGCAGCCCAGGTTGAACTGAAGAACCTCAAGGCTCACTGATGTCTCAAACCTGTGATGTTGTGGTGCTGTTGTCCGGCACCGGCAGTAACTTGCAGGCCTTGATCGACAGCGCACGGACCGGCGACAGCCCGGTCCGCATCGCTGCGGTGATTTCCAACCGCGCCGACGCCTACGGCCTGCAACGCGCCAGGGACGCGGGTATCGACACCCGCACCCTGGATCACAAGGCGTTCGAAGGCCGCGAAGCCTTCGATGCCGCCCTGATCGAACTGATCGACGCCTTCAATCCCAAACTCGTGGTACTGGCCGGTTTCATGCGCATTCTCAGCGCTGGCTTCGTGCGTCACTACCAGGGTCGCCTGCTGAACATCCATCCCTCGCTGCTGCCCAAATACAAAGGGTTACACACTCATCAGCGCGCGCTGGAGGCCGGCGACACAGAGCACGGCTGCTCCGTGCACTTTGTCACCGAGGAACTCGATGGCGGACCACTGGTCGTACAGGCAGTAATACCGGTAGAGTTGCAGGATTCGCCGCAGAGTCTGGCGCAACGCGTCCATGCTCAGGAACACCTGATCTACCCGATGGCCGTACGCTGGTTTGCCGAAGGTCGTTTATCACTCGGCGAACAAGGTGCTTTACTGGATGGCAAGTTACTCGCGGCCAGCGGCCACTTGATTCGAACCTAGGAGATTTTATGCGTCGTGCCCTGCTCTTCGCTTGCGCTCTGCTCGCCCTGCCTTTTGCGCAGGCTGCAGAACTACAACCTTTCTCCGCCAGCTACACCGCTGACTGGAAGCAGTTGCCCATGAGCGGCACGGCTGAACGCAGCCTGACCAAGGGCGCCAACGGCGTTTGGACACTCAGTTTCAAAGCGTCGATGATGATCGCCAGCCTTTCCGAACAAAGCACCCTGACCGTGGACAAGGACACCTTGCTGCCACAGTCCTATCACTTCGAACGTGGCGGCCTGGGCAAAGCCAAGAAGGCTGACCTGGACTTCGACTGGACCACCAAAATGGTCACCGGCACTGATCGCGGTGACGCGGTCAAGCTCCCGCTCAATCGCGGCATGGTCGATAAATCCACTTATCAGCTGGCCCTGCAACACGACTTGGCTGCCGGCAAGAAAAGCATGAGTTATCAGGTGGTCGACGGTGGTGAAGTCGATACTTATGACTTCCGCGTGCTGGGTACGGAAAAAGTCGACACCAAGGCTGGCCAGATCGAAGCGATCAAGGTCGAGCGCGTGCGCGACCCGACACAAAGCAAGCGCATCACCGTGCTGTGGTTCGCCAAGGACTGGGACTACCTGCTGGTCCGTCTGCAACAAGTTGAAACCGACGGCAAGGAGTACAACATCATGCTCCTCGACGGTACGGTCAATGGCAAGGCTGTCAAAGGCAGCTGATCCGGGTCTACCCAGAAGCCCCCGGTCAATGAGGTAATGCTCGTTGACCGGGGGTTTTTTTATGGGTTCCTACCTCACGGCGGGGTACTTGGAAACCTGTAGGAGCGAGCTTGCTCGCGAAGAACGTTAACGATGACGCGTTTCAACAGGGCTGCCTGTGGGTTCTTCGCGAGCGAGCTCGCGCCTACAGGAGACTGTGGTTCTCGGTGCCCAACCACCAACAAAGTGGAACGCGTAACACCAGGAATGCTCTATACCTTCAAGGTCTTTTTTGATCGAATGATTTTCCCCAGCCTGCGAGGTTTCCCATGACTGTTACCGTCAATACCGTTTCCGCCGAAGGTTTTCGCCACAGCGTCCAGATCGATGAACACGAGCTCTTTGCGGACGTCCCGCAATCCGTGGGCGGCGAAGGCACGGCGCCAGAGCCACATGACTACTTCGACGCCGCCCTGGGTGCCTGCAAGGCCCTGACCCTGAAAATGTACGCCAGGAAAAAAGACATCCCGCTGACCGGCGTCACCGTCGAAGTCAAACGCGACAACAGCCAAGAGCAGCAAGGCAAATACGCGCTGCACGTCAAACTGACACTCAAGGGCGTGCTCACTGACGCCCAGCGCGATGAATTGCACCGCGTGGCCGACCGTTGCCCGGTCCACAAACTGATGACCAGCACCGAAGTCAGCATCGAAACCCACCTGTCTGAAGGTGCGTTCAGCCAATAGCGGCAAGGGCTGCACAAGCGGGTTATGCTCCACGCGTCACCCGCTCAGCCTGGAATGCACCATGACCACTCCACTCGTGATCCGTCCCCGCGCCGAAGATGTCGAAGGCCAGCCGATTCTGCGCCCTCTGCCATCCGCCAAATGCCGCAGTGTCGGGCCTTTCGTGTTTTTCGACCACATGCTGGAAACCCGTTACCCGGCCGGCAAAGGCATGAACATCCGCCAGCACCCGCACATCGGCCTCTCCACCCTCACCTATCTGTTTCAGGGGCAGATCCAGCACAAGGACAGCCTCGGTTCCGACCAGGTAGTGGACACCGGCGATGTCAGCTGGATGACCGCGGGCAGCGCAATCGCCCACGTCGAGCGCACGCCCGAAGCGTTGAAAGACAGCGGATTCACCATGCACGGTTTGCAGATCTGGCTGGCGTCGCCCAAGGAACACGAGCAAGGTCCCGGGCATTACAGTCACCATCCGGCGGCTACGCTACCGGTCAGCGATAACCTTGGAGTGAAGATCCGGATGATCGCCGGGACAGGCTTTTGCCTGGAATCCCCGGTCCCGGTACTTTCTCCGACGCTGTATGCCGAATTGAACCTGCAAACCGCGACGACCTTGCTGATTCCTACCGAACACGAAGAGCGCGCGTTGTACGTGCTGGACGGCGAGGTGCAACTCGATGGCGAACGGATAGAAGCGCATTCGCTGGTGGTATTGCCGGTCGGCGAAGAGATGACGCTGTTCGCCGAGAGCGACTGTCATGCCGTGCTGTTTGGCGGTGCGCCACTGGACGGGCCGCGCCGGATCAACTGGAATTTTGTGTCGAGCGATCCGGCGGCGATCGACGAGGCGCGCCGGCGCTGGGCGGCGGGGGACTGGCCGACGGTGCCGGGGGAAGTTGAGCGGATTGAACTGCCTTGAGGCAAAAATCAAGAGATCGCAGCCTCGTTTCACTCGACAGCTCCTACAGGTGTACACATTTCCATGTAGGAGCTGTCGAGTGCAACGAGGCTGCGATCTCTTGATCCTAGAGTCCAATCAACCCTTGAACACTTCATCCAGCAAGCTATGCATCGACGCAAACGCCCGAGCAGCCACTTTCGCGTCGTACATCATCATGCCCGGCACATTGGCGTGCGGATCGGTGAACGAGTGCACCGCGCCGCCGTAGCTCAGCAGTTGCCAATCCACACCCGCGGCATTCATTTCATCTTCAAACGCCGGCAGTTGCTCTTTCGGCACCAACGGATCAGAGGCACCGTGCAGCACCAGCACTGAGCCTTTGATCTGCTTGGCATCCGCCGGGTTCGGTGAATCCAGCGTGCCATGGAACGACACCGCCGCTTTGACGGGCGCACCGGTGCGAGCCAGGTCCAGGGCGCAGCAACCACCGAAGCAGAAACCGAACGTCGCCAGTTTCGAGGTATCAACCGCCGCCTCGCCCTGGCTTTGCAGCTGTTCGAACGCTGCGGTCATGCGTTTGCGCAGCAACGTACGGTCATGCTTGAGCGGCATCATCGCGGCACCCGCCTCGTCGCCGTTCTGTGGACGAACCGACTGACCGTAAAGGTCCGCGATCAGCACCACATAACCCTTGGCCGCCACCGACTTGGCGATCTCCTCGGCACCGGCGCTGACGCCCATCCAGTTCGGCGCCATCACCAACCCCGGGCGCGGGCCTTTATGCTCGGCGTCGAAGGCCAGGCGACTTTCATACGACTGGCCGTCAATCTGATAAGCGACGGAACGAACAGTGATTTGGCTCATGACTAACTCCCAGTTAAAAACACCAGAATAAAAAAAACCCGCCGAAGCGGGTAATGCCGGTGTAGGAGCAAGCTTGCTCGCGATGGACTCAAGAGCGCCGCGTTTAGCCAGTAAACACGCGTTATCGTTAACGACCATCGCGAGCAAGCTCGCTCCTACAAATTCCTAACTCACCGGCATTAGCCGAAGCGGTTTTTTGTACAACGCAGTTAAACCGACAGTTCAACCAGCAGCTTGTTGAGACGGCGCACGTACGCGGCCGGGTCTTTCAAGCTGTCGCCGGCCGCCAGGGCCGCTTGATCGAAGAGGATGTGCGACAGGTCGCCGAAGCGTTCGTCGCTCTGCTCGTTGTCGAGCTTCTCGATCAGCGGGTGAGCCGGGTTGAATTCGAAGATCGGCTTCGACTCAGGAACCTTCTGTCCGCTGGCTTCGAGGATCTGACGCATCTGCATGCCCAGGTCCTGCTCGCCGATGGCCAGAATCGCCGGGGAGTCGGTCAGACGGTGGGATACCCGTACTTCAGCGACGGAATCGCCCAGCGCGGTTTTCAGACGCTCAACCAAGCCTTCTTTGGACTTGGCGACTTCTTCCGCAGCCTTCTTGTCTTCTTCCGAATCCAGGTTGCCCAGGTCCAGGTCACCGCGCGCCACGTCGACAAAACTCTTGCCGTCGAAGTCGCTGAGGTAGCTCATCAGCCACTCGTCGATGCGGTCGGTCAGCAGCAGCACTTCGATGCCTTTCTTGCGGAAGACTTCCAGGTGCGGGCTGTTTTTGACTTGCGCGTAAGTTTCGCCGGTCAGGTAGTAAATCTTGTCCTGACCTTCCTTGGCGCGTGCCAGGTACTCGGCCAGCGCAACCACTTGCTCGCCTTCTTCGCCCTGAGTGGACGCAAAACGCAGCAGGCCCGCGATTTTCTCTTTGTTGGCGAAGTCTTCTGCCGGGCCTTCTTTCATGACCTGACCGAAGTTCTTCCAGAAGCTCTTGTATTGCTCTGGCTCGTTCTTCGCCAGTTTTTCCAGCATGTCCAGAACACGCTTGGTCAGCGCCGACTTCATCGAGTCGATGATCGGGTCTTTCTGCAGGATTTCCCGCGACACGTTCAACGACAGGTCATTGGAATCGACCACACCTTTGATGAAGCGCAGGTACAGCGGCAGGAACGACTCAGCCTGATCCATGACGAATACGCGCTGTACGTACAGCTTCAGGCCTTTAGGCGCTTCACGCTGGTACAGGTCGAACGGAGCACGGGCCGGTACATAGAGCAGCGAGCTGTATTCGAGCTTGCCTTCGACCTTGTTGTGGCTCCAGCTCAGCGGGTTTTCGAAATCGTGAGCGACGTGTTTGTAGAACTCCTGGTATTCCTCGTCCTTGATCTCGGTGCGAGGACGGGTCCACAGCGCGCTGGCGCGGTTGACGGTTTCCCATTCAACGGCCGGTTGCTCTTCGCCTTCAGCGGCTGCCACTTCTTTCGGCAACTCGATCGGCAAAGCGATGTGGTCGGAGTACTTCTTGATGATGTTGCGCAGACGCCAGCCATCGGCGAATTCGTCTTCACCGGATTTCAGGTGCAGGACGATGCGAGTGCCGCGTTCGGCTTTCTCAACGGTCGCGACTTCAAAGTCACCTTCACCCTTGGACGACCAATGCACGCCTTCGCTGGCGGCAGCACCGGCACGGCGGCTGAACACGTCGACTTTGTCGGCGACGATGAATGCAGAGTAGAAACCCACGCCGAACTGACCGATCAAGTGCGAATCTTTTTTCTGGTCGCCGGACAGGTGTTTCATGAAATCGGCAGTGCCGGACTTGGCGATGGTCCCCAGATGGGTGATCGCGTCTTCACGGCTCATGCCGATGCCGTTGTCTTCGAGGGTGACGGTTTTAGCGTCTTTGTCGAAGCTCACACGGATTTTCAGTTCGGCGCCACCTTCCAGCAGTTCAGGCTTGGACAGGGCTTCGAAACGTAATTTGTCGACAGCGTCAGAGGCGTTCGAGATCAATTCGCGAAGGAAAATTTCCTTGTTGGAATACAGCGAATGGATCATGAGGTGCAGCAGTTGCTTCACCTCGGTCTGGAAGCCCAGGGTTTCCTTTTGAGTTTCCACACTCATGGTCATCAAACTCCAATCAGATGGCTAAGCCGCGACCTTGAGGGTCGGCGGCGGGATGTCATCAAAGTTGGGGGCTGAGTTCAGGATTTCAAGGGCTCTTCGATTTTGAAATGGGCGCGGGCCGTGGCAATCGGTTCGGCCTCGGTACTTTGCCAGGCGGTAATCGCCACGTTGGCCACCCGCCGCCCCTGCCGGCACACCTGGCACCTGGCCCAGGTGTCGCGAAATTGCCCGGCGCGCAGGTAGTCGAGGGAGAAGTCGATGATCTTCGGCACGCCCGGTGAACCGGTGAAAACCAGCAGGTGCAGGGCGGCGGACAACTCCATGAAACCGGCAATCACGCCGCCATGGATCGCCGGCAATAAAGGGTTACCAATGTTGTCCTTGTTGGCCGGCAGACGAAACAGCAGTTCATCCCCGACTCGCGAACACTCGACACCGATCAGCTTGGCGTAGGGAATCAGGTGCAGCAGCGAGGCGTAGTCCCCTTGTTCATGGGCCTGTTGCAGTTGTTCCTTGAAGTCGCTCATTTCGTACCTCCGGCGATGACGCCGCCAAAGCCTTTGGTGCCTTTGATGCCCTTGCCCATGCGCATGAAGGTGCCCACCACATGGGCAATGGGTTGTTCGGGGTCGTCCTGATAGGCAAAACCGCGCGCAAAGATCACATCAGTGGTGACCCGATAACACTGGGCGAAACCGTAGACATCCTTATGTGGCTCGGCGGCATGCATGTAGTCGATGCGCAGGTCGAGCGTTGGGCAGACTTCGAACTCGGGCAGTACGCACAGGGTGGCCATGCCGCAGGCAGTGTCCATCAATGAAGTCAGGGCGCCGCCGTGGATCACGCCGGTCTGCGGGTTGCCGACAATCTGCGGGCTGTACGGCAGAATCACCGTCAAGCCTTCGCGGCTGGCGCTGTGAACGCGCAGCCCCAGTACCTGACAATGTCGCAGCGCCGACAGGAATCGCGTCGCGCGCTCAAAAACGGGGTTTTCGGCCATGTGATTACAACTCTTCTTAGTGTCCGATCGAAGCAGTAGGCGAAACGACAAAAGTTCCGCCATAAAACAAACTTATATATCTGAACGAATTGAGGAACTTAACGCTGTGGGCTGTGCTCGAAAGGCCAGTAGATATTTTCCATAAGGAGAAACACCCCATGCGTAAGACTTTAGCTATTGCCTTGATGTTGACCGCTTCCCTCGGTCTCGCTGCTTGCGATAAAAAATCCGAGGACAAAGCTCAAGAAGCTGAAAAACATGCTGAGCAAGCTCAGCAAGACATGAGCAAAGCTCAGGATAAAGTGAACGACGCTGCGAAAGAAAACGCCGAAGCTGCCAAAGCTCAGGCTGAATCGAACGAAGCTGCAGCAAAAGAAGCACCTAAAAACTAAAACAGTTTTTAGCGTGATAAAGAAAACCCGCCAAGTGCGGGTTTTCTTTTGTCTGCCGCTTGTGTTTGTAGTGCAATCGTTACAGCAAAATAGTTCTAAAAGTCGGACTAATCATCAGCAGCAACGAACACACTAGTCCGATGAACCACACCAGACTGCGTTGCCAGGCCCAATCGCCCCAATAACACAGCAAGTAAACAATTCGCGTGATCACGAAGATGATAGCCAGCGTATCGATCAGCCAGCCGGCCGTCTGCGTGGTGTGCGCCATCAACACCCCCACTGCAAACAAGATGAACGCCTCGAAACAGTTCTGATGCGCCGCCAGCGCACGGGCACCGAAGCCCGTCAATTGCGCCTGTTGCTGGCGCGGCAGGTGATTGTTGTAACCGCCCTGCTCGTTCATCGCCTTGGCCACTGGAATCTTGGCCACAAAAATCAGCAAGGCACTGATAAACACACACCAGAACGGAATACTCATCAAGCGGCCTCTTTGTTCGCGTCAGGCAAGGGTGCCTCTGTAGGGGTATAGACCATCACGTCGAGAACGTCGGAATGGAACTCGCGGCGGTACAACACCAGCACCACGCCGGCACTCATCAACATGAACAACCAGGGGCTGACAAACCAGGCCAGCATGGTCATGCCGAAATAGTAAGAACGCAGCCCGAAGTTGAACTGGTTGGCCGCCATGGAGATCACCCGCGCAGCACGGGCCGCAAACGCTTTGCGCTCCTGCTCGGACACATGCCGCTCGCCGACCATCGGCGCCGAGCCCACCAGAATGGCGGCGAAGTTGTATTGGCGCATGCACCAGCTGAACGTGAAGAACGCATAGACAAACACCAGCGCCAGGCACAGCAACTTGATTTCCGACATCCCTTGCGAGGCCTGTTGCACCATCGGAATGTCCGCCAACAACGACACCGCCCTTTCGGAAGCCCCCAGCACGGTCAGGATACCGGCCAGGATAATCAGGGTGCTGGAGGCGAAGAACGAGGCGTTGCGCTCCAGGTTGCCGATCACGCTGGCATCGGCGATACGGTTGTCGCGCAGCAGCATGCGGCGCATCCAGTCTTCGCGATACAGGTGCAGCACACTGGCCAGGCACGCGGTGTCGCGGCCCTTCCACGTGGCGTAACGGGTATAGCCGCCCCAGCAGATGGCGAACCAGAGCGCGGCGAGGATGTGGATCAGGTTGGCGTGGATGAACGACATGCAGGTCCTTGTGATGTGTTTGCGGTGTACCGAAATCCTGTGGGAGCGGGCTTGCTCGCGAAGACGGACTCTCGGGCAACATCTCTATTGAATGTTATGCCCTCTTCGCGAGCAAGCCCGCTCCCACATTAGATGTGTGCACGCCCATAAAAAATGCCCCGTATCGATTGATACGGGGCATTTCTGTTCGCTGCTTCAGGCCCGCTTGTGGCGGGCCGCAAAGCTTACGCCAAGGCTTCGGCGCGCTTGCCCAGCAGGCGATCGCAAACCACGGCGACCACCAGGGTCATGACCGATGGCACCAACCACGCCAGACCTTGCTCGCTCAGCGGCAGGTGAGCCAGTTGGGTTGGCATCCAGTCCGCCAGGCCGGCGCCCTTGAGCGCATCGATCAGACCGAAAATGAACGACACCAGCATCACCGGACCGACGATGCGGCCCTGCTCATGCCAGAAGTCCTTGCAGAAACTCAGGGCCACCAGGGCGATGCACGGCGGGTAGATCGCCGTCAGTACCGGAATCGAGAACGCAATCAGCTTGGTGAGGCCCAGGTTGGACACCAGCAAGGAGAATGCGGCCAGGATGATGACCAAGGTCTTGTAGGACAGTGGCAGCACACGGCTGAAGTACTCGGCGCAGGCACAGGTCAGGCCGACCGCCGTCACCAGGCAGGCCAGGGAGATCAGCACCGCCAGGAAACCACTGCCCAGCGAGCCGAAGGTGTGCTGTACGTAGGCGTGCAATACCGCCGCGCCGTTGGTCGCGCCGGCGGCCACTTCATGGCTGCCGGAACCGAGACGGAACAGGCTGACGTACACCAGCGCCAGGCCCACGCCGGCAATCAGCCCGGCAATGATCGCGTAACGGGTGATCAACACCGGCGACTCGACGCCGCGCGAACGAATGGCGTTGACGATGACAATGCCGAACACCAGCGCACCGAGGGTATCCATGGTCAGGTAACCATTGATGAAGCCTTGGGAGAACGGTGCCGCCACGTACTCGGGCGTGGCCACGCCGACGTCACCTGCGGGCAAGGCGAATGCCGCGATGCCCAGAGCGGCCAGGGCGATGATCTTCAGCGGAGCAAGGAAACGCCCTACGGTATCCAGCAAACGGCCCGGATAGAGCGAGATGAAGAACACCAGCAGGAAGTACACCGAGCTATACAGGAACAGCGCCAGCGGGCTTTCACCGGTCAGCGGCGCCAGGCCCACTTCGAAGGACACGGTCGCGGTGCGCGGCGTCGCAAACAGCGGGCCGACCGCGAGGTAGCACGCGGCGGCCAGCAAGCCACCCGCGACTTTACCGATCGGGCTGCTCAAGGCATCCATTGCGCCACCGACCTTGGCCAGCGCGACAACAGTGATCACCGGCAGACCGACCGCCGTGATCAGAAAGCCCAACGCCGCCATCCAGACATGAGGCCCGGACTGCAAACCGACGATAGGCGGGAAGATGATGTTGCCAGCCCCGACAAACAGGGCAAACGTCATAAAACCAAGTGCCAGGATGTCCTGGCCTTTCAACACTTTCATTAAGGAAATACCACACTACTGAATCGGAATTTAGAGAGGGATTTCCCTATGGGTGAGGGAAATGCTGTCGGTCCGTATAGGACTGACCCGTTTAGCGCGTAGCAACCTTGTGGGCAGCGGACGCAAAAATGGCGGCTAGCCTAACGAATTTGGGCAGGAAACGCACTGTTAGGGGGCGAACTATCCGATCTGCGACATTTTTGTGTCGCGTTTTTGCATGTAAAGGGTGGATGTCTGTAAGAACGCCTTCGCGGGCAAGCCTCGCTCCTACAGGTTATTCGCCATACGTGCGGGCGCCGTAATCTGTAGGAGCGAGGCTTGCCCGCGAAGAGGCCCGCACGACCAACACAAACCCCGGAAACGACAAAGGCCACCCGAAGGTGGCCTTTGTTTGGTGAAGCGTCAGTTAAGCGCGAGGCTTACTTGATCGCCCAACCGGTCAGCTCGGACAAAGCCTTGCCGATGTCTGCCAGCGAACGCACGGTTTTAACGCCTGCGTCTTCCAGGGCAGCAAACTTCTCGTCTGCAGTGCCTTTGCCGCCAGAGATGATTGCGCCAGCATGGCCCATGCGCTTGCCCGCAGGGGCAGTCACACCAGCGATGTAGGAAACAACCGGCTTGGTCACGAGTGACTTGATGAAGGCAGCCGCTTATTATTCAGCCGAACCGAAGATCTCACAGATCATGACGAACGCTAACGTCTTCGGGACTTCCTGTAACATCTTCAGGATGTCGATGAACATC
>NZ_JBIVBY010000013.1:196247-196755 GCF_044746405.1 Pseudomonas sp. NPDC086251
CGATGCCGACGCAAGTCGACTGACCGAAACCGGCGTCAGTAGTCTGCTTCACAGCTTCGTAGGTCAGGGTGCCGGAACGGGAAACGATACCGACCTTGCCTGGCAAGTGAATGTGACCTGGCATGATGCCGATCTTGCATTCGCCTGGAGTGATCACGCCTGGGCAGTTAGGACCGATCAGGACTACGCCCAGCTCGTCGCACTTGACCTTGGCATCCAGCATGTCCAGGGTAGGAATGCCTTCAGTGATGCAAACGATCAGCTTGATGCCGCCGAAGGCTGCTTCCAGGATGGAGTCCTTGCAGAAAGGAGCTGGAACGTAGATTACGCTGGCGGTGGCGCCAGTGGCAGCTACAGCATCTTTCACGGTGTTGAACACTGGCAGACCCAGGTGTTCGGTGCCGCCTTTGCCCGGAGTAACGCCACCGACCATCTTGGTGCCGTATTCGATGGCTTGCTGGGTGTGGAAACTACCTTGCGAACCGGTAATACCCTGGCAGATAACTTT
>NZ_JBIVBY010000014.1:0-108188 GCF_044746405.1 Pseudomonas sp. NPDC086251
CCGCCCCCGGCCATGGATGGCCGATGGCGGCGGGCCCACGGAGCAGGACCGGAGCGAGGGCATGCCGAGCCTAAGCGAGGCACCGAACGAAAGGGGCAAAAGCGCTTGGTTACTTGGCGCTTTTCCAAGTAACCCGCCGTAAGGGCGGAACCAATAGCCGCCATTACCGAATAACGGATATACACCCAACCTCAATCAATCCCGACAAATCCTCCCGTCTGATGCTGCCACAACCGCGCATACAACCCGCCATGCGCCAGCAACTCAGCATGACTGCCCGTCTCGGCAATCCTGCCTTTCTCCAGCACCACCAACCGATCCATCCGGGCAATGGTCGAAAGACGGTGCGCGATGGCGATCACCGTCTTACCCTGCATCAACGTTTCCAGGCTCTCCTGAATAGCCGCTTCAACCTCCGAATCCAGTGCCGACGTCGCCTCGTCCATAATCAGAATCGGCGCGTCCTTGAGCAGTACACGAGCAATGGCAATCCGCTGCCGCTGGCCCCCGGACAGTTTCACCCCACGTTCACCCACGTGAGCATCAAAACCGGTCCGGCCTTCAGCGTCCGACAACAACGGAATAAATTCGTCGGCCCGAGCCTTGTGCACCGCTTCCCACAGTTCGAGGTCGGTGGCATCAGGTTTGCCGTACAACAAATTGTCGCGGATCGAACGGTGCAACAGCGAAGTGTCCTGGGTGATCATGCCAATGCGTTCACGCAAGCTTTCCTGACCGACTTCGGCAATGTTCTGGCCGTCGATAAGAATGCGCCCGCCCTGCACGTCATACAGCCGCAACAGCAAATTCACCAAAGTCGATTTGCCGGCACCGGACGGCCCGATCAAGCCGATTTTCTCGCCAGGCTTAATCGTCAGGTTGAGGTCGCCAATGATCCCGCTCTTCTTGCCGTAGTGGAAATCCACATGCTCGAAACGCACTTCGCCACGGCTGACCGCCAGCGGTTTGGCCTGCTCGCGATCCGTCACGCTGACCGGTTGCGAAATGGTCTGCAAACCGTCCTGAACCATACCGATGTTTTCGAAAATACCCGTGACCACCCACATGATCCAGCCGGACATGTTGACGATACGGATCACCAGCCCCGTGGCCAGGGCAATGGCGCCCACGGTGATCAGCGACTGCGTCCACAGCCACAACGCCAGGCCGGTGGTGCCGACGATCAGCAAGCCGTTCATGCTGGTAATCACCACGTCCATGCTGGTGACCACCCGGCCTGCCAGTTGGGCTTTTTCGGTTTGCTCCTTGATCGCTTCACGCGCGTATTGCTGCTCGAAATTGGTGTGGGCGAACAGCTTCAGCGTGGTGATGTTGGTGTAGCCGTCGACGATCCGCCCCATCAGTTTTGAGCGCGCATCGGAAGACACCACCGAGCGCTCCTTGACCCGTGGCACGAAGTAATAGAGGGCGCTGATGAACGCAACGATCCAGGTCAGCAGCGGAATCATCAGGCGCCAGTCGGCCTCGGCGAACAGCACCAGCGAACTGATCGCGTAGATCAGCACGTGCCACAACGCATCAACCGCTTGCACGGCGGAATCGCGCAACGAGTTGCCGGTCTGCATGATGCGTTGGGCGATGCGCCCGGCGAAGTCGTTCTGGAAGAAATTCAGGCTCTGTTTGAGCACGTAACTGTGGTTCTGCCAGCGGATCATGCTGGTCATGCTGGGGCTCAGGGTCTGGTGCACCAGCAGGTCATGCAGGCCCACGAACACCGGGCGCAAAATCAGCGCCACCACGGCCATCCAGGCCAGTTCGATGCCGTGTTCCTTGAAGAAATTGACGTTCGGCGTGCCCTGGGCCAGGTCGATGATGCGGCTCAGGTAGCTGAACAGCGCCACTTCGATCAGCGCGCCAAACAGGCCGACGATCAGCAGGACGGCGAAACTTGGCCAGACCTGCTTCAAGTAATAGGTATAGAAGGGGAGAACCCGATCCGGCGGAGCCGCCGTCGGGGCATCGCGGAATATGTCGATCAGTTTCTCAAAACGGCGATAAAGCATCAGTTCTCCGCCCGCGTGCGGGCTCTCCTTTAAGCACAATGAGCGGTGCCGGGAAAACCGGCGCCGCTCAGAACTCCCTGTTCAGCTTAGTCTCAGTCGATGCGCTTGGCCGACTTGATGAACACCGGATCGGCCGGCACATCTTTCATGCCGCCACGAACGGTGGTTTGCGAGTTGACGATGATGTCCACCACGTCCATGCCTTTGACGACTTTGCCGAACACCGCATAACCGTCACCCTGGTCGAGGAAATCGTTGTCCTTGACGTTGATGAAGAACTGGCTGGTGGCCGAGTTAGGGTTTGAGGTACGGGCCATGGACAAGGTGCCACGGACGTTATGCAGGCCGTTTTTCGATTCGTTCGTGATTGGCGCTTTGGTATCTTTTTGCTGCATTTCCTTAGTGAAACCGCCGCCCTGGACCATGAAGCCCGGAATCACACGGTGGAAAATCGTGTTGTTGTAGAAGCCGCTGTCGACGTATTCAAGGAAGTTCTTGGTACTGATCGGCGCCTTGACCGGGTCCAGTTCGATTTCGATCTGACCATTGGTGGTGTCCAGCAGCACGTGCGGCGCCTTGGCGGGCGTGGCGGCCATCAGGTTGGCGGCGAACAGAACGGAGCCAGCGACGAGGGCGATTTTTTTCAGCATGGGTCAGTGATCCTGAGTGTGGTGGTGTCGACTGCGGTGAGAAACTCGAGCAGGGTTTGGTTGAAGCGTTCGGGTTGATCCAGCGGGGTGGCGTGGCGCGAATCGGCGATCACCACCAGCCGCGCATCGGGCAGCAGTTTTACGTACGTCTCTTTCAGCGAGACCGGTGTGTAGTCACGGTCGGCGCTGACGATGAGGGTTGGACAGGAGACCTTCGAAAGTCGTTCCTGAACCCCCCACCCAACGATTGCATCGAAGCTGGCGAGATAAGCATGTTTGTCGTTTTTTGCCCAGCGCTCGGCCATTTTTTGTCGCAAATCCGCCTGTTCCGGTTTGGGGAACAACTTGCCTCCAAGGGCCGTGCCGATGGCGCCGAGACTGAGCACACGCGTCAGGCTCCAACGCTTGAACCACTGCCAATAGTCATCGCGGCTGCGCAGTTTGACCTCGGGCGCGCTGTTGACGATGCACAGGCTTTTGAGCAGTTGCGGCTGATCCACCGCCAGTTGAAAGCCGATCATGCCGCCCATCGAAAGCCCTACATAATGCGTCGGGCCGAGGTTCAAATGCTCCATCAGGGCGATCAGGTCGGCGCTGAACCCGGCGATGCTGTAACGCTCGCGGGGTTTGTCCGAGCGACCGTGGCCACGCACGTCCGGGACGATCACGCGGTAGTGGGCCGACAGCGCCGGAATCTGCTTTTCCCAGTCCAGGGTGCTGGAACCGAGCCCGTGGACGAGCAGCAACGGTGTGCCGTGGCCATATTCCTCATAGTGCAGGTTGCAACCTTCGTGTTCGAAATAGGCCATGCATACACTCCGTGTCAGGCTTGTTCAGGGGCGGCGAAAGGGGCATCCAGCGGCGCGGTGTCGAAGGTGCGCAGCAGTTCGATGAGAATCTGCGTGGCCGGGCCGAGCGGTTTTTCCTTGTTCGAATACAGGTAGAAGCTCGGGTTGCGACTGCCACCCTGATCCAACGGTAGCAGCTTGAGCGTACCTTCCTTGATTTCCCGTTCGATCATGTGCCGAGGCAACCAGGCAAAACCCAGGCCGCTGCTGACAAACGTCGCGGCGGTGGCCAGGCTGCCCACCGTCCAGCGCTGTTCGGCGCCGAGCCAGCCGACATCCCGTGGCTGTTGCCGGCCGGAGTCGCGGATCACTACTTGCAGCTGGCTTTCCAGGTCCTGGAAGTTCAGTTCGCGGTTGAGGCGATGTAGCGGATGTTCGGGGTGGGCGACCGCCACGAACTCGACGTCGCTCAATTCCGCGCCCAGATAACCGGGAATGCTGAAACCGCTGATGGCCAGGTCGGCCACGCCTTCAAGCAAGACTTCTTCCACACCCGACAACACTTCTTCGCGCAGACGCACCCGGCAGCCACGGCTTTGCGGCATGAACGCGGTCAACGCGCGGACGAGGCGGGCGCTCGGGTACGCGGCATCGACCACCAGCCGCACCTCGGCTTCCCAGCCCTGTTCCATGTGATGGGCCAGGTCTTCCAGCTGGCTGGCCTGTTTCACCAGTTGCCGCGAGCGGCGCAGCAGCACGCCGCCGGCTTCGGTGAGCACCGCTTTGCGGCCGTCGATGCGCAGCAGTGGCACACCGAGCTGGTCCTGCATGCGCGCCACGGTGTAGCTGACTGATGATTGCGAGCGGTGCAGCGCTTCGGCGGCCTGGGCGAAACCACCGTGGTCGACCACGGCCTGAAGCGTTCGCCATTGATCAAGGGTCACGCGGGGCGCTTTCATGTATAGCTCCTCTTGTCCTAAAGTGGCGGTCCCTATTGGAGACTGCTGAATGAAAAAATTCTGTTGTTTGGTGCTGCTGGCGATAGTGCCGCTGACGGCGTTTGCCTATCCGATCGATGTGGAGAAGAATCTCAACGGCATGAAGATCGACTACAACACCTATGACACGGACAACGACATCGGCTCCATTCAGGTCAACAACTACGGCGACACCGATGCAAGCTGCAAAGTAGTCTTCAGCAATGGCCCGGAAGCACCGCGCACTCGCAATATCGAGGTAGCGGCCGGCAAGCACAAAAATGCCACCGCCAAGTTCACCCGCTCCATTATCAAGCTGCGGATCAAACTGACCTGCACCCCAATATGACTGAAAGTGGAGCCATCCAACGGGATACGCTCCGCTTATAAACGAATTTATTGATGGGTTATAGCAGTTATTTGCGCTTTTTCATCGATATGACTCTGTTTAACCTTCACTCCATCGACTTACAACATTCTCAGATGGAGCCTACATCCCATGTCACGCGTTCTGATCATCGAAAGCAGCGCCCGTCAGCAAGACTCGGTTTCCCGTCAACTGACCAAGACCTTCATCAGCCAGTGGAAAGCCGCTCACCCGGCCGACCAGATCACCGTTCGTGACCTGGCCGTCAACCCGGTGCCGCACCTGGATATCAACCTGCTGGGCGGCTGGATGAAACCCGCCGAACAGCGTAACGACATTGAACAGGTTTCCCTGGAGCGCTCCAACCAATTGACTGACGAGCTGCTGGCCGCCGATGTGCTGGTCATGGCCGCGCCGATGTACAACTTCGCCATCCCGAGCACCTTGAAAGCCTGGCTCGACCACGTACTGCGTGCCGGCGTGACCTTCAAGTACACCGACACCGGCCCTCAGGGTTTGCTCAGCGGCAAGCGTGCCTACGTGCTGACCGCTCGCGGCGGGATCTACGCCGGCAGCACGGCGGATCACCAGGAACCCTACCTGCGTCAGGTCATGGGTTTCATCGGAATCCACGACGTGACGTTCATTCACGCCGAAGGCATGAACCTGGGCGGTGACTTCCAGGAGAAAGGCCTGAACCAGGCCAACGCCAAGCTTTCGCAAGTCGCTTGAGGCGTTAATCGCCAGATAATCGCTGGATGTTCAAGTGACCTGGCGCAACCCTTCAAGCCTGTACGCGCATCGACCTCCCTTTGCACTTGTTGCTCCTGAGTGCTGTAGCCCGATTGAACGCTTTAGCGAGATCGGGCTTTTTTTTGCCTGCGATTTACTGGACAGGACAAGGACCTGTAGGAGCCGAGCTTGCTCGCGAAGGCGGTGTGTCAGCCAACATCAATGCTGCATGTGACATCGCCTTCGCGAGCAAGCTCGGCTCCTACAGGGGGCGGTGTGTTCTCGCGATCACAGGCAAAACCCGCTATCGTCGCCGCCATTCGAAACGAGGCGAGCATGGGCTATCTACTTTTTGTCACGCTGATCCAGGCGTTTTCCTTCAGTCTGATCGGCGAATACCTGGCCGGTCATGTCGACAGTTACTTCGCGGTGCTGGTGCGGGTGCTGCTGGCGGGGTTGGTGTTTATACCGCTGACCCGCTGGCGTCAGGTCGAGCCGGCGTTCATGCGTGGCATGCTGCTGATCGGCGCATTGCAATTCGGTGTCACGTACGTTTGCCTGTACCTGAGTTTTCGCGTGCTGACGGTGCCGGAAGTGTTGCTGTTCACCATCCTCACGCCGTTGCACGTGACCCTGATCGAAGATGCGCTGAACCGGCGCTTCAATCCCTGGGCGCTGGTTGCGGCACTGGTGGCGGTGATGGGCGCGGCGGTGATTCGCTACGACCGGATCAACCCGGATTTCTTCATGGGCTTCCTGCTGCTGCAACTGGCCAACTTCACCTACGCCGCCGGGCAAGTGCTCTATAAACACTTGGTGGCCCGCCATCCGAGCGACCTGCCGCATTACCGGCGCTTCGGCTACTTCTACCTCGGCGCCTTGGCGGTGGCGTTGCCAGCGTTTCTGCTGTTCGGCAAACAGAACTTCCTGCCCGAAGCACCGCTGCAATGGGGCGTGCTGGTGTTCCTCGGCCTGGTCTCGACGGCGCTGGGTTTGTACTGGTGGAACAAGGGCGCGTGCCTGGTGAATGGCGGGACGCTGGCGGTGATGAACAACCTGCACGTGCCGGTGGGATTGTTGATCAATCTGCTGATCTGGAATCAGCATGAGGAACTGGGGCGGTTGTTGCTCGGTGGTTCGGTGATATTGATGGCGGTGTGGATCAGCCGGCTGGGCATCCGTAAATCCCCAGCCACCGCATAACCCCTGTGGGAGCCAGCCTGCTGGCGATAGCGGAGTGTCAGTCGATATAGAGGTGACTGATACACCGCAATCGCTAGCAGGCTAGCTCCCACATTGGATTTTGTGGTGCTACATGATGTGTTTTTCGGGCTCGGGAATGTGGCTCGCGCCCAGTACCGCCGGCAACAACCCGGCGCGCAAATCCCCGCCGCTGGGCTGCTGATAAAGGCTCAAGCCAAACTCCGGCAGCACCGCCAGCAGGTAATCGAAAATATCCCCCTGAATCCGCTCGTAATCGGCCCACACGGTGGTGCCGGTGAAGCAGTAGATTTCCAGCGGAATGCCCTGGGCGGTGGTCTGCATCTGACGGACCATGCAGGTCATGTTTGGCTGGATCTCCGGGTGACTCTTCAAATACGCCAGGGCATAGGCGCGAAACGTCCCGATATTGGTCATCCGTCGACGGTTGGCCGACATCGCCGCGACGTTGCCCTGGGCTTCGTTCCAGGCCTTGAGCTCGGCCTGTTTGCGGCTGATGTAGTCGGTCAACAGGTGCACCTGGGCCAGTTTCGATTCTTCGTCATCGCGCACGAAACGCACGCCGCTGGCGTCGATGAACAGGCTGCGCTTGATCCGGCGCCCTCCAGACTGCTGCATGCCGCGCCAGTTCTTGAACGATTCGGACATCAGGCGCCAGGTCGGTATCGACACAATGGTCTTATCAAAATTCTGCACCTTGACCGTGTGCAACGTGATGTCGACCACATCACCGTCAGCGCCCACCTGCGGCATCTCGATCCAGTCACCGACCCTCAGCATGTCGTTGCTGGTCAGCTGCACGCTGGCGACGAACGACAGCAGCGTGTCCTTGTAGACCAACAAAATCACCGCCGACATCGCGCCCAGACCCGACAACAGCAACAGCGGCGAGCGGTCGATCAGCGTGGCGACGATGATGATCGCGCCAAACACGTACAGGACCATTTTTGCCAGTTGCACGTAGCCTTTGATCGAGCGGGTGCGGGCGTGTTCGGTGCGCGCGTAGATGTCCAGCAGGGCGCTGAGCAAGGCGCTGATAGCCAGCACCAGAAACAGAATGGTGAACGCCAGCGCCACATTGCCGAGAAAGATCAGGCTGTTTTTGCTCAGTTCCGGCACCAGGTGCAGGCCGAACTGGATCACCAGCGACGGCGTCATCTGCGCCAGCCGATGAAAGACCTTGTTCTGCCGAAAGTCGTTGATCCAGTGCAGGGCCGGCTGGCGGCCGAGCAGTTTGGTGGCGTGCAGGATCAGGTAGCGCGCCACTCGTCCGAGGACCAGCGCAATCACCAGCAACACCATCAGCGCGAGGGTGGAATGCAGGAGCGGGTGCTGATCGAGGGCACCCCAAAGGTCTTGGACGTTGAGCCAGAGCTGTTTGATATCCATGGGCAAAAACGGTTCTTCTGTAGGACGCGACGGGGCGATTAGAGCATTTAAGACGCTTCGTATTACGTTCGGGGACAAATCAGGCAACAAAAAAGCCACTGTTTCACGCCGTTTGTATAAAGAAACTCGGCCTTGGCGCTCGAAACCGTTACCCTATGCAGCTGTTTTTTTGTATTTCTTCGAGGTAGCACCCGTGTTTTCCCAATTCGCCCTGCACGAACGCCTGCTCAAAGCCGTGGCCGAGCTTAAATTTGTCGAGCCAACGCCTGTGCAAGCAGCGGCTATTCCGCTGGCGCTCCAAGGGCGTGACCTGCGGGTGACAGCGCAAACCGGTAGCGGCAAAACCGCAGCCTTCGTTTTGCCGATCCTCAACCGCTTGATCGGCCCTGCGAAAGTCCGCGTCAGCATCAAGACCCTGATCCTGCTGCCGACCCGCGAGCTGGCCCAGCAGACCATCAAGGAAGTCGAGCGCTTCGCTCAGTACACGTTCATCAAGTCCGGCCTGATCACCGGCGGTGAAGACTTCAAGGTCCAGGCCGCCATGCTGCGCAAGGTGCCGGACATCCTGATCGGTACGCCGGGCCGGATGATCGAGCAACTGAACGCCGGCAACCTCGACCTGAAAGAAGTCGAAGTGCTGGTCCTCGACGAAGCCGACCGCATGCTCGACATGGGTTTTGCCGAAGACGTGCAGCGTCTGGTGGCAGAGTGCACCAACCGTCAGCAGACCATGCTGTTCTCCGCCACCACCGGTGGTTCGGGCCTGCGCGAGATGGTCGCCAAGGTGCTGAACGACCCTGAGCACTTGCAGCTCAACAACGTCAGCGACCTGAACGCGACCACCCGTCAGCAGATCATCACCGCTGACCACAACCAGCACAAAGAACAGATCGTCAACTGGCTGCTGGCCAACGAGACCTATCAGAAGGCCATCGTGTTCACCAACACCCGGGCCATGGCGGACCGTATCTACGGCCGTCTGGTGGCGCAGGAATACAAAGCGTTCGTGCTGCACGGTGACAAGGACCAGAAAGACCGCAAACTGGCCATCGACCGCCTGAAGCAGGGCGGCGTGAAGATCCTGGTCGCCACCGATGTCGCGGCTCGCGGCCTGGACGTGGATGGCCTGGACCTGGTGATCAACTTCGACATGCCGCGCAGCGGCGACGAATACGTTCACCGCATCGGTCGTACTGGCCGCGCCGGTAACGACGGCCTGGCCATCTCGCTGATCTGCCACGGCGACTGGAACCTGATGTCGAGCGTCGAGCGCTACCTCAAGCAGAGCTTCGAGCGCCGCACCATCAAGGAAGTCAAAGGCACTTACGGCGGACCGAAAAAGGTCAAGGCCTCGGGCAAAGCCGTTGGCGTGAAGAAGAAAAAGGTCGACGCCAAGGGCGACAAGAAGAAAACCGGCGCCAAGGCCCCGACCAAGCGCAAGATCGCCAACCGCCCGAAGACCGACGCCCTGTCGCTGGTCAGCAAGGACGGCATGGCCCCGCTCAAGCGCCGCAAGCCGGAAGCGCCGGCTGCTGAGTAAGGCGCTGTAGCGATCCCATAAAAAAACCGGACTGATGTCCGGTTTTTTTATGGCAAAAGATCGCAGCCTCGTTTTACTCGACAGCTCCTACAGTTGGAATGCGTATCCCCTTGTAGGAGCTGTCGAGTGCAACGAGGCTGCGATCTTTTGACTTTGCGTGTTTAACCCTCAGCCTTCTTCTCGGCCACCCCCAATTCCTTCAACCGCTGATCAATCAACTGGCACTTGTCCGGCAAATCCTTACTGGCCGTCCCCAGATCCATCTTCTGTAACTCAGCGTTGATCTCCTTGGCCTTCGCCGGATTCTGCTCGGTGAGCTTGGTCACTTCCTTGGCCAGTTGTTCGCGCTTGGCGGTGGCTTCCTCGGGCGTACAGGCCCAAACGGGCAGGGCGCAGGCGAGGGTGGTGGCGAGGGTGAGTTTCAGCAGGGTTTTCATAAGGGTGGGCCTCAGTTCCGGTTAAGGCGGGTTATCCGGTTGAGGGTTGGGACAGGGGAAAAGTTCAGTGACGGGGTAAGCGGTGTTGGATGTTAGTCAGCCTTCGCGAGCAAGCCCGCTCCCACATTTGACCGAGTTGCTGGATAGCATGCGGTCAAATGTGGGAGCGGGCTTGCTCGCGAAGGTCGCGACCCGGTCCCTACGGCCTATCAACCATGGCAGCAGCTGGCCGGGGCTTTGTCATCATATCGGTCGTGATGCTGCACCCATTCCATGATTTCCACTTCATTACGGCCCTTGGGCGTGAGATCGAGGTAGTTGTAGGCACCGACCAACATGTCCAGGCCTCGGGCATACGTGGAATAGGTGTGGAAAATCTCACCGGCTTCATTGCGATAAAACACGCTGAGGCCAGGCAGTTCCTCCTCCGAGCCGTCGGTTTTTTCATAGTTGTAGGTCGCCGTACCGGCCGCCACGTCTTCTGCGCGTGCCGAAACGCCGAAGTCATAGTTGAAGTCGCAGCCTGCCGACGACACCCAGTCGAATTTCCAGCCCATGCGCCGCTTGAACGCCTGGAATTCGGCAAACGGTGCGTGGGAAACCGCCACGACCGCGACGTCATGATGCGCCAGGTGCTGGTTGGCGCCGTCGATGTGGTCGGAGAGGAACGAGCAACCGGGGCAACCTTCGTCCCAGCCATCGGCAAACATGAAGTGGTAGATCACCAATTGGCTGCGACCGCCGAACAGATCGGCCAGTTTCAGTTCACCGTTAGGGCCCTGGAAGCGGTAGTCCTTATCGATCTTCACCCAAGGCAAGGCGCGGCGTTCGGCGCTGAGTTTGTCGCGTTCCCGGGTGAAGGCCTTTTCGTGGGCCAGGTGTTGCTTGCGGGCGGCGAGCCATTCTTCTCGGGACACGACGGGATGATTCTGAATGTTCATCGGGATTCTCCTGCAAAGTGCGGGGAGGTGGCTTACACAGCCTAGTCGTTTGACATGTGCCCAATTCGACATACCGCCGGTCGGTGCTGTTCAAAACCCAAGCTGAACGGCTGCCCACGGCGTCGGTCACAACCTATGAAGGCCATCTCTCTCACGGGTACCGGAGGTTGAATCAGGATGACGACTTATAACTGGGATTTGATTGAGCGGTTGCTGCACGAGGTGCAGAACGGTGCAAGCAGCTTCACCCCACGGCCCTACGCCGAGCAGTACGCGGCGGAGAAAGCGTCGGAAGGCGAGGAGACTGAAAACCTGGATCACCTGAAAGCGGTGGCCGGCGAGTACGAAAAATTACTGCTGGAGCGCGGTTATATCGAACCACGGCCCGAGGAACAGGGTGGCACCGGTTCGAACTACATTTTGACGCCACGGGGCTCGAGCTTATTGAGCCTGATCGACAGCAGCATTCCGGGTAATGACCATCCGCGGCAGGTACTGGATGAGCAGGAGGATGCGCTGGATGAAGTGACGTTTGATCAGGTGGCGTCGAAGGCGCAGATTGCCTGAAACGCACATGTTCAATGTGGGAGCGGGCTTGCTCGCGAAAGCGGCGTAACAGTCGACATAAATGTTGAATGTTGAACCGCTTTCGCGAGCAAGCCCGCTCCCACATTGGATTGTTGTTGCCTGATTAAACTTGCTTGGCCGCTTTCAAACACTTCAAATCGTTGAAATCCTTGCGCACGCCTTCGATTTTTTTCAGCAGCCGCTGACGTTGTTCCGGTGTGCTCTCGGCCATCAAATCCACAAACAATCCCCGCGCCTGGGCTTCGGTATTGGCGTAGGCCTGTCGGTAAGCGGACGTCCACAAACTCTCGCGATTGACCAGAAGCGTCTCGATTCGCTGTGGGAACTCTGGACTATGGCGCTGGGCAACCGCTGCACTGAACTGCTTTTGCCAATGGGCGCGGTTGGCAATCCATTGGGTATTCTGGTCGCCCAAGGCGCTCGACCACGCCGCAATTCGGAGTCGCTGGGTGGCGCTGAGCGGGCCCAGCCAGTCGGCCAGGCGCTTTTCCATACGCTCACCGCGCTGCTTGATCTGCTGATCAAGCGACGGTTTGACGTAGTCCTCCTGGCGTTTGCGCTGGTCCTTGGCGAAGGCGTCATTCATCTCCGCCACTTGCTTGTCATCCAGGCCCTGCAGCAACTCGATCGCCGATGGGGTGATTTCCCGCGCAGTCTGGGCGATGGCGGCTTTGGCTTCCTGAGTGCGGGTTTGCAGGGCCGCGTCGGTGACCTGATTGGTTTCCACCATCACCTGCAAGCGGTCCAGCCAGTCGAGGTAGCCCGGCAGTTGCGTGGTGCAGTGCCAGCTCAGGTGCTCCTTGAGACGCTCATTGAACCAGCCTTTCTGCTCGCCGTTCATGTCCAGGTAATCGCTGAGCGTCCACGGGATGATCACGTCGAGGTTGCGATAAGCCAGGCCCACGCGGCTGCACGCGCCGAGCGCAAGACTGAGGGAGAGGATGACGGCGAGACATTTCAACCAGCGCGACATGGGCGAGTCCTTGCGAAAGCGTAGGTTCTCATGTGAACGCACAATGATCCCGGCAGTTCAGCCGATCAATAAAAGGCGCGTTCGGCCTTGAGGGTTACCAGCCCGTCGCACTGGCTGTTGTGCCCGGAATAGGCGGAACAGTCGCTGCCGCTGAGGCTGGAACCACTGTAGATCAGGTCCAGGTCGACGCCCATGAACGGACGGGAAAATTGCACCGACCAATCGGTGAAACTGCCGACATAGCCGCCATCGACGGACACCGGCGTATTGAGCTGATGTGTGGTGTATTTCATGCTGATCCCGATGCCGAACGGCTGATTGCCACCGAGGTCGGCGAACACGGTGCTGTTCTGTTTGTCGGGGTCGTTACTGAACGCGGCGCCGAAACGGCTGCCCAGAAAGGTCAGGCCACCGAAAAGCTCCTGGCTGTCGAGGGTCTCCACCTTCGGGTAGCTGTAACGGATCATGCCGACTTCGTAGCCGAGGGTATTGTCGAAAGGCTGTTTAAAGCCCATGTAGGAGTCGACTTCAAGGTTGGCCCCTGGCGTCAGCCCCATGCTCGGTGCCCACTGGCCCACGTAGAAGCCGCTTTCATGGCTCAGGTCGAGGCCACCGTGGAACGAGCCGGTGCTGGAGGGTTTGACCAGCCCTTGGGCCATGCTGCGGCTGGGCGTGGTGCCGAGTTTGAGATCGAAGTCGCCCAGTTCACGCTGGAAGATTTGCGCGTTGGCGATCGAACACGACAGCAGGGCAACGAGCAATACAAGAGAGGATTTGAGCATGCGTCACTCCATTGACAGCGAGGCGCAGGTTGCGAAACCTGCCAAAACGCTTGATCTAGACGTGTGCAAGCATACCGGCGAATGCTCGGCATCGAGGGCCGTTCGTCGATTTTTGAAATATTGATGTGTTTGGCGGGGTATTACGGGAGGGTTCCAGCCCAAGCGCTTCGAAGCTCAAAGCGCTTATGGACCAGGTAACGCGGGGGATCTGGTAAAGCGTTACTTCTTGCCTAGCGTGATCTGCTTGGACGGGCCGAATGTCTGGCCGCTGACGCCTTTGGCAATTTGCTGGATCTCGCCACCGGACTTGAGGAACGCAGCAATCTGGTTGTTGATCGATTCGCTGGTTTCAACGGCTGGAGCTGGCTTTGCTTTGCTGTTGGATGCTTTTACACGCATGGCGGCCATTAACCTGTAGAAAATTAACTTGGCCAGGCATCGTACAGGAAATACTTGACAATTGCTTGGCAAATATCTCCCTGAAATAGCGTGCGCCGCACTTGATTAATCACCTCTAATTGTTCGAGTTATCTGGCTAAGCTGCTGTTTTAAATAAGAACACCTGCCAGGAAAAAGCATAAGCAGCTCGCCGAGGTCGTGCCAGGGGAGCCGGATCGGTCTGACGAGTGGCCGCGAGCCCAAGGAGAAAATCCAGGAAAATTAAGGCCTTCAGCGGATTTTCCCGCGCCACCGGGCTGGCCACCAAACACCGCCGGCAAAACCGGGTAGAATGCCGCCCACGCAATGAGGGTATTGGAAATGGCTTTAGTCGGGCGCTACAACAGTTTGCAAGTGGTTAAACACACTAACTTCGGTTTATATCTGGACGGTGGCGCGGACGGCGAAATCCTCCTGCCTAATCGTTATATTCCCAAAGATATTCCCAGCGAAGATGAAGATTGGCTCAACGTTTTTGTTTATCTGGACAGCGATGACAAACTCATCGCAACTACCGAAAAGCCGAAAGTTCAGGTCGGTGAATTCGCCAGTTTGAAAGTCGTTGAAGTCAACAGCATCGGCGTGTTCCTGGATTGGGGTCTGCCGAAGGATCTGTTGCTGCCGTACTCCGAAGAAAAACGCCAGATGACCGCTGGCGAGTACGTGGTGGTGCACGTCTACCTCGACAAGCACACCCGCCGCATTACCGCGACAGCGCGCCTGGACCGTTACCTGGACAAGACCCCGGCCAACTACACCCCTGGCCAGGAAGTTGATTTGCTGGTGGCCGAAGCTACCGACATGGGCTTCAAGGCGATCATCAACAACAAGCACTGGGGCTTGATCCACAAGAACGAAATCTTCAAGTTCATGCGCGCTGGTAAAGAAGAGAAGGGCTTTATCAAAGAAGTCCGTGCCGACGGCAAGATCAGCCTGAGCCTGCAACCGGTCGGTGAAGAAGCCGCCACCAGCCTCAACTCAAAGATCCTCGCCAAGTTGCGCGACAACAACGGCACGCTGCCGGTCAGCGACAAGAGCGACCCGACGCTGATCAGCAGTATGTTCGGTGTCAGCAAGGGCAACTTCAAGAAGGCGATCGGTGCGCTGTACAAGAACGGCCAGATCGTCATTCATGCCGACCGCATTGAGCTGAGCTGACCGCTCACCGGCCACGGCCGGATGACGCTGATGGCGATTTAAAGGTCTCCCTCGGGCTCTTTTTTCTGGCCAAGTGGTTAATAATCGACAGCATGATTTTTTCGCCCCGGCGCCGTTTGTTCAACAAACAGGCCGGGGCTTTGCTTTTTACTGTCGAGTCACTGCCATGGATTGTGTTGTCGAGGTTGTCCGGTGAGCGCCGCCCGGCGTAGCGCCGATGGGTTTGCCTTGCAAGTGATGATCGGGTTGTGCCTGATCTGGGGTGTACAGCAGGTGATGATCAAGTGGGCGGCGCCAGACATCGCCCCGGTCATGCAGGCTGCCGGGCGGTCAGGCATTTCCGCGTTGCTTGTAGGATTGCTGATCTGCTGGAAGGGTGGTAGGGATCAAGTCTCAAGTACGTGGCGCGGCGGTTTGCTGGCCGGTGCACTGTTCGGCCTGGAGTTCTTCTTTATTTCCGAAGGCCTGCAACTGACCACGGCGGCGCACATGTCGGTGTTCCTCTACACCGCACCAATCTTTACCGCATTGGGCGTTCATTGGCTGTTGCCCAGCGAACGTTTACGGCCCGTCCAGTGGCTGGGCATTTTCCTCGCTTTCGTTGGGATCGCCATCGCGTTTGCCGGGGGCGTGTCGTGGGACAACCTCGATCACCGCATGTTGATGGGCGATGCGCTGGGCGTGCTGGCCGGCGCATCCTGGGGCGCGACCACGGTGGTGGTGCGCGCTTCGCGCCTGTCGGAAGCGCCGGTGACCCTGACTTTGTTCTATCAATTGATCATCGGCTTCGTCGGCCTGCTGTTGATCGCGATCGTCAGTGGTCAGGTCAGCCATGTCAGCCTGACCACCGTCGCGGTGGCCAGTGTGCTGTTTCAGGGCTTGGTGGTGTCGTTCTTCAGTTACCTGACGTGGTTCTGGCTGCTGCGCCGCTATCTGGCGGCGAACCTGGCGGTGTTCTCGTTCATGACGCCGCTGTTCGGCGTCACGTTTGGCGTGGTGCTGCTGGGCGAAAAGCTGAGCACAAATTTTGTGATCGGGGCGGTATTGGTGTTGCTCGGCATCACCTTTGTCAGCGCTGAGCAGTGGGTGCGCCGCCGTTTGCGCAAAGCGCTTGGCCAGGCCTGATAGGGCGGCTTGAACTAACGGTCAGGTATTTTGATCAATTCAGTAACAGATCATTGCGACTTTTGCCGAGCAATGCGTAGGACTTCCGACTATTATCAGTGCGAAGCGACTACAGAATTCCGGTCGCTCGGCACTACCCTGAAGGGGGCACCATGAAAGAGAAAATCCAAAACTGGCTGCACGACCTGGGTGTCGCACTCGGTTTGATCGAACCGCCTCTGCAACCTGTGCCTATTCGCACTGACGACGAACAACGCCGACGCCAGCAGCGCCGCCGGTAACCGCGACGCGGCCGATGGAGCAGCTGTAGCAGATGTAGCAGCTGCCGAGCGTGCGAGGCTGCGTTCGGCGGCGCAGCCGTCGCAAAGCCTGAGCGCGAGTTATTCCTGACACACCGCGTCGGCTGATTTTACGGCAGCTCCGCCGCCGAACGCAGCCTCGCGGGCTCGACAGCTGCTACAGGGAATTGCAGCGGTACAGGCAAACTCAATGCCGCCCAATCTCCAGCAAAAACCGGCTCAAGTCATTCGCCGTTCTCGCCGTCTTGAGCATCTGGTCTTCTTCGGCCGTAAACGCGGTCAACCCCAGCTCATCCTCCAGATGGAAGATCAGTTCTTCAATGTCTTTTTTATCCAATCCCAACTGCGCCAGGCTGGCGTTGTCGTCGAAGTCATCCCGACCCTCCAGCAGGCGGCTGATCAAGCGATGCACGGCGGCACGCACGGCGGCTTTTTTCATGGCGGTTCTTCGAGGGCGTTTTTGTTGTTTTCCCTGCTTCTGAGTACAGCAGGCTTCAGCCGTGCAGGCGCTGCCACTCGTCAATCATCGTGCGCAAATGTTCCCCGGAGAAACTCCCGAAATGCCCGCCATGCACCGTGCGGATCGGCAGCGCGTGCAAGCGTTGCAGGCTGCGGGCGTAATTGTCGAGGTTGGAGTGGTAGGCGTCTTCGATCAGTGGCCCGTCGTAGATGATGTCGCCGCTGAACAGCGTCTCGGTGGCGGCTTCGTACAAGCTGATGCCACCCGGCGAATGCCCCGGTGTGTGCAGCACTTGCAGCACCCGGTCACCCAGGTCCAGCACGTCACCTTCTTCAATCAAACCCGTAGCAGGCGCGGCCTTGACCCGATACTCGGCGTAGCACAACGGGCAATCGGGGTGCGCCTCGAACATATCGTCGCCGACGAACGCCGTGCTCAAGGTGTTTTCACCGTCCGGGGCGGCCAGGATCTGCGCTTCGGCCGGGTGCACCAGGCGTTCGGGAAATTCGTGATGCCCGGCGATGTGATCGAAATGGCAATGACTCGCCACCGCCACCAGCGGCCGCTCGGTGATCCACGGCAGTTGCTCGCGCAGGCTCACCAGCCCGGAACCGCTGTCCAGCAGCAGGTCCTTGTCGCGACCCTGGATGTGCCAGAGGTTGCAGCGATAAAAGGGCCGGATGTACGGCTCGTGAATCAGGCGGATGCCGTCGCTAAGCTGTTTGACCTCGAACCACTGGTCGCGAGAAACAATCTTCATCCAAGGTTTTCTCCAGGCGAAAAAAAACGGGTGTGGCAACCGACGCCACACCCGTCGAAGAAAGCATCAAGTCGTTATGTTCAGCTTAGGCGGCGCTGGCCACGGTTGCCGGGCGAGGGGACAGCAAGCTGACCACCACGAAGCTCACGAGGCCTACGGCGAGGCTGTAGTAGATCGGGGTGTTGGCGTCCATACCGTCCTTGATCATGAACAGCAGCGCGGTGGCAAAGCCCATGCCCATGCTGGCGATAGCGCCGGCGGTGGTTGCGCGTTTCCAGAAGATGGCACCGATCAGCGGGATCAGCATGCCGCCCACCAACAGGTTGTAGGCCAGGGTCAAGGCACTGATCACGTCGTTCACCACCAGCGCGATACCCAGCACGGCGATGCCGGTCAGCAGGGTGAACAGGCGGTTGATACCCAGGCTCGACTGCTTACCGCCGCGCAGTTTCGGCAGCAGGTCTTCGGTCAGGGTGGTGGCGGCGGCGAGCAGGCCGGCGCTGGCGGTGGACATCATGGCCGCCAGTGCGGCCGCGATTACCAGGCCACGAATACCGTCCGGCAGGGACAATTTGACGATGGCGGCGAACGCGTTGTTGACGTTGTCCAGGTCCGGGATCAGCACATGAGCGGCCATGCCGATCAGGGCGCAGGCCAGTCCGTAAACGATGCAGTAGATACCGGCAGCCGTACCGGCGACCTGAGCCACTTTGGCGCTCTTGACGGTGAACACACGCTGCCAGATATCCTGGCCGATCAGGATCCCGAAGAAGTAGATCATGAAGTAGGTGATGATGGTGTCCCAGCCAATCGTGGTGAAGCTGAAGGCGGTTGCCGGCAGTTTCAACACCAACTCATCCCAACCACCGACGCGGTACAGGCAGATTGGCAACAGGATGAACATCAGGCCCACGGTCTTGATGATGAACTGGACGATGTCGGTCAGGGTCAGGGACCACATGCCGCCGATCGCCGAGTAAATCACCACCACACCACCGCCGACCAATACCGACAGCCAGAACGGCAGGTCGAACAGCACTTGCAGCACGGTGCCGATTGCCAGGATCGAGACCACGCCGATCATCAGCGCATACGCCAGCATGATCACCGCGCTCGCCGAGCGGGCCATCGGGTTGTAGCGTTTCTCCAACACTTGGGTAACGGTGTAGATCTTCAGTTTCAGCAGCGGTTTGGCGAGGAACAGGTTCAGCGCCACGATCCCGCAACCCAGTGCGGCACACAGCCAGAAACCGGAGATGCCGTGGACGTAACCCAGACGCACGGTGCCGACGGTGGAAGCACCACCCAGAACGGTGGCGGCCATGGTGCCCATGTACAGGCTTGGACCGAGGTTACGACCGGCGACCAAAAAGTCTTCGTTGGTCTTGGCTTTGCGCATGCCGTAGTAGCCGAGTATCAGCATCGCGGCGGCGTAGATGAGTACGACGAATAAATCCAATGCCATGATGGCGTGTCTCCGATTGTCTTTTTTATGGTGAGGCTGAAATCAATCCCTGTGGTCTCTCAATCCCTGTAGGAGCAAGCGGTGCGGCGATCCGACTTGCCCGCGAAGGGGACGCCTCGGTCTGTCAGGCAGACCGCGTCATCGTTCTTCGCGGGCGAGCCTCGCTCCTACAGGTCATGTGTTGATCACAGGTAATGCGTTTAATCAGGCGACTTGTCGCACCGACGGTTTAGCGAGCGAATCCGTGCCCTTGCTGCGTGCATCGTTTGGGCCAAACACTTCCCGCGATTCCGGGAACAGGCTCAGCAGCGTCAGGTACACCAGCGAGGCCAGACCCAGGGTGACCGGCAGGCTGACATCGATGCCGCCAGCCAGATCGCCCAGCACACCGACAAACTGCCCCGGCAGGTTCACAAAGCACAGACCCACCAGTGCACTCGGGATCCAGGCACCCAGACCACGCCAGTTCCAGCCGTGCGTGAACCAGTAACGACCGCCTTTCTCGCCACGGGTGAAGACTTGCAGGTCATCCGGGCAGTAGAAACCGCGACGCACAACCAGGCCGATGATCATGATCACCATCCACGGGGTGGTGCAGGTGATGATCAGCACGGCGAAAGTCGACACGCTCTGCACCAGGTTCGCGGCGAAGCGTCCGATGAAGATGAACGCAATCGACATCACACCGATCAGCAGCGTCGCCTTGACCCGCGACAGCACGCGAGGGAACACGCTGGACATGTCCAGCCCGGTGCCATACAGCGAGGTGGTGCCGGTGGACATGCCGCCGATCACTGCAATCAGGCACACCGGCAGGAAGAACCAGCTCGGCGAGACAGCCAGCAGGCCGCCGACGTAGTTGTTGGCGGCGATGTAGTCCGGCGCCTTGATCGCTACGATAGTGGCGGTGGCGAGGCCGAACAGGAATGGGATAAAGGTCGCGACCTGCGAGATCACCACGGCCGCCATGATCCGGCCTTTTGGCGTTTCGCGGGGGATGTAGCGCGACCAGTCACCAAGGAACGCACCGAAGGAAATCGGGTTGCTCATGGCCACCAGCGCAGCACCGATAAAGGCGGCCCAGAAACCCGGTTGCCCCATGCTCACAGTGCCGGCGTAGTTCACATCGAAAGGACCGGCGAAGGCGAAGATGCCCAGCAGGAACAGCAGGCTGGCACTCCACACCGCGATCTTGTTGACCCACAGCAGGAAGCGGAAGCCATAAATGCACACGGTCAGCACCAGGATCGCGAACAGACCGTAGGCCAGGCCCAGGGTCAGGTCGGTTTCCGGCAGACCGATCAGGCGTTTCGCACCGCCGATCAGCGCATCACCCGAACTCCACACCGAGAGCGAGAAGAAGGCGATGGCGGTCAGTAGCGACAGGAACGAACCGACGATCCGCCCGTGCACGCCAAAGTGCGCACCGGAAGACACGGCGTTGTTGGTGCCGTTGATCGGACCGAACAGGCCCATCGGCGCGAGGATCAGCGAGCCCAGCAACACGCCCAGCACAATGGCGCAGACGCCGGCCTGAAAAGACAGGCCGAACAGGACCGGGAAGCTGCCGAGCACGGCGGTGGCAAAGGTGTTGGAACCGCCGAAGATCATCCGGAACAAATCCGTCGGGCCTGCGGTGCGTTCGCTGTCCGGGATCTGTTCGACCCCGTAGGTTTC
Organism: Pseudomonas sp. NPDC086251; assembly: GCF_044746405.1. Taxonomy (NCBI): domain Bacteria; kingdom Pseudomonadati; phylum Pseudomonadota; class Gammaproteobacteria; order Pseudomonadales; family Pseudomonadaceae; genus Pseudomonas; species Pseudomonas sp. NPDC086251. The sequence goes on from NZ_JBIVBY010000014.1 coordinate 20,792, forward strand.
GATTTGCGTAAGGCTTTGGTCTTTGTTGTTGTTATTCATGATCAGCTCCGATCATAAAGGCGCGCTCATCGTGCGTGAGCGTCACCTGTTTGGCTAAGGGGTTGGCAGCCCTTCCGGCAAGGCGGACAAGTGTTCGTGGCAGGCCAGCCATAGGCCTTGTTGTTCTTGGCCAGACGCTTGTTTCTTGAAAACAATCGTCTCGCGCTCCTGGCTGAAGTGTTGCTCCCCTTGCATGCGCAGCTCGGTGGCCACGTCATGAATGAAAATCGCCACGTCACCCTGCAGGCTGACGAAGGCGTTGCTCGAGGTGCACGAAAGCACCTCGAAGCCGTCCTCGGAACGCCAGGTGTCCCACAACGCCTGATAGGCATCGCGCGACAGCAGAGGCTGTTCGAGGGTGTAGAAGACGAAGCTGGCATCGGCGCTGAACGCGCCGAAGTAGGCTTCGCGATCGTTACGGGCGAAGGCGGAGACCAGATCGGCCGCCGCGTTCAAAACCTGATCATGTTCGGTCATGACCCATCCTCAGCGGTGGACAACGCCAGGCAGTACGCAGAGCATTTCGTACAGCAGGTTGGCGGCCAGCAGCGAGGTGTTGCCGGTGGTGTCATAAGCGGGCGAGACTTCTACCAGATCGCAACCGACCAGGTCGAGGCCTTGGCAGCCGCGAACGATTTCAATCGCCTGAATGGTCGTCAGACCACCGATTTCCGGGGTGCCGGTACCTGGCGCCCACGCGGGGTCGATGCCGTCGATGTCGAAACTCAGGTACACCGGACCGCCGCCGACTTTCTCGCGAACTTCGGCCATCAACGGGGCCAGGGATTTGTGCCAGCACTCTTCGGCCTGAACCACACGGAAGCCCTGGTTGCGGCTCCAGTTGAAGTCGTCAGCGGTGTAGCCCTGGGCGCGCAGACCGATTTGCACAACGCGGTCCGGGTCCAGCAGGCCTTCTTCGACAGCACGACGGAAGGTGGTGCCGTGGGCGATTTTCTCGCCGAACATGTGATCGTTCACGTCAGCGTGAGCGTCGATGTGCACCAGGCCAACCTTGCCATGTTTCTTGTGGATGGCACGCAGAATCGGCAGGGTGATGGTGTGGTCGCCGCCCAGGGTCAGGGGGATCACATCGTGTTCGAGGATGTTGTCGTAGGATTCTTCGATGATCCGTACGGCGTCCAGCAGGTTGAAGGTGTTGATCGCCACGTCACCGATGTCGGCAACCGACAGCGAGTCGAACGGTGCAGCACCGGTCGCCATGTTGTAGGGGCGAATCATCACCGATTCAGCGCGGATTTCGCGAGGCCCGAAACGGGTGCCAGGGCGCAGCGAGGTGCCGATGTCCAGCGGGACGCCGACAAAAGCCGCATCCAGGCCGGCAGCGGTGGGCACGTGGGGGAGTCGCATCATGGTGGCGATGCCGCCGAAGCGCGGCATTTCATTGCCGCCCAGTGGTTGGTGAAGAATCTTGTCCACGGGTAAGGCCTCATCGTCGTTGTTTTATTTATGTCGGTGACGCCGGTCGGGGAGACACGGGTACCGCTGTGGGCCGATTCTGCGAAATGTAGTGGCCGGGAAGAATCGCTACGGGCAAATACTTAGTTCATATTTTTCTAAACTAATGGCGACGACGGCGATAGACTTCAGCCGGAGACGATGGCCCTCGTAGAAGCTGTCGAGTGAAACGAGGCTGCGATCTTTTGACCTTGAACAATCAAAATCAAAAGATCGCAGCCTCGTTTCACTCGACAGCTCCTACAAAGGGTTGCGCTCAGGAAATGATTTCGCTGATGTTCGGAGCCCCCCATGGCCAACGCTTTACCCGACCTGAAACTCTTGCGCATCTTCGTCAGCGTGGTCCGCCATCAGGGGTTTGCCAACGCGCAGCAAGAGCTCAACCTCTCGACCTCGGCCATCAGCACCTACATGAGCCAGCTCGAAGCGGCGCTGGGCCTGGTGCTTTGCCATCGCGGTCGCGGTGGTTTCAGCCTGACCAGCAAAGGCGAGCTGTTCCATCAGGAAACCCTGCGCCTGCTCGGCGAGCTCGAAGGCTTCGAGCAGTACGCCGCCGCGCTCAAGGGCGAATTGCGCGGTACGCTAAACCTCGGGGTGATCGACTCCACCGTCAGCGACAAGGCCTTGCCGTTTGCCGAAGCCATCGGCGCCTACAGCCAGGAGCACCCGGCGGTGCATTTGCACTTGTCGGTGATGAGCCCGTACGAACTGCAACTCGGCGTGCAGGACAATCGTCTCGACCTGGCCATCGGCGCGTTCTCCACGCGCATGAGCGGGTTGGTCTACATGCCGCTGTACCGCGAACAACACTGGTTGTATTGCAGCAGCCGGCATCCGCTGTTCACCGAGCGGCGCATTCCCGAGCAAGTCATCACGCAGCAACGCATGGTCGGTCGCGGTTACTGGAGCCAGGCCGAACTGGCCCGACACGGCTTCAAACACAGCGCGGCGACCGTGGAAAGTATGGAGGCGCAGCTGATTCTGGTGCTGTCCGGCGCCTACATCGGTTACCTCCCGGAGCACTACGCTCAAGCCTGGGCGGACAAGGGCGACTTACGGGTTTTGCTGCCGGCGACATTCGGTTATCAGGCACCGTTCTCGATGATCGTGCGCCGTGGCCGCAGCCGCGAACCGCTGATCCAGACCTTCCGCGATTTACTTAAAGCACAACTGAATCAGGCGTGATCGATGTCCAGACTCCAGTGTTCCCGTTGCCTGCGCCCACAAACGCATTGCCTGTGCCCGCTGATCCCGAGCCTCGACAGCCGCACCCGGGTGTTGCTGTTGCAGCATCCGAGCGAAGTGAACCATGCGCTGAACACTGCGCGGTTGGCGGTGTTGGGTCTGAAGAATGCCGAGTTGATTGTCGGCGAGGTGTTTGAGGATTTGCCGGGGTTGTTGAATCAACCGGGTTATAGGGCGCGCTTGTTGTTTCCCGCTGAAGATGCGCAGCCGATGCAGGCATACAGCGAAGCCGACGAACCGCTGTTACTGGTGGTCCCGGACGGCACCTGGCGCAAGGCGCGCAAGATGCTGCACCTTAATCCGCTATTGGCGGCGTTGCCGAGAGTGACCTTGGTTGATGGCGGCGTGTCGCGGTATCGATTGCGCAAGGCACCGGGGCCTGGGGCGTTGTCGACGGTGGAGGCGATTGTGCAGGCGTTGCAGACTCTAGAGGCGCCGACTTCTTTCGAGCCGTTGTTAAAGCCGTTCGAGGCGTTGATCGAGGGGCAGATTGCGGCGATGGGGGAGGAGACCTTTCTGCGTAATCATGGGCCGAAATAGTTGTCGCCTATGAGGGCCTCTTCGCGAGCAAGCCCGCTCCCACATTTGATCGTATTTCTTCCTGGCAGAACGCAGTCGAATGTGGGAGCGGGCTTGCTCGCGAAGGCGGCGGATCAATCACCGCAGCCTCAGCAAAATGACTACCTTTCGCGCATCGCCTCCGTCCGGGCTTTAAGCACTGGTTTCAGCAAATAATCCAACACACTCTTTTCCCCAGTAATGATATCCACCGTCGCCACCATCCCCGGAATAATCAGCAACGGTTTCACATCCCCGCCCAAGTGATTTTTATCAGTCCTCACCTGAATCAGATAAAAGCTGTTGCCCTTGTCATCGGTAATCGTGTCCGCGCCAATAAGCTCAAGCTTGGCACTCAACCCGCCATAAATCGTGTAGTCGTAAGCGCTGAACTTGACCATCGCCTTCTGCCCGGGATGCAGGAACGCCACGTCCTGTGGCCGGACCTTGGCCTCGATCAGCAGGTTATCTTCCAGCGGTACGATTTCCACCATGTCGCTGCCCGGCTGGACCACGCCGCCGATGGTGTTGACCTTCAGCACCTTGATAATCCCGTGCACCGGCGAGACCACCGTGGTGCGGGTCACGCGGTCGTCGATGGCGATGCTCGACGCTGTGATTTTCGACAGGTCGGTGCGTTTCTCGTTGAGCTCTTTCGCCGCGTCCGAGCGGAAGGATTGTTCCGACTCGTCGATCTTGCTTTTGATCTCGTTAATCGCCGATTCGGCGCGGGGAATCGCCAGGGTCGTGGCGTTCAGCGAGCCGCGAATTTCCACCGCGCTGCGTTTGAGCCGAAGGATTTCAACCGGCGAAACCGCCCCGGTGCCCACCAGCGGCGCCGACATGTTCATCTCTTGCTGCAACAGCCCCAGGCTGGAACTGTATTGGCCCTGTTTAGAGCGGAATTCCGCCAGTTCCTGGGTTTTTTGCCGAAGTTGTTCGCTCAAGGTGCGCTGCTCACTGGCCAGTCGACGCTGGCGCTGTTCGTACAGCGAGCGTTCGTCTTCAGCCACTTGTGGCGCCTTGGCGATCACTTCCGGCGACAACTTGAACGGCCGGCCTTCCGCCTCGGCTGACAGACGTTCCACCTGCGCCGTCAGCGCATAACGATCGGCCTCGCTTTCGCCCTTGTTCGACAGGAACCGCGTGTCGTCCAGGCGCAGCAGCGTATCGCCCTTGTTCACCATTTGCCCTTCGCGAACGAAGATCTCGGTGACGATGCCGCCCTCCAGGTTCTGGATCACCTGGACCTTGCTCGACGGAATCGCCTTGCCTTCGCCCATGGTGACTTCTTGCAGCACCGCAAACTTGGCCCAGACCACTGCGCTGATAATCAGCCCGGCGGCCAGCCACACGGTGATTCGCGACCAACGCGGCGAATCCTGCAACGAGGCGCCGGCGGTTTCCGGCATGAACTCGTTTTCGGCGCTTTTGCTGAAACTGCCGAAGTAACCCCTGTCCTTGGATGTGTCGGAGGATGAACGGGCCATGGCTAGCTCCTAGACAGCCGCAGAGCCGACACGGCCCTTGCGCAGTGCATCGATGACCGCTTCTTTCGGACCGTCGGCGACGATCCGCCCGTTGTCCAGCACCACCAGCCGATCCACCAGGCTGAGCATCGAGGTGCGGTGGGTGACCAGCAGCAAGGTTTTGCCCTGGACCCAGCCGTGGAGTTTTTGCCGAAGAACGTCTTCGCTGCTGTTGTCCATGGCGCTGGTGGGTTCGTCGAGCAGCATGATCGGCGGGTCGAGCAACAAGGCCCGGGCCAGCAATACTGCCTGGCGTTGACCGCCAGACAGCAGTTGCCCGCGTTCACCCACCGGCCGGTCGAAACCTTGCGGATGCTGACGGGCCAGTTCGGTGACGCCGGTCAGTTCGGCCACTTCGAGCATCCGTGAATCGCTGATGTAGCGTGCGCCGAGGGTCAGGTTGTCGCGCAGGCTGCCGGCCAGCAGCGGCAGGTCGTGAGCGACGTAGCCGATTTGCTGGCGCAGGTCGGCGACGTCCAGTTGCCGCAGGTCCAGGCCGTCGAGCAGCAGTTGACCTTCTTCCGGTGCATAGAAACCCATTACCAGCCGCGCCAGGGTGCTTTTGCCCGAGCCGCTGCGGCCGATGATGCCGATCCGTTCGCCGGGTTTCACACTGAAACTGACGTTGGCCAACGCCGGGGCATTCTGGCCGTTGTAGTGGAACGTCACGCCGCTGACGTCCAGTGCGCCTTGCAGTTGCGTGCGTTCCAGCGGCCGTTGTTTGGCGTCGCGTTCTTGCGGCAAGGACATCAGCGCATCGGTGCTTTTCATGGTCAATTGCGCTTGTTGGTAGCGCGTGATCAGCCCGGCGATCTGCCCCAGCGGCGCGAGTACGCGGCTGCCGAGCATGTAGGTCGCCACCAGCGCACCGACGCTGAGGTTGCCGGCGATGATGCTGTAGACGCCGGCGACGATGGTCGCCATGCCGGAGAATTGCTGGATGAACAGCGTGCCATTGGTGGCCAGCGCCGAGAGGTTGCGCGCGTGGCTGTCGAGGCGGGTGAGGGCGCCGTGGGTGCTTTCCCATGTGTGCTGGCGTTCGCTTTCGGCGCTGCAGGCCTTGAGGGTTTCCAGGCCGCCGAGGGTTTCGATCAGCAGCGCCTGGCGTTCGGCGCCGAGGCTCAGGCTTTTCTGCACGGTGTCGCGCAGACGGACCTGAATGATCATGGCGAAGAGGATGGTGATCGGGAACGCCAGCAACGGAATCACCACCAGCCAGCCGCCGAGCAGGCCGATCACCACCAGCATCAGTACGGCGAAGGGCAGGTCGATCAGGCTGGTCAGGGTCACGGCGGTGAGGAATTCGCGCAGGCCCTGGAAGTCATGGATGCTCTGGGCAAAACCGCCGATGGTGGCTGGCCGCGCTTTCATCGCCATGCCGGTGATGCGTTCGAACAGCGTGGCGGACAGGATCACATCGGTTTTCTTCCCGGCGGTGTCCAGCAAGTGTGCGCGTACCACGCGCAGCACCAGTTCGAAACCGGTGCCGATCAGCAAGCCGATGGACAATACCCACAAGGTTGACGTCGCCTGGTTGGGCACCACGCGATCGTAAGTCTGCATGACGAACAAGGGCACCATCAGCCCCAGCAGGTTGATCAGGAAACTGGCCAGGATCGCATCGCTGTACAGCCATTTCGACAGCTTGAGGGTGTCGCGGAACCACGCTTCCACGCGTGGCACCAGCGGCGAGCGCAGGTCTTCGAGTTCATGGCGTGGCCGAGCGAACAACGCCTGGCCGCTGTAGTTTTCGGCCAGTTCTTCACGGCTCACCCATTGCTCACCGCCATCGGCTTCACTGGGCAGAATCAGCAAGCGATCGTCATCGCCGAAGCGCCGCAGAATCGCGGTGCGGCCGTTGTTGAGGATCAGCATCACCGGCAGGTTGAGCGCGGAAATATCCGCCAGGTTCCGGCGCAGCAAGCGCGCCTGCAAACTGGCCCGGGCCGCCGCACGTGGCAGCAGGTCCAGGCTCATGCGTTGGTGTGCCATTGGCAGCCCGGCACTCAGGCTGGCGCGACTGACCGTCGCGCCATGAAGTTTGCAGAGAATCAGCAGACCGTCCAGAAGCGGGTCATCGAAGCTCAGGCGTGGATCGATACCGGTGTTGGCGGATTGCAAGCTGGTCACAGTGATCGCTCCAGTGGGCTATCTCAGCTCAGGCAGACGGGCTTCGCTTTTCACTTCGGTCTGGGCGATCGCATCGGCGGGCAGCACCACCCGTTGCTTGCTCAACAATTGGCCCATGTTCGCCAGCACGCGGTACATCGAGTACTCCTCGGTGTAGCGCACTTCGGTGTAGCGGCGGTTGGCGTTGTAGAGCTCGTTTTCACTGTCGAGCAAATCGAGCAGGGTGCGTTGGCCGAGGCCGAACTGGTCCTGATACGCCACGCGCACGCGTCGGCTGGTGTCAGCGTATTCGCGGGCGGTCGGGGTTTGTTTCTTCGCGTTGACCATGGCGTTCCAGGCCAGGTGAATATTCTCGTTGAGCTGGCGCAAGGCGTTGTTGCGGATGTCCATCGCCTGATTGATCTTGTGCGCATCGGACTGCAGGCGCGCCTTGTCGCTGCCGCCGCGGAACAGGTTGTAGTTCATCACGATGCCGACCCGCCACTCGTTGTCGTGGCCTTCTTCACCCTGCACGTTGTTGTTCGCGCCCACCGCTGCTTCGGCGTCGAAGCGTGGGTAGAACGGCGACTTGGCGACTTCGTACTGGCTCTCGGCCGATTGCACGTCGGCCTGGGCGGATTTCAGGTACGGGTTGTTTTCCACCATGCTCTGCTGTGCTTCCGGCAGGGAAGTGGGCAGCTCGCCACGGATCGACGGCGGTGCTTCGAGTTCATCGGGCAGGCGCCCGACCACGGCGTAGAAATTCGACTCGGCATCGGCGAGATCGACTTCGGCGGTGTCGAGGTTGTTTTGCGCCAGTGCCCGGCGCGCGGTGGACTGGTCGGCGTCGGCGTTACTGCCGATACCGCGCTGCGTCCGCAAGCCGATCTGGTCATTGACCCGCAGGTGAGCTTGCAGGTTGTTGGTGGCCAGGGTCACCAGCTCGCGGCGCTTGAGCACTTCGAGGTAGACCTCGATGGTGCGCAAGGCCAGATCCTGAGCGGTGCCTTGCGCGTAATAGGCCCGGGAGTTGACCACGCCTTTGGTGCGTTCGACTTCGTTGGCGGTATTGAAACCATCGAAGAGCATCTGCCGCAGGCGCAGCTCCGATTGGGTGTAGGTGAGGATTTCGGTGTGGTGATTGCCGAACGCCCGAGTGTTGGTGTTATCGCTGTACCCGCGCCCGTAGGCGGCATTCAGATCAACCGATGGATAAAAGCCCCCTTTGGCGACTTTCACGTCTTCATCGGCCGAAAGGCGACTGTCCACTCGCGACGCCAGCTCCGGGTGGGTCGCAATGGTGCTCTGGATCGCTTCGGTCAATGACATGGCTTGGGCGTGGGACGTGAAGGCCATAGCCAACAGAATTGCGCTGCAAAGAGGGGTTAAGGCGCGCATGGATACATCTCCCTGAAGTCCTGATGGTGCTTATCAGTCGCCAATTATTTGACGACTTTTATAGGTAAAACCGTTTCATGCTTGTAACAACAGAGCTAAGAACATTCTAGAGAGAACCTAAGAACTGTTTTTCATAACGCCTATGCCAAAAAAAACTTATGCGCTCTGCAAAATCCAGCACATTGTTCAATGCGAAAGCCCTTGATTTATGAGCTTTAGGGAGTTCATTTCGGGCCTGAGGATAGTTTCATCCACTTAGCGACATAGGGCGGAGAAGTGCTGGAGGGGAGGGAAACGGAACAGTCTGGTGGCGACGGTTTTTTGTCACTTAGGTGGATCAGGACTGTTACGCATCGCTCACAGGGCAGTCGTGTTTGGAAATGGATCCCGATGCCGTTGATTGCATAGGGTTTTATCCAGAACCGGGCACGTCGTCCTCGAGCGACACGCTTGGCGAGAACGTCGCCGGGGCAGCGGCTTACTTCAAGTAACCGCTTCCCGGCAGACGATCCGCCAGTCAACCCGCTTACACCATGAGCAGTTCTTCGCACAAACAGGGCGCCGACAGCGGTTGGCAGCGGAGGAAATGCACATGGCTACGCTCATCGGTATCGTCAGTAAGGTCATTGGTCAGGTGTTCGCGCAAGCAAGCGACGGCACCCGGCGTGCCTTGGTCGAGGGGGACCGGTTGTTCGCCGGCGATCAGCTGATCACCGGGGCCGAAGGCGCGGTGGCGGTGCACCTGCAAAATGGCCAGGAACTGACGCTCGGGCGTGGCAGCAGCCTGCAAATGACCTCCCAGCTGCTCGCGCATCAGGCGCCCCATGTCGACACCGCTGAAGCGGTGACGCCGACTCAGGCGCAACTGACGGATGTCGAGCAACTGCAAAAAGCCATCGCGGCGGGGGATGACCCGACCCAGACCGGTGAAGCCACGGCGGCCGGCCCGACTGCAACCGGGGCGCCCGGTGCGGCGGGTGGCGGGCACAGTTTTGTGATGCTCGAAGAAGTGGGTGGTCGGGTCGACCCGACCATCGGGTTCCCTACGGCAGGCTTCAATGGCATTCCCGAATTTCCGTTGGAACGTCTGGCCGGTGATCCGGACAACGGCGACAACGGTGCAGGTGACGGCGGCACCGGCGTTATTCCGCCGGTACCGAACAACCCGGTCACCCTCACCGGGCTGTCAGTGGTTGGGGGTGAGTTGACCCTCAACGAAGCCAACCTGGCCGACGGTTCGGCCAGCAACCCCGGTGCATTGACCCAGAACAGTACGTTCACCGTGTCTGCGCCGGATGGTCTGACCAGCCTGAGCATCGGCGGGATCAACGTGATCAGCGGCGGTGTGGTCGTCGGTTTCCCGCAATCGATCACCACGCAATTGGGCAACACCCTGACCGTCACCGGCTACAACCCGGCCACGGGCGTGGTCAGTTACAGCTACACCCTCAACGGCAACGAAACCCATTCGGCCGGTGACGGCATCAACAACCTCAGCGAACAGTTCACGGTGGTTGCCGGTGATTCCAACGGCGATACGGCCACTGGCACGCTGGACGTCAACATCACCGACGATGTGCCCAAGGCCGTCGACGACAGCAACGCCCATACCGCCTCGGAAACACTGGTGACCCTGACCGGCAGCGTGCTGCCCAACGACTCCCAGGGCGCAGATCGCATTCCCACCGGTCCTGACAGCGGGCCGATTATCGGCGGCACGTTCACCGGGACTTACGGCACCCTGGTACTCAATCCCAACGGCACGTACACCTACACCCTGAACACCAACGATGCCGACTTCAAAGCCTTGCACGGTGGCGGCAGTGGCACGGAAACCTTCACCTACACCCTGACCGATGCCGACGGCGACACCAGCACCGCAAACCTGGTGCTGAACATCCATAACAACGATGACCCGGTCACGATTGGCGGCCTCAATGCTGAAGGCGGCGAGCTGACCGTCTATGAAAAAAACCTCAGCGACGGCAGCGCACCGAATTCCACCGCGCTGACCCAAAGCGGCACCTTCACCATCACCGCCCTCGACGGGGTGCAAACCCTCAGCGTCGGCGGCATCAACGTGGTGGTCGGCGGCGTGAGCGCAGGCTTCCCGCAATCGGTCGTCACGCCGTTGGGCAGCACGCTGACCATCACCGGGTACGACAGCGCGACCGGCGTGGTCAGCTACAGTTACACCCTGGCCGATAACGAAGCGCATCCGGCCGCCAGCGGCGCCAACAGTATTTCCGAGCAATTTGCCGTGGTCGTGGTCGACGACAACGGCACCACGGCCAATGGCAATCTGGACGTGAACATCGTCGATGACGTGCCCAAAGGCGTGGACGACAGCAACACCCACACGGCCTCGGAAACCTTGCTGACCCTTGACGGTAACGTGCTGACCAATGACGTGCAAGGCGCCGACCGCGTACCTGTCGGCCCGAGTGCCGGGCCGATCACCCCCGGCACCTTCGTCGGTACTTACGGGACCTTGGTGCTCAACGCCAACGGCACGTACACCTACACCCTGAACACCAGCGACGCCGATTTCAAAGCGCTGCACGGCAATGGCAGCGGCACGGAAAACTTCGTCTACACCATTACCGATTCCGATGGCGACACCAGCACCGCGACCCTGGTGCTGAACATCCACAACAACGATGATCCGGTGACCATCGGCGGTCTGGATACCAATGGCGGCGAACTGACCGTCTACGAGAAAAACCTCGGTGACGGCACCAGCCCCAACGCACCGGCACTGACCCAGAGCGGCACCTTTACGGTGACCGCCCTCGATGGTCTGCAAACGCTGACCGTGGGCGGGATCAACGTGGTCACCGGCGGCGTGGCCGCGGGCTTTCCGCAGTCGATCGTCACGCCGTTGGGCAGCACCTTGACCATCACCGGTTACAACGCCAGCACGGGCGTGGTCAGTTACACCTACACCCTGGTGGACAACGAAGCCCATCCAAACGCCAACGGTGCCAACAGCCTCACCGAGAATTTCAACGTGGTCGCCACCGACAGCGATGGCAGCACCGCGTCGGGGCAGATCAACGTCAACATCGTCGACGACCTGCCCACCGCCAACCCGGATCACGCCTCGGTGGCCGAGGGGGCAACGGTGTCGGGTAATGTGCTGGACAACGACATCGGCGGCGCCGACGGCCCGGCCCTCAGTGGCGCGGTGGTCGGCGTACGTGCCGGCAGCGACACCTCGACTTCGGCCATTGGTGGCCTCGGTTCACAGATCAACGGCACCTACGGTTACCTGACCCTCGATGCCAATGGCAACGCGGTTTATCACAGCAACCCGAACGCCGTGAACGGCCCTGGCGCGACCGATGTTTTCACCTACACCGTGCGCGATGCCGATGGCGATGAAAGCACCACTACGATCACCATCGATGTCAGCAACAGCTGCATCAAGGCGGTCAGCGATACCGACGTGACCGTCTACGAAAAAGCCCTCGACCTGACCCAGGACGGTCAGGACCTGGCGCCCGGCACCGCCATCGGCAGCCAGCCTGGCAGCACCGGCGAAACCGCTTCCGGCACGTTGGTCGGCTCGGTCACCGGCGCCGCTGGCGCGATCACCTACACCCTGGTCGGCAGCGCCACCGGCACCTACGGGCAGATCCAGCTCAACCCCAACGGCACGTACACCTACACCCTGACAACGCCGCCGAGCACGACGCCCCATGCAGATGATGGCGCCAACACCCTGAGCGAAAGTTTCACCTACAAAGCCACCGATGCGCTGGGCAACAGCACCACCAGCACCATCGTGGTGAACATTGTCGATGACGTGCCCAAAGCGGTGAACGACAGCAACGCTCACACGGCTTCGGAAACCTTGCTGACCCTCGACGGCAACGTGCTGACCAACGACGTGCAAGGCGCCGACCGCGTGCCGACCGGCCCGAACGCCGGCCCCGTGACTCCCGGCACCTTTACCGGTACTTACGGCACCCTGGTGTTGAACGCCAACGGTACGTACACCTACACCCTGAACACCAGCGATGCCGACTTCAAAGCGCTGCACGGCAATGGCAACGGCACTGAGAATTTCACCTACACCATCACTGATTCCGACGGCGACACCAGCACCGCGACCCTGGTGCTGAACGTCCACAACAATAACGATCCCGTCGTCATCAAAGGCCTGGATATCGATTGTGGTGAACTGACGGTCTACGAGAAAAACCTCAGCGACGGCACCCATCCAGACGCGGCAGCCCTGACCCAGAGCGGCACCTTTACGGTCACCGCGCTCGATGGCCTGCAAACCCTGACCGTGGGCGGCATCAGTGTGTTGACCGGCGGCGTGGCGGCTGGCTTCCCGCAATCGATCGTCACACCGTTGGGCAGCACCCTGACCATCACCGGTTACAACCCGGCCACGGGCGTTGTCAGCTACAGCTACACCCTGGTGGATAACGAAACCCACCCGAACGCCAACGGTGCCAACAGCCTCACCGAGAACATCAACGTGGTGGCCACCGATAGCGATGGCAGCACGGCGTCGGGGCAAATCAACGTCAACATCGTTGATGATCTGCCGACCGCAAAAGCGGATTCGGCCAGCGTGGTCGAAGGCGGCACCGTCAGTGGCAACGTGCTCGACAATGACATCGGCGGCGCTGACGGCCCTGCACTCAGTGGCGCGGTGGTCGGCGTTCGCGCAGGCAGTGACACCTCGACCTCGGCCATTGGCGGCCTCGGTTCACAAATTAACGGCACCTACGGTTACCTGACCCTTGATGCCCATGGCAATGCGGTCTATCACAGCAATCCGGGTTCGGTGGGCGCAGCGGGCGCCACGGACACGTTCACCTACACCGTGCGCGATGCCGATGGCGATCAAAGCACCACCACCATCACCATCGATGTCAGCAACAGTTGCATCAGGGCGGTCAGCGATACCGACGTGACCGTCTACGAAAAAGCCCTGGATCTGAGCAAGGACGGCCAGGACCTGGCGGCGGGTACCGTCACCGGCAGTGAGCCCGGCAACACCGGCGAAACCGCTTCCGGCACGTTGGTCGGCTCGGTCACCGGCGCCAGTGGCGCAGTGACGTACACGCTGGTCGGCAGCGCCACCGGCACCTTTGGGCAAATCCTCCTCAATCCCAACGGCACCTACACCTACACCCTGACCTCGGCGCCGAAAACTTCGCCGAACGCCAACGACGGACCGAACACCCTGAGCGAAAGCTTCACCTACAAAGCCACCGATGCGCTGGGCAACAGCACCACCAGCACCATCGTGGTCAACATCGTCGATGACGTGCCCAAAGCCGTGGCGTCGGAACGTTCGGTGGCGGCCATGGAGATCGACTCCAACCTGCTGCTGGTGATCGACGTGTCCAGCAGCATGGCCGAAGCTTCCCGTGTGGATGGCCTGTCGCGACTGGAGCTGGCCCAAAAGGCGATCAGCGCCTTGCTCGACAAGTACGACGATCTGGGCGATGTGAAAGTGCAGATCGTCACCTTCAGCACCGGTGCCACCGACAAGACTTCGGTCTGGGTCGATGTGGCCACGGCCAAGTCGATCATCGCCGGCCTGACGCCGGGCGGTAACACCAACTACGACGCGGCCGTGGCCGTGGCGCAAGACGCGTTCGACACCAGCGGCAAACTGACGGGGGCACAGAACGTCGGTTACTTCTTCTCCGACGGCAAGCCCAACATTGGAACGATCAGTGCCGCGGATGAGGCGGCCTGGAAAGCGTTCCTCGACGCCAATGACATCAAGAACTACGCGATTGGCCTGGGGAGCGGTGTCAGCAACGCCAACCTCGATCCACTGGCTTACGACGGCAGTTCCCACACCAACACCAACGCCGTGGTGGTGACCGACCTCAACCAACTCAATTCGGTGCTGTCGGGCACCGTGGTCGGCGCGCCGGTTACTGGCTCGCTGCTGGGTGAAGGCGGTACATTCGGCGCCGATGGCGGTTTCATCAAAACCATCACGGTGGACGGCACCACTTACACCTTTGACCCCAAAGGCAACAGCAACCAGGGTTCGCTGGCCTTCAGCGGTGGCCTCAACCACGGCACGTTCAACACGGTCAACAACACCCTGAGCATCGCTACCGACCACAAAGGCACGCTGGTGGTGAACCTCGATACCGGCGAGTACACCTACACCTCGCAACAAACCACGGGGGTGGTGCTCACCGAAAACATCGGCTTCACCGTCAGCGATAACGACGGTGACCTGGCCAGCTCCACGCTGGTGGTCAAAGTACTTCCGAACGCGCCGCCGGTGGCGGTCGATGATCACGTCATCACCAACGTGCTGTCGGGCAGTGTAGTGGTGCCGGGTGATTTGCTGGTGGCCAACGACACCGATCCCAACGGCGATCAGCTCACGGCCTCGCCGACGACCTTCAACACCGGCTGGGTCGCCAAGGGTGGGGACTTCACCGGCAGCGGCGCCATCAGTTTTGCCAACAGCGGCAACCTCGCAGCTAACCAGGCCTTGGCCAATGTGCGCAGCGCCTTTGCTGCCAACGCGGCCACCATGACAGCGGTGCTGGTGGTCAGTGGTTATCTGGGCCAGGTCTCCACCAGCAGCGCCAATGATGAAGACCGGATCACCGTCAATCTGAAGCAGGGTGAAACCCTCAACCTGGATCACAATCTGGCGGCCGGTCATATCGTCATGGAGTACTCGGTCAACGGCGGCGCGTTCATTGCCGTCGCTGATGGCCAGACCATCACCGCGGCGGCGGATGGCACCTACCAGATCCATCTCATCAACATCGACGACAATGGCTCGGGCAGTGGCGGCAAGGGCTCGGAAGATTACAAGTTGACCATGACCGTCAACTACGCCGGGGCGCACGACATCACCCCGGACTACCACGGCACCTACACCGCCAACGACAACCATGGCGGCAGCGACAGCGCCGGCGTGACCATCAGCTATCAGGAAGGCCACACCCTCACCGGCACGGCGGGCGATGATGTGTTGATAGCCGGCACGGGCAACAACGTCATCAATGCCGGCGACGGCAACGACGTGCTCACCGCCGGTTCAGGCAACAACGAGCTGCACGGTGGCGCCGGCAATGACTTGCTGTTCAGCGGCGCCGGCAACGACCTGCTTGACGGCGGCACCAGCAACGACACCGCCAGTTATACCCACGCCACGGCCGGGGTCACTGTCGACTTGAGCTTGCTCACCGCGCAAAACACCCTTGGCGCCGGCACTGACACTTTGACGGGGATCGAAAACCTCACCGGTTCGAACTTCAACGACAGCCTCACCGGTGACAACAACAGCAACATCATCAACGGCGGCTTGGGCGACGACATCCTCAAGGGCGGGGGCGGCGACGACTTCCTGATCGGCGGGCTGGGCAACAACACCCTCACCGGCGGCAGCGGTGCCGACACCTTCCAGTGGCTCAAAGGCAACAGCGGCCACGACGTCGTCACCGACTTCACCCCAGGCACCGACAAGCTCGACCTGTCGCAACTGCTGCAAGGCGAAAACGGCAGCACCGCCTCGCTGGATGACTACCTGCACTTCAAAGTCACCGGCAGCGGCGCATCACTGGTCACCAGCATCGACGTCAGCGGCATGGCCGGCGCTGCGCCGAACCAGACCATCGACCTGGCGGGGGTAAACCTGGCCAGCCATTACGGGGTGACGCCGGGGGCGGGCGGGGTGGTTGCCGGGGGGCATGATACGGCGACGATTATCAACGGGATGCTGAATGATCATTCGTTGAAGGTGGATACGGTTTGATCTGAGGTGATAAAGCCCGCTACTCTTTGAATTCGGGAGTGGCGGGCTTTTTGCTTGGATTTATTAATAGCAAAAACAACGAAATTTATCGTTTTTCGTTGAGTGATAATTGCTTTTCGGCCCTGTCTTTACAATTGTGATCTTACTCGCAGGTTGTCAATGCAAAAGTCATTTCCGTCCCATGCTGCTTGACGATTTTCGAGTCGCACGGTAATGCGGTTAGATGTCGCGGTAGCTACGAATGAATAGCTTTTCCATGCTGTATCATCGATCGGAAATTCTGAGGAACTTTTATTATCGATGCTCAGTACAAGCTTTGCCCGTCTGGGAGTGCCTGAATTTTGATTTCTTGCGTCTATCGTAAATTCGTAATCTGACCCTGGAATGGCTGGGAAGGTTTTTTCCAAAATTACTCCGGCATGGCCACTTGATTGGTCGGAAGTGTTGTTGAGTAAATAAAAGCCCCCTTTTGCGCTGTCCCTGATGAAAGCTAGTTCTCTGCCGGCAATACCTTTTTGCCAGCCTCCTAGTGTTTCATTATTGAAGTTTGTCAGGTCATCAAGTGAAAGGTCTTTTGTTTTAATGGTGAGTGATAATAGGTCAAACTCCCTCGTGTGAGCGAAGTTGGTGGATCCGTCAAGATTAAGTATTCCGGTGACTTCTAGAGGTGTAAGGTGGCCTAGCTTCATTAGTTCGGTTCTATCGATTGTTTCATTGAGGCCGTTTTTAAATTGGGCAGGCGATATCTCCTCTCTGTAATACTTGTCGAGGTTTATGAGGCCGCCTGATTCATTGCGGCCACGTACAAATAACGATATTAGTGGTTTTGCCCATTTGTCGACCGTAATCGTAAAGTTTCCTAAATGCTTGGTCAAATCCAGTACATCGCCGTTACCCTCGGCTTCCAGTACCTTGGGCTGTGGCAATTGTGCGGCTGCGAGCGAGGTTGAAGATTCGCGAGACGTCATGACTTTCTCCATGTCGCAATATACAGAGTAGGAATTAATTGCTGTCGAACGGTGCTGGTGTGATCGATAAGTAATGAGTGGCTTTTGTTATTTTTCGCCTAGGCTTTCTACTCTGAAATTATCAATGGAAAAATCATTGCCGTTCCATTTTTGCTCCAGATTGTCAAGGCTAATAGTTGTTGAGGCAGACGTTGCCGTGCCGACAAATGAGTACGAACTCCAGTTCATGTTGCTGATGGTGTGTGTTACGGAGCTGTGGTCTCCGACTCGTAGTACCAGTTTTGGGGGGTTGGGAGAGCCGGTATTTTCTTTTTTTACGTCAAGGGTGAATTTGTATTTCTTGCCGGTAGTGGTCGGAAATGTTTTTTTCAGAACAATGCCGCTATGGTTGTCGAATTGTTCAGAGGTGTTGTTGAATAAGTAATATCCCCCAAATAATTCATCTTTTAAAAACTGAATTTCTCTGCCTGCACTACCTTTCTCCCAACCTCCCAGTGTTTGGTCGTTGAAGTCGATGAAATCATCCAGTGTGTCTTCCTGATTCTTAATGGTCAGTTGAAGCATTGGAAATGCTGTGGCCGTAGAGACATCCGAGCTGCCGTCGAAGGTAATCAAACACTGCAGAATGGCAGAGGAATTGTTCGCCAATTCCATCAATCTATCTCTGGGCAGCATCTCGCGCAGTCCATTTTCGAACTGGATGTCGGACAGTTCATGATTCTCAAGCAGCGAAATAGAAAGATCCTCTCCCTCGCTGTTTTTTCCCACGACTTGCAGCCATATGTGTGCCGGTGACCATCTCTCTGTGATGAGGGTTGCGTCACCGGGGATTGATAGCATGTCGAGGAATTCGCCGTCGGATTCAGGTACTTGGAACTTGGGAAGTTCCGGGGCTTGGGAGGGCAATATAGTCTCTTGAAGTGTCACGGCAGATACTCCTGTTCGAATGGGATGGCGCTGCTTCAATTCTTGATGAAGTCCGTTCTATTCGGCTCTTCTTTGGCGGGGCTGACTACTGTCATAAATGACAGGTCATGAAGTGTTTTCGATAAACGGTCGATCAGGCCGTTCGGTCAGTGGCAACGACAACCTGATGTAAAAAACTGCAAGATCGCTTTCGCGGGCAAGCCTCGCTCCTACAGGATTCGGCAGAGAGCGTAGCGGCATGGACCGAGCTTGTCCGCAATGAATGATGCCGCTATGTACCTGTAAAACTCACATCGGCTCCGGCGGCCCGATCAACCGTCCCATCACCCCGAATACCCCCAATTCCTTGATCGTCTCCAATTCCCCCTGCGTCTCGACCCTCTCCGCAATCAACGGCAAATCGATGCTGTTAGTGGCCCTGAAGATCGCCTCAATGAACAGTCGCTTGTCACGTTGCTCATCGATGCCACGAATGTAGGCGCCATCGATTTTCAAGTAAGCCAATCCCAGTTGAGTCAGGTTGCCGATCTGGCTGAAGCTGCCGCCGAAGTGCTGCAAGCCGATGCGGTATCCGGTGTCGAGCAGGCTGTGGCTCAGGCGTTGCAATTCGTCGGGAGGCGGCAGTTGGCGTTCATCGATTTCCAGGGTCAGCAGCGGTGCGAGGTCGGGCAGCGATTCGAGCATGTCGAGGATTTGCTGCAACTGGGCTCGATCGCGCAGGGTGCTGCCGGACACGCTCAACGCCAACGGCCAGCGGTTGACGACGAGGTATTCCAGCGTGGTTTCGAGCATGACCAGGTCGAACCGCGCCGACCAGCCGAGACGCTCGACCCACGGCAGGAAATGCCCGGCGGCGATCGCTTGGCCCTGCGGGTCGAGCAGGCGGGCCAGGACTTTGTGATGCAGGACCTGGCTGGTGTCGCTGCATTGCACCACCGGCTGGAAATACAACTGCAGCTTGCCGTCGGTCAGGGCGTCGTCGATCCAGCTTCGCCAGTCGTGTTGGGTCTGGTTCGTCGCGTTCGCGGAGTAGGCCAGGTGCATCCACGGCCGTTCGGGATGTTGCCGGACTTCGGTCAGCGCGTGATCGAGGCGCATCAGCACGTCGCTGGCCGGTTCGCCGGGGTGATAGGCGACGATGCCCAAATGCGCGACCGGCATGCAATCGCTGGCACCGGTCAGGCGCAGGTTTTCCAGGGTGGCGCTGATTTCCGAGGCCAATCGCACGGCCTCCTTGATGTCGACACCCGGCGTCAGCAGGCTGAATTCGCCGCCTCGATTACGCGCCGCGAGCCAGGTCCGACGCTCCGGTAATTGGGTCAGACGAGTGAGCAGTTCACCGACGGACCTGATCAAGGCGTCGGTGCGTTGGCCGCCAATACGCTGATTGAGGCCGACCAGATCGTTGATCCGCAACATCAACAAATGGCCGTCGCTGCTCTGCTCGGACTCGAGCAAATGGTCGGCCAGTTGTTCGTCGAGTAAACGCCGATTGGCCAGGCCTGTCAGGCTGTCCTGATAAGATTCGGCGCGCAGCTGTTCACTGCGCGCCGCCTCCTCGGCAAACAGCGCCTTGAGTTTTTCGACCATCTGGTTCATGGCCAGGACCACGCGTTTCAACTCCGGGGTGCGCGGCAGTTTCGGCAGGCTTGCAAACTCGCGTTTGCTGATGGCTTCGGCCTGTTTGACCATGCTGTCGAGCGGGCGAAATTGCCGGCGCAACAACCAGCCACCGAACACCGCGCTGAGCAGTCCGCACAGCAGCAGCCAGATCAGGCTGCCGAGGGTGCTGTCCCAGAGTTTGGCCAGGGCGAACTGTGGATTGCTCAGCACTTCGACCCGCGCCACTTGCTCCCAGCCGCGCATGATCAGCGCTTCGCCTCCTTGTGGACGCAGGTTGACCAGGTTCACGAACCAACCGGGAACGCCTTTGATGTGCGAAGACGCGCTGCGCTCTACCAACACGTGCTCATCGACAATGTTGACGACCCGGATGCTGTTGAAATAACCGCTGTCGAAAATCGAGCTGACCATCAACTCGATCATCGCCGGGTCGTCGATTTGCGCAGTCAGCGACAAACCCAGCGCGGTGGCGGCGTCCTGGGCGTGGGAGCGCAACTGGCCGAGCGTCTGCTCGCGAGAGCTTTCCAGGCCGACAAAAAAACTGCCGCTGAACGCCACCAGCAAGAACAGGCAGATGGCCAGAAACAACTGTTTGCGCAGTGACATAAATCGCTCCTTGCTGGATGGCTAGCCGTCGCCCACGGCGAACCCTTCGGCCTGCATCTTTTTCAGTACGTCTTGCCAGCGCGACAGTTTTTTCGAGTCGCTGCTGCGTTGGCCGCCATTGGTTCCTGGCAAGTACAGGCCTTCGGCGTTGAAGGCGTACACCGGCAGCAGGTCTTTGCGTTGGGAGGCGGGGCGGATGTCGCCAATGAGGTTGTCCAGCACCAGCGGTTCGGCCGTGGGGCTGCTGTAGAAGGTCAGCACCATGTGCGCCTGATTCTGGCTCAGGGCTTTGACGTAGGTGATGCGCAGTTGCTCGCTGGGAATGCCGAGGTGGCGCAGGCTGAAATACTTCGCCAGGGCGTAGTCTTCGCAGTCGGCGGCACCCTTGATCAGGGATTCGACGGGGGTGGCCCAGTAATCGGTCTGACGCCAGATGCGGGTGTCGTCCTGAAAGGTCAGTTGTTGATTGAAGAAGAGATTGACTGCATTCAGTTGCTCGGGAGCGGGTGCGTTGATTTCGCTTTGCAGCATTTGGCTCCAGGCCATGATCCGTCCCTGGGCCGGGCCGAGCGGGCCGTAGCGGTTTTCAGCGGTTTTCAGCGGTTTGCATAATCTGCGCAAAATTCCAGTCGGCCCAGACGCTGCCAAGCCCAGTCAGCAGCAAAACCGACAGCAGTAGCCATCCGCCGAACCGAAGTCGGAGCGTTGACCATCCTGGACTACGCAGACTACGGGACATGTCTGGCTGCTCAAGTGCAGATGTCTAGAGTCTAGGCGGTGTTTTTGTCGAGGGCGGGTTGGTCGTCGGGTCTATGGGTCTTTGATGGGGTGCATATCCGTTTCTTGGGTAACGGCTGCTATGGGTTCCGCCCTTACGGCGGGTCACTTGGAAAAGCCCCAAGTAACCAAGGGCTCTTGCCCCTTTCGTTCGGTGCCTCGCTAAGGCTCGGCATGCCCTCGCTCCGGTCCTGCTCCGTGGGCCCGCCGCCATCGGCCATCCATGGCCGGGGGCGGCTAACCCGGCATCCCTGCCGGGTTGCCCACTGCGCAGAACCTGCGCTCGGCCTCTCGAGGGTGCGCTCAGATCAAGATCAAAAGCAGGCGAGCTAACGCTCGACCTAGCCCCTGTAGGAGCGAGCTTGCTCGCGAAGAACGCCAATGATGGCGCGTTTTAACAGGATAAACGCGGTGCCTATGATTCCATCGCGAGCAAGCTAGCTCCTACAGGGGATCGGTGCGATACAAATAGAGGGTCGAACACGGTCAATGTAGGAGCTGCCGAAGGCTGCGATCTTTTGATCTTGCCGTTGCTTTGCTTTGCTTTGCTTTGCTTTGCTTTGCTTTGCTTTGCTTTGCTTTGCTTTGCTTTGCTTTGGCTTTTGATCTTGATCTGTTGCCCCTTTTCCCAGAGGCCGAACGCAGGCGTTGCGCAGGGGGTACCGCGGCAAGGATGCCGCGGTAGCCGCCCCCGGCCATGGATGGCCGATGGCGGCGGGCCCCCGGAGCAATGCCGGAGTGAGGGCATGCCGAGCCTTAGCGAGGCACCGAATGGCGGGGCAAGAGCCCTTGGTTACTTGGGGCTTTTCCAAGTGACCCGCCGTAAGGGCGGAACCAAAAGCAGCCGTTACCGCAGCAACGGATATACCCCCAATCAAAAACCCCAAAAAAACAGACTCAAAACTTGCGCAAAGTTTTCTGCCTGAGGATATAGACCGTCACCAACACCGCACTGGTCAACATGAACCCTCGCGCCCAAGGCAGCGGCACCAGGTAGCAGGAAAACAGAATGCTCACCCACATCAGGCCGATGGCGTAAACCTTGCCCTTGAGCGGAATGCCGTTGCCCTCGAGGTAGTCGCGAATCCACGGCCCAAGCCGTGGGTGCTCCACCAGCCACTGATAGAAACGCGGCGAACTGCGGGCGAAACAGGCGGCCGCCAGCAGCAGGAAAGGCGTGGTGGGCAATACCGGCAGGAAAATCCCGATCACCCCCAACGCTACGCTCAGCCAGCCGATGGCCAGCAGTACGTAGCGCAACATCAGGGAGCGGTTGCCTATGGGGTTGTCCATAGGCAAAACCTTAGTGATGACGTGGCTTGAGGATCGCCGGTTTTTCGTCTGGCGCCTGGCACAGCAGGTACAGCGCGGTCAGGGCTTCCGGGATCTGGACGATCATGTCGTCCATCAGGTTGGCGTCTTTGGCGATGTCTTCGAACTCAGGCTGCTCGTCGAACAGACCCGAACCGACCATGATCGGCAGCAGCATTTCGCTGACTTCATCTTCGGCGGTTTCGAACCAGGCCGCTTCGCGCAGGAACACGCCTTCCATGAAACCGATGCACCAGCCGCGCAGGTCGGAATCGTCCGGCTCTTCGCCCAGGTCCAGGTCGCACGGCAGCTCGAACTCTTCGTCGGACGCCAGTTGGCGGGCGATGTGAGCCTTGAGGGCCAGCAGGGTGGATTCGATCGCTTCACGCTCGGTGTCGTCGGCGTAATGCGGCTCTTCGGCGAAGAGGGCGTCGATCCATTCACGGTCGGGAACGGTCTCGGAACAGATCGACAGCGCAGTGAGGTAGCCGTGGGCGGCCACGTAGTCCAGCGCCTCGTCATGCAGTTCGTCGGCGTCGAGGAAGACTTGCAGGCGGGTTAGTTGCTCAGCGAAGGACATTAAAGGGCTACCTTGGGAATTAAACAGATGCGGGAATTCTAGGCCTTCTTGAGCACTCAGGCCAGCCGCGCGGCATATTTGCACCCATGCAGGAGTATGGAACGCCGCAATCCCTGTGGGAGCGAGCCTGCTCGCGATGGCAACGTTACATTCAATATCAATGTTGACGGGGCTGCCGCTATCGCGAGCAGGCTCGCTCCCACAGGTTTTGTGTTGCATCGCATTTGTGTGTCTTCTCAGCGGCGCCCTTTGCCGGGCAGGCGTCGGGTATACTCGCGCGTTTTGTGATGCCCTGCTGGCGTCACGGCTGAAATGTGAAGCGTCATGCAATGCGCACTTACGATTTGTCGGTGCAGCCTTCGTGGTTCTGAACCAGCCTTGCAGGGATGTTTCGGTGATTTTTGGAGTTTTTATGCTCGAACAGGCTCAACGCGTCCTCAAGGACATCTTCGGCTACGACAGTTTCCGTGGCCGTCAGGGTGCAATCATTGAGCGCGTGGCCAGTGGCGGCGACGCCCTGGTGCTGATGCCTACTGGTGGCGGCAAATCCTTGTGCTTCCAGGTGCCTGCGCTGTTGCGCGAAGGCCTGGCGGTGGTGGTGTCGCCGCTGATCGCGCTGATGGACGACCAGGTCGCGACCCTCGAAGAGCTGGGCGTCGCCGCTGCCGCATTGAACTCGACATTGAGTGCCGAGCAACAGCGCGACCTGGCCGCACGGATCAAGCGCGGCGAAGTAAAAATGCTCTACCTCGCGCCCGAGCGTCTGGTGCAGCCGCGCATGCTGGCCTTCCTGCAAAGCCTCGAGATTTCCCTGTTCGCCATCGACGAAGCTCACTGTGTGTCCCAATGGGGCCACGACTTCCGCCGCGAATACCTGCAACTGGGCCAATTGGCGGAGCTGTTCCCCAACGTCCCGCGCATCGCCCTGACGGCGACGGCGGACAAGCGCACCCGGGAAGAAATCGTCGACCGTCTGCATCTGCAGAATGCCGAGCGTTTCCTCTCGAGTTTCGACCGGCCGAACATTTTCTACCGCATCGTGCCCAAGGAGCAGCCACGCAAACAATTGCTGGCATTCCTCGCCGAGCGGCGCAGCGATGCCGGCATTGTCTATTGCCTGTCGCGCAAAAAAGTTGATGAAGTGGCGGTGTTCCTCAGCGAACAAGGCTTCCCGGCGCTGCCGTACCACGCCGGTCTGCCCAACGACACGCGGGCCCACCACCAGAAGCGCTTCCTCAACGAGGAAGGCCTGATCATGGTCGCCACCGTGGCGTTCGGCATGGGCATCGACAAGCCCAACGTGCGCTTCGTCGCGCACCTCGATTTGCCGAAATCCCTTGAGGCGTATTACCAGGAAACCGGTCGCGGTGGTCGTGACGGCCTGCCGGCGGATGCCTGGATGGCCTACGGCCTGCAAGACGTGGTGATGCTCAAGCAGATGCTGCAGAACTCCGAAGGCGACGAGCGTCACAAGCGTCTGGAGCAACACAAGCTCGACGCCATGCTCTCGCTCTGCGAAGAAACCCGCTGCCGCCGCCAGACGCTGCTGGCCTACTTCGACGAAGACATGCCCGAACCCTGCGGCCATTGCGACAACTGCGTCGATGGCGTGCAGACCTGGGACGCCACCGAACCCGCCCGCCAGGCGCTCTCGGCGATCTATCGCACCGGCCAGCGCTACGGCGTCGGGCATCTGGTGGACGTGCTGCTGGGCAAGGACAACGAAAAGGTCCGCAGCTTCGGCCATCAGCATCTGTCGGTGTACGGTGTCGGCAAGGCAATGGGCGAGAGTGAATGGCGCTCGCTGTTTCGACAGCTGGTTGCCCGTGGTCTGGCGGACATCGACCTTGAAGGCTACGGCGGCCTTCGCCTGAGCGACACCTGCCGACCGCTGCTCAAGGGTGAAGTCACCCTGGAACTGCGCCGCGACCTAAAGCCGCAAACCACCGCGAAAAGCAGCAAGAGCCAGGCGAGCCAACTGGTGCGCGGCGAAGAACGCGAGCAGTGGGAAGCCTTGCGCGCCCTGCGTCGCAAGCTCGCCGAAGAACATGGCGTGCCGCCGTACGTCATCTTCCCCGACTCGACCTTGCTGGAAATGCTCCGCAGCCAGCCGACCTCGCTGGCGGAGATGGCCACGGTCAGCGGCGTCGGCGCGCGCAAGCTGGAGCGTTACGGCGAAGCTTTCCTGGAAGTTCTCAGCGGCCAAGTCGAGGCGCCGAAAGTGGTGGCCGACGTGCGCCACGAACTGATCACCCTGGCCCGCGCCGGCATGACGCCGCTGCAGATCGCCGGGCAGTTGCAATGCTCGGAAAAGAATGTCTACACGATGCTGGCCGAAGCGATTGGCAAACAGCAGTTGTCACTGGAGCAGGCGCTGGATCTGCCCGAAGAGCTGATGGGCGAAATCCAGGATGCGTTCCTCGACGGCGAAGGCGAATTGCCGCCCGTGGCGGAGATCGCCGCGCTGTTCGCCGGTCGCGTGCCGGAAGGGGTTTTGTACTGTGTTCGGGCGGCGCTGCAATCGGAATTCGAGATTTAGATGACCCGCCTCATAGATGTAACGATTCAGTACAGACCAAGCCTTGCCTCCAGCCAAGGGTCATGCTTAGCTGACTAATAATTAGTATTTCTCTATTTCAGTCTGATCATGAGTGTTTTATGCCGTTAACCGATCAACACCGCTTTGGCATGCAACTGGCCCAGATGTCGCGCGGCTGGCGTGCCGAGCTGGACCGCCGGCTGGCCGGCCTTGGATTGTCCCAGGCCCGCTGGCTGGTGCTGCTGCACCTGGCGCGATTCGAGGAGGCCCCGACCCAACGGGAACTGGCGCAAAGCGTCGGCGTAGAAGGCCCGACCCTGGCCCGCCTGCTGGACAGTCTCGAAAGTCAGGGATTGGTGCAACGTCAATCGGTGCTGGAAGACCGTCGGGCGAAAAAAATCGTCCTCTGCGCGCCAGCCCTGCCCTTGATCGAACAAATTGAAACCATTGCCACCCAACTGCGCCGCGAATTGTTCGAAGGCGTCGATGAGGCGGACTTGAAGGTCTGCATGCGTGTCCACGGGCATATTCTGGCCAACCTGGAAAAATCTTGAGGCATAACCGCGCGCTGGACTTTTGAGATACCCCGTTGGGCAGACTATAAAGAACTACTAGGCAATATCGTGTTCGTACCGGATGTGCGAATACGTACAAGGTTGGTTCTGGTTATTTAAGGGATGCTCATGCTCGAGAGTTGGCACATGGTTTCGCGGTGTTGCGCCAGGTGGCTTCTGGTTGGTGGTGCTGTCACTTACTCGGCATTGGCGCCTGCGCTGGGCTTGGGTGACATCACCCTGCATTCGGCGCTGAATCAACCGCTGCGCGCCGACATCGCCCTGGTGGATGCCGCCGGCCTGGAGGAGGGCGAGCTCTCCGTCAGCCTGGCAACAGCGGACGAATTCAGCCGCGCCGGCGTCGAGCGGGTGTTCTTCCTCAACGATCTGAAGTTCACACCGATTCTGCGCGGCAACCGCAGCCTGATCCGGGTCAGCTCGAACAAACCGGTCAAAGAGCCGTTCCTGAATTTCCTCGTGCAGCTCAATCAGCCGAACGGTCGCGTGCTGCGCGAGTTCACGGTATTGATCGATCCACCGGGTTCACCGGGGATTGTTCCTGTCAGTGATGAACCGGTCGCCGATTCCCGGTCTTCCGCATTCCCGACCGTCGAACCGAGTGTTGCACCCCCGCCCGCGTCGAAAGGCAAGAAGCCGCCAACAACCCCTCGTGTCGAACAACCTGCCGCTGCGCCGGTGCCTGATCCTGTTGCTGAACAACTGGCCGCCAGCGTGCTGCAAAACCAGCAGCTGCAAGCCAGCCTCGATCAGCTGAACGCGAAACTCCAGGCTCAAGACGAGCAGATCGCCGGCCAGAAAAAGCAGGTGACCGAACTGCAAACCCAATTGGCAGAGGTCCGGCAAGCGCCAGCAGAGCCGGTTGCACCGGTCGCTGTGACGCCTGCGCCGGTGGTGGACAACGAGTCCGAACCGACCCACTGGCTGCCGATCTTCGGGGTACTGGCGCTGCTGATTCTGCTGTTGCTGGGGCTGTTCGTTCGGCGTCAACGTCAGCAGACCCAGGTGTTGCCCGAGCCTTTGGCGGTGTTGCCATCGCGGCATGAACCGGTGCTCAAACCCAAGCCAGAACCGGTTACGCAGGCGACCGCGCGGCCATCAGCAACCGGGTCGGCTGAAGAAGCTCCAGCGGGCGATGTGCTCGAAGGGGTCGGCATCTATCTGGCCTATGGTCGTTTTTCCGAAGCGATCGGTTTGTTGCGAGAAGCGCTGATCAAGGAACCGCATCGCACCGATCTGGCCGTGCAACTGCTGGAAGTCCTGGGTAAACAAGGGGACGCGACGGCCTATGAAGCGCAGGAAAACAGCCTGCGTGACACCGGGTACGACGTGCAAAAACTCAACGACCTGCGCGCTCGCTTCCCGAAATTGAGCGGTGCGGCACCGTTGGCTGCCGCCGTGGCAGTCACGCCAACCCAAGCATCAATCGCTGAAGCAATGCCCAGCGATGAGTTCCAGTTGAACCTGGATGATTTGTCGATGGATTCCAACTGGGACTTGATCAGTCCCTTTGAAAACCCACCGGCCGCCGCGAAACCGTCGACTGTGTCGCCGCCGCACGTCGACGAGCCTGCGTTCATCTCGAACCTGCACGTGTTGCCCGAGGTGTTCGAAATGCCCGACGACGCGATACTGGACGAGCCGGAAATCGAGTGGGTCGCGGAACCGGACTCACAGTCCCTGGACGACGCCTTTCTCAACGAGTTCAGCGATGCCGGCGAGTCTCTGGAACTGGAGCCGCTACATCCGGAACCGACCGAGCCGGGCAGCTCCAGCAAACTGGAGCAAGCCCAGACCTGCATCGACGACGGTGACCTGGACAGTGCCATCGAACTGCTCAACGAACTGCTCAAGGAAGGTAACGAGCCACTCAAGCAGACCGCCCGGAATCTGTTGGCTGGCATCCGATAATGCCGCACCGCTAATCAAAATGTGGGAGCGGGCTTGCTTGCGAAAGCGGTGTGTCAGGCAACATCAATGGCGCCTGATGCACCGCTTTCGCGAGCAAGCCCGCTCCCACATTTTGACGGCGTTCGAGCCAAAAAGGCAGTTATGATGACGCCCTCAGGCTCAGGAGCTTCGCCGATCATGACCGCCCACAAAGCAGAAATCGTCATCACCTATTGCACGCAGTGCCAGTGGCTGTTGCGCGCCGCCTGGCTGGCCCAGGAACTGCTCAGCACCTTCGGCGACGATCTGGGCAAAGTGTCACTGGTGCCCGGCACCGGTGGGGTCTTTCACATTTTCTGTGACGATGTGCAAATCTGGGAGCGCAAGGCCGACGGTGGTTTCCCCGAGGCCAAGGTGCTCAAGCAGCGGGTCCGCGATCAAATTGATCCGGACCGCGACCTGGGGCACAACGACCGGACTCAGTGAGACGCAGCTTCTGCGGCCACGACTTTCTTGTTTGAACCACCCGAGAGTCGACTGGAAACCACGATCGCCACGATGATCAACGCACCGCCGATCAACATGCGCAGGGTCGGGTTTTCGTTGAACAACAGCCAGGCCACGGTGATGCCGTACACCGGCTCGAGCGCGAAGACCACCGCTGCCGTTCGTGCCTTGATCACCGCCAGGCTGGCGACGAACAGGCTGTGTGCGACAGCGGTGCAGAACACCCCGAGCAGACCGATCCACAGCCAGTCGATGGCGCGCACTTCGCTCAACTGCGGTGCCGCCACCGGCAGCAGGCACAGCGCGACCACGACGTTCTGACACAGCGCCGCCTGCACGGGCGCAATCCGCCCGGAGCTGGCGCGGTTGGTCAGCGAGAGCAGCGAAAACAGCAAACCCGAACCCACCGCCCAGAGCAGGCCGGTGGTGGCGCCGCTGGCCAGGTCGAAGTCCGGCGTGACCAATACCAATCCGATACTCACCAGCACCACCAGCAGGATTTCGTTGGCGCGGATTCGTTCGCGAAAGATCAGCCCTTCGAGGATCACGGTAAAGGCCGGGAAACTGGCAAAGCCCAGCGTCGCGATCGCCACGCCCGCCACCTTCACCGCGATAAAGAAACTCACCCAGTGCCCGGCTAGCAGCAAGCCGCTGAGCAGCAGGCGGCGCCAGTCCACGGCTTGTAGTTTCTGCCAGCGCGTGTTGCTGGCAAACCGTGCAAAAACCGCCAACGCCAGCACGGCGAACGCCGCGCGACCGAAGACGATGACGGCGGGGGAGGCCGTCGCCAGTTTGCCGAACACACCGGTCAGGCCGAACATGAGTGCGCCGATATGCAGGGCGCCGAGGGCGGAGCGGGGAGTCATTGCAATCCTTGATAAACAGAGTGAGCCAGGCCAACAGACACCGCCGGCAGCTCCTACATTGAACCGTGTGAAGCCCGCTGTGTCTGTCGCCAGACTATCGTCCTTTGTCGCCAGCCTCGCGGCGCAACTGGCCCGGCGATGCACCGAATTCCCGCAACACCGCCGCGGCAAAGGCACTCTGGGAGCTGTAACCCACTCGGCTGGCAATCTCGCCAATGGGCAGCGCCGAGTCCCGCAGCAATTCCACCGCCCTGTGCAGTCGCCGACTGCGAATGTAGTCCATCGGTGTTTGCCCGCATTCGGCCACGAATCGAGCATGCAGCCTGGCGCTGGACAGGCCCGCCAGGCGCGCCAGATCGGCGACTTGCAGCGGATAGGCAACGTACTGATCGATGTGTGCATTCAGCGCCGCATACGGCAGGCGTCGGCCGCCGACACGCTCGGGTTTGGCGTGGTTGAGGCTGGCCAACAACAGCACCGCGCCTTGCTGCGCAATCAGTGGATCGCCGACCTGACTGCCCGCCAGCCAACTCACCAATTGGCTTTGCCCGGCGTCCAGCGACAGCCGCCCGGCGTTGTCGAGCAAGCGACGGCTGGCGTCGGCGTGATCCCCCAATGACTGAGCAACCCAATCGTCACCGGGCACATCCAGCACCAGGCAACGGCTGCCATTGGCGCTGCCGCAGGCGTGATGCGCCCCGGACGGCACCACCGCGAAACTCTGCTGAACCACCTGGCTGCCACGCCCATCGACCTCGACCTCCAGCGCACCCGACAACCCGAACACCAGTTGCGCGTGGTCGTGGCTGTGGACGATCAGGTCGTCTGTGTAGTGGCGAAGCGTGAGGATCGGTCTCATCGCAGGTCTCCTGAGGCAGGGCGCCAGTCTACACCGGCGAGCGCTGTCACAGGACTGACTTGCCGCTGTCATGGGCAGTTCACCGGGCCGGCGCAAGCTTGCAAAAACTTTTCCAGAGGGTTGCCCATGACCAGCGCCGAGCTCGCCAAACCCAGTCGTAAGCAACGTGTGCGGACCCTATGGATTTCCGATGTGCATTTGGGCACGCGGGATTGCCAGGCCGAACACCTGTCGCAGTTTCTCAAGGGCTACCACGCGGACAAGGTCTACCTGGTCGGTGACATCATCGACGGCTGGAAACTGCGCAGCGGCATGTACTGGCCGCAAGCGCACACCAACGTGATTCGTCGCCTGCTGACCATGAGCAAGCGCGGCACCGAGGTGATCTACGTTACCGGCAACCACGACGAATTCCTGCGTCGTTATTCGAAGCTGATTCTGGGCAACATCCAACTGGTCGACGAAGCCGTGCACGTGACCGCCGATGGCCGTCATCTGCTGGTGATCCACGGCGACCAGTTCGACGTGATCACCCGCTATCATCGCTGGCTGGCCTTTCTCGGCGACTCGGCCTACGAGTTCACCTTGACCCTCAACCGCTGGCTCAACCACTGGCGCGCCCGCTATGGTTATGGCTATTGGTCGTTGTCGGCGTACCTCAAGCACAAGGTGAAAACCGCGGTCAGCTTTATCAGCGATTTCGAGGAAGCCATCGCCCACGAATGCGTCAAGCGCGAATTGCATGGCGTGGTGTGCGGGCACATTCACCATGCTGAAATTCGCAAGGTCGGCGGGGTGGATTACCTCAACTGTGGCGATTGGGTCGAATCGTGCACGGCGCTGATCGAGCATTGGGATGGCTCGATCGAGTTGTATCGGTTGGCGGATGCGCAGGCGCGGGAGGCTGAGTTGAAGGCGCTGAAGGTCCCGGAGCCGGCGTAGGCAGGTCAGACGCCTTCGCGGGCAAGCCTCGCTCCTACAGGGGAACGCATTCCAACGGTAGGAGCGAGGCTTGCCCGCGAAGAGGTCATTACGATCACCCTTGATGTCAGGCCGGCGCGTGTTCTTCCATCGCCGCCTTGTAAATCGAATTCTTCGGCTGGGCAAACAACCGCGCCATCATCGGCTCAAAGAAGCTCAACGGCAGCGTGTCGTACCCCGGATCAAACGCTGCCGCATCGTACTTGGCGCAGAACTCGATGGTCGCCTGATACTGCGGATGATCACTGAATTGCTCGCGCAGATGCCGGTCCATGCCCAGATGATGGAAGAAGTAGTAACCCTGGAAAATCCCGTGTTTCTCCACCATCCACAGGTTCTCGGCACTGACGAACGGCTTGAGGATTGCCGCGGCGATGTCCGGGTGGTTGTAGGAGCCCAGGGTGTCGCCGATGTCGTGCAGCAACGCGCAGACCACGTATTCTTCGTCGCGGCCATCGCGCCACGCGCGGCTGGCGGTTTGCAGGGAATGGGTCAGGCGATCCACCGGGAAGCCGCCAAAATCACCCTCCAGCAGCTTCAGGTGCGCGACAATCCGTGTTGGCAATTGCCTCGCATAGGCACTGAAATCGGCGGCGATGATCGCCCAGTCCTCTTGCGTACCGTCCTGCATGTGGGTGAAGCGGGCATTGGCATTCATCGCCTATCCTCTTGTTGTGACGGATTGCACCTAGAACGGCACTCGACCCAGAATCATGTCGCGGTACATGACGAAATCGCCGAGCAGGCTGTAAAACGGATGTTGAAAGGTCGCAGGACGATTCTTCTCGAAGAAAAAATGCCCGGCCCAGGCGAAGCTGTAACCGGCCAGCGGAAGGGCCCAAAGGAACAGCCAGGCGCCTTGGCCGATGGTCAACGCCAGGATTAAAATGACCAGCGTCGTGCCGATGAAGTGCAATCGTCGGCAGGTGCTGTTGCTGTGCTCGCTGAGGTAATACGGGTAGAACTCAGCGAAGCTGTTGAAACGTTTGACGTTTTCCACGACTGCGATCTCTGTGGTTATTGTTATGACTGCAAGTTGTTCTGCGGGTAGCTTATTTGAGTCTAGAGTGAACATTGGCATCAGCCAGTGACAATAGGCGCCACTTTAGTATCCTTCGGAAATTGGCCGTAGCATGCGGCTCATCATGTAAGAAAACGCCATGAGCGAACGAACGACTTCTGCAAGCTGGGCGATGGGGATTGTCAAAGCACTGGAGATGGACGGCCTGGATTGCCGGGTTCTGTTCAAGCAGCTGGGGCTCGACTACGCGGCACTGGATGATCCGGATGCACGCTTCCCGCAAGATTCCATGACACGACTGTGGCAGCGCGCGGTTGAGCTGTCCGGCAATCCGGCGATCGGCCTGAACATGGGCAAGGTGGTGCGACCGGCCTCCTTCCATGTTGCCGGTTACGCCTTGATGTCCAGCCAGACCCTGGCCGAGGGCTTTCAGCGACTGGTGCGTTATCAGCGGATCATTGCTGAAAGTGCCGACCTGAGTTTCCGACTGCTGGATGAAGGCTATGCGCTGATTCTGACGGTCCACGGCGACCATCTGCCCCCGACCCGGCAGAGTGCCGAAGCCTCCCTGGCCTGCGCCCTGGCGCTGTGTGGCTGGTTGACCGGGCGCACCCTGCAACCGCGCAAGGTCTTGGTCCAGGCCGATGAGCCGGCCAATCTCGAACCCTATAAACAGGCCTTTCATGCGCCGCTGGTGTTCAACGCGCCATACGACGCGCTGATCTTCGAGCGTGCCGACATGGAGGCGCCGCTGCCGACGGCCAACGAGGCCATGGCGCTGCTGCATGACCGGTTTGCCGGCGAGTACCTGGCGCGGTTTTCCGAGAGTCGCGTGACCCACAAGGCGCGGCAGGTGTTGTGCCGATTACTGCCCCAGGGCGAACCCAAGCGCGACACCGTGGCGCAGACGCTGCACCTGTCGCAACGGACCTTGCAGCGCCGCTTGCAGGAAGAGGGCACGAGTTTTCAGACGTTGCTGGATGACACCCGGCGCGAACTGGCGGAGCAGTATCTGGCGCAGCCCAACATGACCCTGCTGGAAATTGCCTACTTGTTGGGGTTCGCCGATCCGAGCAACTTTTTCCGTGCTTTCCGCCGCTGGTTCGATGCCACCCCCGGCGAGTACCGGGTGCGGCTGATGGCGGCGCCGGTGCTTGTCAGTGACGCCAGAACGCCGGAATACACAGCACAAACACGGTGATGATCTCCAGTCGGCCCAACAGCATGCCGAACGAGAGAATCCACTTGGCGGCGTCCGGCAGGGTGGCGAAGTTGCCTGCCGGGCCGATGGTCTCGCCCAGTCCCGGACCGACGCCAGACACCGTGCTGGCCGCGCCGGTGAGGGCGGTCATCCAGTCGACGCCGAGCAGTGACAGCAGCAGCGCGATCACGCAGATGGTGATGGCGAAGAAGAACGAAAAGGTCAGAATCGAGCGCACGATCTCTTCGTCGAGGCGGTGACCGTTGTACTTCTGCTTGATCACTGCGCGCGGGTGTATCAGCTGGTTAAGGTTGGCCTTGAGCAGGATGTAGGCGACCTGGAAGCGGAAAATCTTGATCCCGCCGGCGGTCGAACCTGAACACCCGCCAACGAAGCCCAGATAAAAGAACAGCATCAGCGAGAAATTACCCCACAGGCTGTAGTCCCCCAGTGCAAATCCTGTCGTCGTGACCACTGACGTCACGTTCAGCGCCACATGCCGCAAGGCGTCCAGCCAATGCAGCTGGGTGGTCCACCAGTACCAGGTGCCGAGCACCAGCCAGGTCACCAGCAACATGCCGAGCAAGCCTTGCACCTGCTGGTCCTTGATCAGGGCTTTGCGGTTACCGCGCAAGGTCGCCACATACAGGGTGAACGGCAGGCTGCCGAGAATCATGATGACGATCGCGACCCAGTGCACCGCCGGTTGCGTCCACTTGGCCAGGGACTGGTCGGAGGTGGAGAAACCGCCAGTGGAAATCGCTGACATGGCATGGTTGACCGCGTCGAACGGGCTCATCCCGGCCCACCAGAACGCCAGGCTGCCGAAAATGGTGATGCCGACGTAGGCCGCAACGATCAAACGCGCCACCATGTGCGAACGGGGCATGACCTTTTCGGAACGGTCCGACGACTCTGTCTGAAACAGCCGCATGCCACCGATGCGCAGCAGTGGCAGAATCGCTACCGCCATGCCGATAAACCCGATGCCGCCGATCCAGTGCAGCAATGAGCGCCACATCAGAATGCCGGGGGACATGTCGTCCAGGTGATTGAGCACGGTCGAACCGGTGGCAGTGATGCCGGACATGCTTTCGAAAAACGAGTCGGTGTAGCTGATGTGCTGGGTCAGCAAAAACGGCAGCGCGGCGAAGATGCACACCACCAGCCAGCTGCTGACAGTCAGCAGGTACATGTCGCGCGGGCGCAGGTGGACGTGCTCGGGGCGGCCGGGGATGACCAGCGCCAGGCCGGCGACAAAAGTAATCATGCTGGCCCAGAGGAACGAGGGCAGGTCGCCGGTGCGGTCGAAAATCACCAGCGTGGCCATGGGTACGACCATGGCGATGGCCAGCGTGATCAGGAAGAGGCCGATGATGAATCCAATGAGACGTAAGGTCGGCAACGCCATGAAATCCGCTCGGCTGAAATAAGGAAGGGCGCCATTCTACCTGTGGGACAGGGCATGTAAACGGGCATGCCGGCGGTAGATACCGCTAGAATGGCCGGACAATTTTTTCAGGAGGTGGCCGATGCAGGCTCTCGACGCTTTGCTCAACCGTGTTTCCGTTCCACGACTGCTCGACCCGGCACCCACCGCGGAGCAGCGCGAAGTGCTGTTCGCCGCCGCGATGCGGGCGCCGGACCACGGCCACTTGCAGCCTTGGCGTTTCCTGACGGTTGAAGGTGCGGCACGCGAGCAAATGGGCGAGCTGCTGGCTGAAGCCGCGAAGTTGCAGGACAGCGAAGTCTCTGAAGCGGCGCTGGACAAGGCGCGCAATGGTCCGCTGCGTGCGCCGCTGGTTGTGGTGGTGATCGCGCGTTTACAGGATCACGTCAAATATCCGAAGTCCGAACAACTGCTGGCGGCCGGCTGCGCGGCCCACGGGATTTTGCTGGCGGCGTATGCGCAAGGCATTGGCGCGGTGTGGCGCACCGGTGAACTGGCCTATTCGGCGCACGTGGCCAAAGGATTGGGGTTGGCGGAAGGGGAAGAGGTAATCGCGTTCTTGTACCTGGGCACGCCACAGAAAGAGCCGCGTGTGGCGGAGAAGGTTGACCTCGCCGAATTCGTCAGCGCCTGGCCCGGAAAATCCTGACGCCACCGATCTAATGTGGGAGCGGGCTTGCTCGCGAAGAGGTCAGCACATTCAACATCTACGTTGACTGGCACACCGCTTTCGCGAGCAAGCCCGCTCCCACACTGAATTGAGGTCGTACATAAATACCGCGTTCATCACAGATCAGCTTTGGGCTCAGGGCTGTACCACCGCTCCTGGCACCAACGGCAATTCCAGACTGGCAACAAATCCGCCATCTGGATGATTGGCCAGCACCAGGCTCCCGCCGTGTCGTTCCGCTGCCCGGCGCGCAATGGCCAGCCCCAGGCCATGCCCGGCCGCCGTCTGCCCCGGCGCCCGATAGAACGGCTCACCCAACTGGCTCAAATGCTCGGCGTCTACACCGGGCCCATGGTCACGCACACTGACCACAATCCGCTCGCCCTGACGCACCGCCTGCATTTCAATCGATTGCCCCTCCGGGTTAAAGCGCTGGGCGTTGCGCAGCAGGTTGTCGACGGCGCGCTCGATCATCGTCGGCCAGCCTTTGAGGTTCAGCTGCGGCTCGGCCTCAAGGCGCACGCTCTGCTCCGGCGAACCCAATTGAGCATCCTTTTGCAAGGTGTTGAGCAGCGTGTTGAGATCGACGTCTTCGGCGCTGGCGTTGTCGGCATCGACCCGCGCCAATACCAGGATTTCGCTGATCAGCGCTTCCAGGCGGTCGCACTCGCGGGTCAGGCGCGGCCAGAGTTTTTCCCGCTCCTCGGGGTTGGCCCGTTCGGCCAGTGCCAGCGCGATGCGCAGTCGGGCGAGGGGCGAGCGCAGTTCGTGGGATACGTCGCGCAGCAGTTGGCGCTGACTGCCAATCAAACTTTGCAGACGCGCACCCATGCGGTTGAAGTCATTGGCCAGCACGCCGAATTCGTCGCGCCGGTTGGCCAGTTTCACCAGGCTGTTCTGCTGGTAAGTGGTTTGCCCCAGGTCATGCACCGCGCCACGCAGACGATTGAGTGGGCGCGTGATGGACAAGGTCACGAACAGGCTGAACAAGGTCAGTACGACCAGGGCGATCCCCAGTGCACTCAATGGCCAGAGCAGGCTTTCGCGGTGCCAGGCGTCCAGTTCCGGGTGCGGAATGCGGTAGATCAACAGGTAGGTGTCGCCGGTTTTTGCGCTGGTGTATTCATCGGTCAGGCGACGCCACGGCAGGCGTCGGTCATCGTTGTTCTGGCGCGCTTCAAAGGCCGCCGCACGCCGTGGGAAGGTACCGCGCACCACCGGATCGCCGCTCTCGTTCAGGACTTGAACGTCGATGTGATACTGGCGTTTGCGCTGTTCCAGAATGTCCTGGGCCGCGTCCTCACCTTGGGATTCGTAGGTTTGCGTCCACTGTTCGGCCAGGGTGTTGAGGCCCGGGTGGCGACTGAGAATCCACGCGTCCTGGTTGAGCATGTGCCCGAGCAGAATGGAGAGCCCTGCAACCAGAGCGATGGCCAGCCAGAAGCTGGCCAGAATACGCCAGAACAATGAGCGCACAGAAAATCCTCAAACAAACGGAAATCCACTGTAGGAGCGAGCTTGCTCGCGATAATCGAATGGACGACGCGTGCGGCCTGATGCCGCGCGTTTCGTTGCCGTTCATCGCGAGCAAGCTCGCTCCTACAGCGGAATCAGACCCAACGGTGTTTAGCCGTTGGGTCGGGGTTAGCGCATTATTGCGCTTTTTGCGGTTGTTGCGCTTTCCAGGCCTTGAACTCGGCCCATTCTGCGCGACGCTCAGCCTGCTTTTTCTGGATCTCGTCGAACTGCTTCTGTTGATCCGGTTTCAGCACTGCGCGGACGTCCGCTTCGGCTTTTTTGTGGTTGGCCGCCATTTCGTCTTTCATGGCTTTCTGGTCGGCTGGCGAGAGTTTTTCCAGGTACTTGTCGACCACTTGCTTACGCGAATGCATCTGCTCGCCCATGATCTTGCGGATCTGCTCTCGCTGTTCGCGGCTCAGGTCCAGTTGGCTGTACGGGCCTTTACCGTGCATGCCGTGCATCTGACCGCCGTGGCGCGAGCCGTCCATCGGACCCATAGGGCCGGCGCCTTCAGGCATGGCCATGGCAACGGTCGGCAGGGCGGCAGCGAACATCAGAGCGATAAGAGTCTTGCGCATGGTGAATCTCCTTGTCTCGTTCCCGGTACGTTCCGGATGAGTACAGATTACGGAGATCAAGGTCAGCGGCGGTCAGCGGAGCGTAAAGCTTGGGTAAAGACGATTTCGCACCGACCTGACAATTCCAACACGTTGCCTCTGGCGAAACATGACAGCTGCTACAAAGCCGAACGCAATCGCGTTCGGTTTCAGAGGCTGTAGTAGTAACCGCGGCTGCGCAGGGCAACGATGCGTGGGCGGCCGTCGGGGTGTGGGCCGATCTTTTTGCGCAGGTTGCTGACGTGCATGTCCAGGCTGCGGTCGTACAGGGTTAGCTTGCGACCGAGGGCGATCTGCGCCAGTTCCTGTTTATCCAGCGGCTCGCCGGGTTGCTTGAGCAAGGCTTCAAGCAGACGGCTTTCGGACACGGTGAGGGTGAATTCTTGTTCGTCGATGCTGACCACGCCGCGCACCGGGCTGAAACACAGGTCGCCCAGTTCGAGCTGGCTCGACACCGCCGCCGGATGACTGCGGCGCAGCACGGCGCGCAGACGGGCTGTCAGTTCCCGTGGGTCGCACGGTTTGGCCAGGTAATCGTCGGCGCCAAGTTCCAGGCCGAGGATGCGGTCCAGCGGTTCGCCGCGGGCCGACAGCATCAGCACCGGCAAGTCCGGATGGTCGCTGCGCAGTTGTTTGAGCAACTCCAGGCCACTGCCATCCGGCAGCATCACATCCAGCACCACGGCTGCCGGCGACGTTTCCGCCAGTGCGCGACGGGCGCTCTGCCCATCGTGGCAGGCACGGACCTGAAAGCCTTCCTGGCTCAACCAACTGCTCAGGAGCTCACACAGCTCCTGGTCATCATCAATTAATAACAGCTCGCTCATGACTCACTCAATTTAGCCATTGCCTACGTTTTCTGGTGACACCACTGGCGAAGATACCGCAGAGCAGAGCCAATAGCGCTACTCCCGCGCCAATCACGAACCATTGCTGCTGATCAGTCAGCAAGCGTGGCAGCGGGCTGCTCGCCTGGGCTTCCTTGAGTTGCAGCTTCAGACGCTGGTTCTCCTGGCGCAACCGGCCCAGCTGAGCGCTTTCGCGTTCGCTATCGGTATTCTGCAGTTGTTTGTTCAGTTCTTCTCGTTGCTGCTCACTCACCTTCAAGCGCTGCTGCAACTCGGCGATCTGGCCGCCGGCGCTCAAGGACAGGGGCGTTGAACCACCGCCTGCACTCTCTTCACCGTGGGCAGGTGCCACGATCGACAACGTGACCAACATCAGACACAACGGACCTTTGCGCATCGCGACTCCTGATTCCAATACGAGTATTGGGCAGGTTGTCGGCCGGCAAACGAGAATAATGAGCGTTGAGAGCGCGATGAACCGATAAGGTTCATCGCGCGGCGGGAAGTTACGGCAGGACTTGCTTGAACGGCTTGACCGAAACGCTGGCGTAGACGCCTGCGGCGACAAACGGGTCGGCGTCGGCCCAGGCCTGGGCGGCGCTCAGGGAATCGAACTCGGCGACGATCAGGCTGCCGGTGAAACCCGCTGCGCCCGGATCATTACTGTCGACGGCCGGGTTCGGGCCCGCCAATACGATACGACCTTCACCCTTGAGCACTTGCAAGCGCTCAAGGTGCGCAGGCCGTGCGGCCAGGCGAGCTTCCAGGGAGTTGGCGACGTCTGTGGCAACGATTGCGTAAAGCATGTCAGTCCTCGGTTTTTGGCGTAGTGGTATCGGTGTCGTGCAGGTGACGAGACAGGTAGATGCCCTGGGCCACCAGGAACAGCAGCGTCATGCCCAGGCTGCCGAAGACCTTGAAGTCGACCCAGTAGCTCTGGAAAGTGAACGCGACGAACAGGTTGGCGGCGCCGCAAAACAGGAAGAAGGCGATCCAGGCGATGTTCAGGCGCGTCCAGACCGGCTCCGGCAAGGTCAGCGCGTGGCCCATGATGCGCTTGATCAGCAACTGCTCACCGATGAAGTGGCTGCCAATGAAGGCGAGGGCAAACAGCCAGTTGACCACCGGGGCTTTCCATTTGAGGAAGGTCTCGCTGTGGAACGCCAGCGTCAGGCTGCCGAAGACCAGGCAGGCTATGAGCGTCAGCCACTGGCTCTTCTCCAGCTTGCGCTGTTTGATGAAGATCGTGCCGTAAACCACCACGGAGCTGATGATCAGCATCGCTGTGGCGCTGTAAATACCGCCTACAGTTACCTCGTGGCCGGCAATGTCGACGACCCGTGGGTCGATCTTGAAGACAATGAAAAACAGCAGAAGCGGGATGAAATCGATGAATTGTTTCACAGTGGCAGCCAGAAGCAGGATGTGGCGGCATAATAACAAACATATGGGCGCGCGATAGCGCCAGCTGATTTGAGGTTACACATCCCCGTGAATGTCGATTTGCACTGCCACAGCACCGCCTCCGATGGCGCTCTTGCGCCTGCTGTACTGGTTGCGCGTGCGTTCGAGAAAGGCGTGCGAGTCCTGGCCTTGACCGATCACGACACCCTCGAAGGCCTCGATGAGGCCCGCCACGCGGCGACTGCGCTGGGGATGCAACTGGTCAACGGCGTCGAATTGTCCTGCACCTGGGGCGGCGCGACCATTCATGTGTTGGGCTACGGTTTCGACGTCAACGCACCGGCATTGGTCGAAGCCATCGCTAAATTGCACGATGGCCGTTGGCTACGGTCCGAAGAAATAAGCCGTAAGTTGGTGTTGAAGGGCATGCCGGGAGCGCTGGAAGGGGCCCGGGCCATTCAGCAGGAACTGGGCGACAGCGGCAACGCGCCGGCCCGTCCGCACTTCGCCGACTGGATGGTGCGCGAAGGTTTCGTCAAGGATCGCGCCGAAGCATTCCGCAAATGGCTGGGTGCCGGCAAGCTGGGGGACGTCAAGCAACACTGGCCGACCCTGGAAGAGACGGTCGAAACCCTGCGCGCCGCCAAAGCCTGGGTCAGCCTGGCGCATCCCTGGCATTACGATTTCACTCGCAGCAAACGTCGTCGCCTGATTTCTGACTATATTCAAGCAGGCGGCCACGCGATCGAAGTGGTCAATGGCCATCAGCCCGCCGAGCAAGTGGGCAGCCTGGCCATTCTTGCCCGCGAGTTCGGTCTGCTGGTCAGCGCCGGCAGTGATTTTCATGGCCCTGGAGGCTGGTCCGAGATCGGCGAATACCGCCCGCTCCCGGAGGATCTGCCACCACTGTGGTGTCGATTCAAACATGACCCAATTATTGCCGCCGTCTGAACAGGTAGAGAATGTGAGTCAATTTTTCCAGATTCATCCGGAAAACCCGCAAGCGCGCCTGATCAAACAGGCTGTCGAGATCATCCGCAAAGGCGGGGTGGTGATTTATCCCACAGACTCGTCCTACGCCATTGGTTGCCAGATCGGCGACAAGAATGCCGTGGAGCGCGTGCGCCGGTTACGTGGACTGGATGACAAACACAACTTCGCGCTGATTTGCAGCGACCTGTCGCAACTGGGGCTGTTCGCCAAGATCGACACCGGCCTTTTTCGCTTGCTCAAGGCCCACTTGCCGGGGCCGTATACCTTTATTCTCAACGCCACCCGCGAAGTCCCGCGGCTGTTGCTGCACCCGAAAAAACGCACCATCGGCCTGCGGGTGCCCAGTCATCCGATTGCCCTGGCGCTGCTGGAAGAACTCGGCGAGCCGCTGATGAGCGTGACCCTGATCATGCCCGGCGACACCGACCCGTTGACCGATCCTTACGAAATGCGTCAGTTGCTCGAGCATCAGGTCGACCTGATCATTGACGGCGGTTTCGGCGGGATCAAGGCGTCCACCGTGATCAACCTCGCCGACGGCGAGCCGGAAGTGATCCGTGTCGGTTGCGGCGACCCGACGCCGTTCATGGCCGAGGCCTAGATGTCTGCTGTAGAACCCGTCGACAGTCAGGCCGGCGCCCAGCAAGAGCTGCCCTTCGCCATGGTCTATGGCCAGGCGGTCCTGGAAATGCCGCTGGACCTGTACATTCCGCCGGATGCCCTGGAAGTCTTCCTCGAGGCTTTCGAAGGTCCGCTCGACTTGCTGCTGTACCTGATCCGCAAACAGAACATCAACATCCTCGACATCCCGGTGGCGGAAATCACCCGCCAATACATGGGGTATGTCGAGTTGATGCAGTCGGTGCGCCTGGAACTGGCCGCCGAATACCTGGTGATGGCCGCGATGCTGGCCGAGATCAAATCGCGGATGCTGCTGCCGCGCGCCGAAACGATCGAAGCCGAAGAAGACGACCCGCGCGCCGAACTGATCCGCCGCTTGCAGGAATACGAGCGCTTCAAGGCTGCCGCCGAAGGCATCGATGGCCTGAGCCGGGTCGGCCGCGACGTGGTGGTGCCCAAGCTGGATGCCCCGGAAGCCCGGGCACGCAAGTTGTTGCCGGACGTGCGTCTGTCGGAGCTGCTGTTGTCCATGGCCGAGGTGCTGCGCCGTGGCGACATGTTCGAAAGCCACCAGGTCAGCCGCGAGGCACTGTCCACCCGCGAACGCATGAGCGATGTGCTGGAACGGCTCAAGGGCGGCGGTTTCGTGCCCTTTGTCGAGCTGTTCACCGCTGAAGAAGGTCGGCTGGGGGTGGTCGTGACCTTTATGGCGATCCTCGAACTGGTCAAGGAATCCTTGGTCGAGCTGGTGCAGAATGAGCCGTTCGCGGCGATCCATGTCCGGGCCCGAGCCGAATAACGAGTTGAATCATGAACCTGACTGAACCCCGCGAGCTGGCGCCACTGCTTGAAGCCTTTCTGTTGGCCTCGGGAAAACCGCAATCGCTTGAACGCCTGTTCGAACTCTTCGAAGAAGGCGAGCGCCCGGAGCCGCCGGTCTTCAAGAAAGCGCTGACGATTCTCGCCAAATCCTGTGACGGCCGCGCCTTCGAGCTGAAGGAAGTCGCCTCCGGGTATCGCCTGCAGATCCGCGAAAAGTTCTCGCCGTGGGTTGGACGCTTGTGGGAAGAACGCCCGCAGCGCTACTCCCGCGCCATGCTCGAAACCATGGCCCTGATCGCCTATCGCCAGCCGATCACCCGAGGCGAGATCGAAGACGTGCGGGGTGTGGCGGTCAACAGCAACATCGTCAAGACTCTGCTGGAGCGGGAGTGGATTCGTGTCGTCGGCTATCGCGACGTGCCTGGTAAGCCGGCGATGTTCGCCACCACCAAAGCGTTTCTCGATCATTTCAACCTGAAGAACCTCGACGACTTGCCGCCCCTGGCCGACCTGCGCGAGCTGGAGCCCGATCCAGTGCTCGATTTCGATGACGCGCCGGTGCCGGCCGGGCTGCAAGAACTGGCGGATGCCAGCGCCGAACCGGAAGAACCCAAGGAAGAAACCAGTTTCCATACGTTGCTGTTGGAACTGGACACCATGGAGGAGGGGATCAAGACCGACTTCGACGACCTGTTGCGCGATGGGGCGGTGACGGAGAGCGAAGAGGTTCTGGATCAGCCTGAGCCTGCGATTGAAGTTGAACTTCAGGTCGAGCCCGAAGCCACACTTGAAGAAGAGCAGGAAGAAGCGCAGGAAGACGACGTGCTCGGCGTCGCTGAAGCCCGCGAAAAACTCCTCGCCGCCGTCGCCGCGCTTGAGCAACACCTGCCCGAGCCCGAATTGAGCGACGAAGAAGCC
This sequence comes from Pseudomonas sp. NPDC086251, assembly GCF_044746405.1. Taxonomy (NCBI): domain Bacteria; kingdom Pseudomonadati; phylum Pseudomonadota; class Gammaproteobacteria; order Pseudomonadales; family Pseudomonadaceae; genus Pseudomonas; species Pseudomonas sp. NPDC086251. The sequence goes on from NZ_JBIVBY010000014.1 coordinate 64,003, forward strand.
GAAGCCCGCGCACTGGCCGAAGCGATCGAAGCCGAACGCCGCGAATTCGATGATTGACGCAAATCAAATGTGGGAGCGGGCTTGCTCGCGAAGACGGTGTGTCAGTCGACATCATCGTTGCCTGATACACCCCTTTCGCGAGCAAGCCCGCTCCCACATTCGATCAGTGTCGGTTTCAAAGTGTTTGACCTGGAGTTTTCGATGAGCTCAACCAAAGACCCCTGCATCAGCGTCTGCAAATTCACCGACGACATCTGCCTCGGTTGTGGCCGCAGCAAGCGCGAGATCAAGGCCTGGAAGAAACTCGACAAGACCGACAAACGCACCGTTCTCGCCGAAGCCGCGTTGCGCTTGATCAAATTGGGCGCCACCGGTCGGCGGAAATCCCGGTAAGTTGCCATTCATCAGCTAGTCTCTGATGCGCGAACGCTCTCATGAGCGTATGATTCGCGACCCTCCGACGATCCCTTCGTCCGAGACCCAGCTTTCAACGCTTCAGGCCCCTCACTTCAGAGCTGCCTGAACAGACCACACCGGGAGGTGCCCAGATGAGTATCAACGACCAGAAAGACGACCAGGAAATCGGCCCAGCAGGCGAAAAACTGCAGAAAGTCCTCGCCCGTATCGGCGTCGGCTCGCGCCGTGACGTAGAAGCCTGGATCAGCCACGGCCGCATCAAGGTCAATGGCAAAGACGCCACCCTTGGCCAGCGCGTCGACATGCACGACGCCATCACCATCGATGGCCGCGTGATCAAGCGCGAAGAAGCCGCCGAGTCGGTACGCCGCGTGATCATGTACAACAAGCCCGACGGCGAAATCTGCACCCGTGTCGATCCGGAAGGCCGTCCGACTGTATTCGACAAGATGCCGCGTCCGAAAGAAGGTCGCTGGATCAACATCGGCCGCCTGGACATCAACACCACCGGTCTGTTGATGTTCACCACCGACGGTGAACTGGCCAACCGCCTGATGCACCCTTCCTACGAAATGGACCGTGAATACGCGGTACGTGTACGTGGCGAAGTCGATGACGAGATGATCGAGCGTCTGAAAGCAGGCGTCGTCCTTGAAGACGGACCGGCCAAGTTCACCGACATCAAGCAGGCGCCCGGTGGCGAAGGTTTCAACCACTGGTACCACTGCGTGGTGATGGAGGGTCGCAACCGCGAAGTCCGTCGCTTGTGGGAATCCCAGGGCCTGGTGGTCAGCCGCCTGAAGCGCGTGCGTTTCGGTCCAGTGTTCCTCAACTCCGACCTGCCGATGGGTCGCTGGCGCGAAATGAGCCAGTACGAAGTCGACATTCTGAGTGCTGAAGTCGGCCTGACGCCTGTGGCCATGCCGCAGATGACTGCCAAGAGCAAAGACAAGCTCGATCGCATGCAGCGTAAATCGTCGCGTCCGATGGGCAAGACCGAACGCGTGCGTTCGTTGCGTCCAGCCATCGGTAACCAGACCGCTGCTACGCCGCGTGATACCCGCGAACCGCATATCGAAGGCGAGCGTCCAGCCCGCAAACCCGCTGCACCCCGTGCAGACGGCGAGCGCGGTCCACGCACGCCACGTCCGGCCAACGGTCGCACTGAACGTGGCGAAGGCCGCGGTGCGCCAAGCGGTGGTCGCAGCGATCGCGGTACTCCAGCCGGTCGTAGTGAGTCGGGTCGCGGTACGCCAGTGGCTGACCGTCCAGCTGATTCCAAGCGCCCGGCCAAGCCAGCGCCGAAGAAACGCCCAGGCATCGTCCTGGTCGACCGTGACGCGCCATCGGGCAAACGCCGCGGTGCGCCAGCCGGTTCCGGCCAGCGTCCGGGCTTCGGTCGTCGCAAGCCTGAGTAATTGGTAAGCGCCGCATGAAAAAACGCCATCCCTCGGGATGGCGTTTTTTTTGGTCTGGCTTAAGTGATGGGGTGAATGTTCGGGCCTCTTCGCGGGCAAGCCTCGCTCCTACAAGGACGACGCTGTACCTGTAGGAGCGAGGCTTGCCCGCGAAGGCGTCGATAGCAGCACCCTCAAACTCAGTCAGAACACAAAGCGCCCATCAAACACCGGCTTGTCATCCAGCGCCAACACCCCACTGGAGAAGATCAGGTCCAGATGATGGCTGCCCTTGGCGCCACCCCCCAAACCCAGGTGCAGACCGCAATGGCGCTCCTCGAACCCGGCATTGCGTGCGTACAGCGCCTTCACGCCTTCGTTGGTGCCGATGCCCAGTTCCTCGATCCGCCGATTCGATGGATTGGCCTCCAGGTACTTGTTGAAGTCATGTTCCAGCCCCGGTACATCGGTGGCGATTTTGCTGATGGTCGAGTTCTCGATCCACAACTCCAGCGGTGACGCCAGCACCCCGTATTTGCGGGCGAATGGAATCGTACCGAGAAACGTCCCGACAAAATTCACCCGGCCATTAATGGCCTCGCTGTGTGTAGCGATTTCACCCGGTGCCAGATCAAAGTTGCCGACACCATTGATGTCGGTCCACTTCTTGATACTGCTCAAGGGCGTTTCAAACCATGAGCCGTGATCATCTTTGAAACTTAACGTCGTCGCGTGGGACAGGCGCTGGATCAAGTGGCTGTTCAACCCGGCAATGCGCTGCGGGGTGACACTGAAGGTGTCGTAGAAGTAATCGCCGTAATCCTTGAACAGCAGTGACTTCTTCCAGTTTTGCGCCATGACGCCTTGCAGCGCACGGACAAAATCCGGGCCTTCGGGGCGCGGGTTGGGCAGGGTGGAAGAGTCGTAGAAGAATATATACAGATCACTGTCGGCAATGGCCTGGGCCAGTGATTCAGCGGGTTCGAGGTCCAGGCGCATCGCGCTGAAGCTGAACGGTGGGCTGCTACCGGCCTGTTCGACGATTGCGCCGGTCAGTGCCTGGTAATCAGCGGTATGGCCGAGCAGGACCTTCGCCGGATCGATGCCGACAAGGGCCGGGTGTTGTTCGAGGTAGTAAAGGAAATGCGAGATGGCGCGTTGCTTATCCATGTAGTCCTCCCTGACAAACCGAGCAAAGTGGCAGGCACGACCGGCCGGATCGTACCTGCCGGGATGTCTTACAAAGGCCACATCGCCGTGCCGAACGGAACAACCGCGTCGGCTTGCATCATTTCAACGGCGGCTTCATGGGTCGGTGCTTCAAACCAATCGTCCAGTTGCAGTTCAGTTTCCAAGTCGTTGTCCAGTGCTTGCATGGTGAATCTCCTAGATGACTTTTGAGTAAGAACAACTTGCCGGTTGATGCGGTTCGGCAAGTCGCTGAAAACCTAGTTCAGTGGGTTTGATAATGCAAAAAAATAATCAAATAAGAATGGGTTGAACTTTTTATTCTGTTTTTTGAAAGGCAGTTTATTAATAAAAAACAGAAAACTAACTCGACTTTTTCCTTAGGAAGCTTCCTAACGTCAATTTGCAGTCGTCCTACGGCGAGATCTGATTCGGAAAATATTCGTTACGGGGTGTAAGGAAATGCTGACGAATTCCAGGCGCAACGCCCTTGGATTGACGCTTACGGAATGGGTGTAAGGAAAACCTGCCGTCCAGACGCGGTTTGATCCCGACACAAGGCTCTGGCGCGCTTGTTTCAGTCGCTGTGGAAGGGTGAGATGCGCCCCATGCCTGCCGTGCAGGTGCATAACAAGAAGGAGGCGCAATGTACGCCGTGACTGATCTTCATCTCTCCCCGTGGGGCGATTTTTCCGCCGTCCCCGTCGATGACCCGCAAAGGTCTGACTCATTTTTTGCAGCCGCCCGAGACGCTCGGGGCGGACACAGGCAATCCCGGCAAACGACGCGCTGATCCAGCGGTGTCTGGCAGCAGGGGGTTACAGGTGTACAATGCGCCGCGTTTTAACTGTGACCTCCTGCGCATCTGCGCAAACCTCAAGGCTATCCGCCTTGTTCACTCCGCCGCGTCACGAGCGTGTCGGGTTCGATTTCGTCACAGATAAAAACAAACAGGTGACGCATGACCGTTGTAAAAAAATCGCTGAACGCCTTTTGCCTGCGCTGGGGTTTGATCGGCGCTGCTTGACAACGCATCCGAGCAGCAACGTCTAACGAACATCATCAAACCTTGCGTGAGACCCTTTTCATGAGTGGACAAAACTCGCATTCAGGCGAGCTGAAACGCGGCCTGAAAAATCGTCATATTCAACTGATCGCCCTCGGTGGCGCGATCGGTACAGGCTTGTTCCTCGGCTCGGCCGGGGTCCTGAAATCCGCTGGCCCGTCGATGATCCTCGGCTATGCCATCTGCGGTTTCATCGCCTTCATGATCATGCGTCAACTGGGCGAAATGATTGTTGAAGAACCCGTGGCCGGTTCCTTCAGCCATTTCGCGCACAAATACTGGGGCGGTTTCGCCGGTTTCCTGTCGGGCTGGAACTGCTGGATTCTGTACATTCTGGTGGGCATGTCGGAGCTGACCGCCGTCGGCAAGTACATTCACTACTGGGCACCGGACATCCCGACCTGGGTCTCGGCAGCCGGGTTTTTCATCCTGATCAACCTGATTAACCTGGCCAACGTCAAAGTCTTTGGCGAGGCTGAATTCTGGTTTGCGATCATCAAGGTCGTGGCGATTGTCGGCATGATTGCCCTGGGCAGCTACTTGCTGGTCAGCGGTAACGGCGGCCCGCAAGCGGCGGTGAGCAACCTGTGGACCCACGGCGGCTTCTTCCCGAACGGTGTCAGCGGATTGGTGATGGCCATGGCGATCATCATGTTCTCCTTTGGCGGCCTGGAAATGCTCGGTTTCACCGCAGCGGAAGCAGACAAGCCGAAAACCGTGATCCCGAAAGCGATCAACCAGGTGATCTACCGGATCCTGATTTTCTACATCGGTGCACTGGTCATCCTGTTGTCGCTGACTCCATGGGACAGCCTGTTGGCGACCCTCAATGCTTCCGGCGATTCCTACAGCGGCAGCCCGTTCGTACAAGTGTTCTCGATGCTGGGCAGCAACACCGCTGCGCACATCCTCAACTTCGTGGTCCTGACCGCGGCGTTGTCGGTGTACAACAGCGGCACCTATTGCAACAGTCGTATGCTGCTGGGCATGGCCGAGCAGGGCGATGCGCCGAAAGCCCTGGTGAAAATCGACAAACGCGGCGTGCCGGTGCGCTCGATTCTGGCCTCGGCGGCGGTGACGTTGATCGCCGTGTTGCTGAACTACCTGATCCCGCAAAACGCGCTGGAACTGTTGATGTCGCTGGTCGTGGCCACCCTGGTGATCAACTGGGCAATGATCAGCTTCTCGCACTTCAAATTCCGCCAACACATGAACAAGACTAAACAGACGCCGCTGTTCAAGGCCCTGTGGTACCCGTACGGCAACTACATTTGCCTGGCGTTCGTGGCGTTCATTTTGTGCGTGATGCTGTTGATTCCGGGCATCCAGATCTCGGTGTATGCGATTCCGGTGTGGGTTGCGTTCATGTGGGTTTGCTATGGCATCAAGAATAAGCGTCGTGACCAGCAGGTGTTGCAGGCTGCGGGTTCTGTAGCGAAATAATGTAAATGCGGAAACAAAAGCCCGGCCATGTGCCGGGTTTTTTGTTCACGCTATCCGGGGGCTTTGGTTGGGGGGCATATCCGTTTTTTTGGTGACGGCTGATATTGGTTCCGCCCTTACGGCGTGTCACTTGGAAGAGCCCCAAGTAACCAAGGGCTTCTGCCCCTTTCGTTCGGTGCCTCGCTGTGGCTCGGCATGCCCTCGCTCCGGTCCTGCTCCGTGGGCCCGCCGCCATCGGCCATCCATGGCCGGGGGCGGCTGGCTAACCCGGCATCCCTGCCGGGTTGCCCACTGCGCAGAACCTCCACTCGGCCTCACGATGGGGCGGTGCATCAAAATCAAAAGCACGGCGGCCTGCAGGCCGACCTGATTTCACGGCAATGCATTCCCCCTGTAGGAGCGAGCTTGCTCGCGAAGAACGTCAATGACGGCGCGTGTTAACAGGATAAACGCGGTGCCTGTGGGTCCATCGCGAGCAAGCTCGCTCCTACAGGGGGACGCTGATTTTGGACACTGTGTTCGCTTTTGATCTTGCCGTTGCTCTGCTTCGGCTTTTGATCTTGATCTGTTGCCCCTTTCCCAGAGGCCGAACGCAGGCGTTGTGCAGGGGGCACCGCGGCAAGGATGCCGCGGTAGCCGCCCCCGGCCATGGATGGCCGATGGCGGCGGGCCCCCGGAGCAATGCCGGAGTGAGGGCATGCCGAGCCTAGGCGAGGCACCAAATGGCGGGGCAAAAGCCCTTGGTTACTTGGGGCTTTTCCAAGTCACTCGCTGTAAGAGCGAAACCATAAGCAGCCGTTACCGCAGAAATGGATATGCTCCCCCATCCCATCCCATCCCATCCCAACTTGTCTTAAGTAAACAGAATTCCGGGGGTTTATTGTTTGTTCATCAGTCATTACTTGTGATCCAGAAAGCTCTGCACCGACGCATTGAAAAACTCCGGATCCTGGATAAAGGCAAAATGACTGACATTGGGCAGGATCAACAGGCCCGCACCAGGGATGGCCGACGCCATGTATTCGGTGTGTTCGCGTTTAATGGCTTCGTCATGATCGCCATCAACAATCAGGACCGGGCTTTTGATTTTCGCCAGGTCTTCGGTCGTCCAGTTTGGCTGGCTCGCCCACATATGGCTGATCTGCTCGACGAACGCGTCGTACTCTTTGGGAGTGGGCGACAGCTTCGCGTACTCCTTGCCGGCGCGTTCTATGTAGGCGGCGAACGTCGGGTTCTTCTCGACACCTTCCTTGACGCCCGACGTCTGGGTATTGGCGGCGAAGGCGAACACCTTGCCAACACGCTGTGGGTAACGCATCGCCAAATCCAGCCCAAGAATGGCACCGTCACTCCAACCTACAACGTCCGCCCGCTCGATCTTCAGTTTATCCAGCACGGCGATGACATCGTCCGCCATCAGGTCATACCCGAAAGGTCGCGCATCTCGTGAGCTGCGACCATGGCCACGGCTGTCGAGGGTGATGACGGTGTGCTTCGCCGAAAGGGCCTTGACCTGATTACCCCAGTAATCGGAATTGGCCAGGCCGCCGTGAAGCAGCACGACGGGCGATCCATGCCCTGTGATCGAATAGTAGAGCTTGATGCCATTGACGTCGGCATGGCCGGTTTTTGCGCTGGTGATGGGGGCGGGGGTGGGCGGCAGTGTTTCCCAGCGTTCTGCAGCGTGGACCGCGTTGACGGACAGCAGCAGGCAGAAAGCAGCAAGCAAGCGACGAGGCATAGGTGTCTCCACTAAAAAAGGCGTGATCAATCTGATCCGGATTCTTTAGCGTAGAACCAAGTGGCCGGACGGTCTGACTTTCGCTCGCCGGTGAAAAGATACGCTTATGGAATGAAACACTGGGATAATGACCGCCGCCTGACTGAGCCACTGTGAACGACCTATGCTGGTAATTTCCAACAACGTGCACCTCCCGGATGCCGAGATCGAGTTGACCGCCATTCGCGCTCAGGGCGCCGGTGGGCAGAACGTCAACAAGGTCTCCAGCGCCGTGCACCTGCGCTTCGACATCCCGGCCTCGTCCTTGCCCGAGTTCTACAAGGAACGGTTGCTAGCGTTGCGCGACAGTCGCATTACCAGCGAAGGGGTGTTGATCATCAAGGCTCAGCAATACCGGACGCAGGAAGCCAATCGCGCGGATGCGCTGGAGCGGTTGACCGAGTTGATCCTCAGCGCCACTAAAGTGGAAAAGAAGCGCCGCCCGACCAAGCCGACACTCGGTTCGAAGAAGCGTCGGCTTGAGTCCAAGACCAAGCGCGGCAGCATCAAGGCTGGACGCGGCAAGGTCGATTTTTAGCGGGCAGCTCTTTCCTCACGATACTTGGGCGCCTGCCGGTACAGGTAAACGCTCAGTGCCAAACCGCTCAGAGCGGCGAGGGCAGCGAACAGGAAGATGGAGGCAAAACCAAATCCCGCCGCAATCGCACCCGCCACCGGCCCGGTGATCCCCAGCGACAAATCGATGAACAGCGAATAAGCCCCGACCGCCGCGCCACGGCTGGAGGCCGGCACCAGATTGACCGCTTCCACCCCCAGCGCCGGAAACACCAGCGAGAAGCCGAAACCGCTCAACGCCGCGCCGGCCAGTGCCCAATGAGCGTCCGGCGCCATCCACAGCAGCAACAATCCCAGTGTTTCCACCGACAAACAGGCAATCGCCACGCGAAAGCCGCCGAGGCGGTTGATCAGGTTGCCGAACAGCAATCGCGCGCCGATGAAGCTGGCGCCAAACAGGCTCAGGCACAGCACCGCGTTTTCCCAGTGCTGCGTGGCGTAATACAGTGTGATGAAGGTTGCGATGGTGCCGAAACCGATGGAACCCAACGCCAGCCCGCAGCCATGTGGCAGCACACGCCCCAGCACATGCATGAACGGCAAGCGCTCGCCGACGACGATCGGCGCGGCGGTTTTCGGCCAGGCCAGTGCCAGACCCAAAACGGCCAGCAGCACAATGCTGACGCCCATGCTCCACAAACCCAATTGATTGACCAGCAGCACGCCCAGCGGTGCGCCGATGGCCAGTGCGCCATAACTGGCGATGCCGTTCCAGGAAATGACTTTCGCAGTATTCGCCGCGCCCACCCGGCCGATGCCCCAACCGATCGAGCCCGAGCCCACCAGGCTTTCCGCGCTGCCGAGCACCAGGCGGCCGATCAACAGGCTGATCAGGCTCAAGGTCGGCAGGCTTTGGGTCCAGGCCGAGATCAGCATGAACACACCGCTCAAACCGCAGCCGGCGAGGCCGTACATCACCGCCAGTTTGCTGCCCTTGTTGTCGATGATCTTCCCGGCATAAGGGCGGCTGAGCAGGGTGGCCAGGTATTGCACGCTGATGACCAGCCCGGCGATGACGGCGCCGAAACCGAGGTCGCTGTGAACATAGCCCGGCAACACGGCCAGGGGAATGCCGATATTCAGGTAGCCGATGAAGGTGAACAGGACGATGGAAACGACTTGCAGCGTGACCGCCAGGGGGCGCTGGTTTTCAGACATGGGTAAAGGGTCCACGGGAAAGCAGGATAGATAGGCTGCTTATGATAGCGGCGCGAGCGGCCAGCGGTCGTGGAAAAAGTAAAACTATTTGCCGGGCGGCGGTGACTCAGGGTTTGGCGGGGGCAACCAGTTGCGTCGTGACCAGGGCGGCCAGGGCGTTTTCTTCGCTGCCGAAACGGGCGAGCAGGGCGGCTTGTTTCTCAGGGGAAAGACGATTCCAGATCTCGATCATCTTCTCGGCAGTGCCGATCAGCACGCTGGCTTGGGTCTCGCTGAAATCATCGGTCATGGTGTGCAACTCAAGGGTTCAGGCGGTGTGGAAAGCGCATGTTAGCGCTTTCCACACGGTCTGGCATTGCAGGTGTTTCAGTCTTCGCTGTCGGCCTGGCGGCGTTCAGTGGCTTCTTTTGGCTCGGGCTGTTGGGCACCGGCTTGTTGCGTGGTCGTCTGCTCAGTTTCGTGCAGGCTTGGGAAGGGGAGATTAGGGATCTCGTGCATTTCGCGCTCCTCGCAAAGTCTGTTGATAGATCTGGTAGATCCGCGCTTTTAAAAAGCCTGGGAAGGATACAGCAGGAGAAATGACAAATAGACTTTTATATCTATTTGTTTCGACGGATGGGCTTGTCTATACAGGTTTAGCAACTGTTGATGGCCCCCGTGTAGGAGCTGTCGAGTGAAACGAGGCTGCGATCTTTTGATCTTAAAAAAACAAGATCAAAAGATCGCAGCCTCGTTTCACTCGACAGCTCCTACGGGTCAAACGGTTCAAACGGGCCAACGGGCCAACGGGCCTGCGGGCCAATGGCTAATGGGTCTGCGGGGAGGAGGGCAGCAGGGGTTATTTGCAGACTTCGGCAATCGCCTCGGCCAGCAGGTCCAGGCGCGTTGCATCAATCCCGGCCACGTTCGCCCGGCCAGTGCCGACCATGTAGACGCTGTGGTGATCACGCAGCTGTTTGACCTGATCCGGCGTCAAACCGGTGTAGGAAAACATCCCGCGTTGCACACCCATGTGCGCAAAGCGCTCGCGCAAACCGTGAGGCTCAAGCGCTTCCAGCAGACCGCTGCGCAGTTGGGCGATACGCAAACGCATGGCTTCCACTTCGTCGGCCCAGAGGCTTTTCAGTTCCGGGTCGCCAAGAATGGTCGCGACCACGGCAGCGCCATGATCCGGTGGCGTCGACCACAGGTTGCGGGCGATGTTGGCCAGTTGGCTGCGGACATCGATCAGCTTGTCAGCGGTTTTCGCACAGACAATCAGCGCGCCGGTGCGGTCGCGGTACAGGCCGAAGTTCTTCGAGCAGGAACTGGTGATCAGCACTTCCGGCAACTCGGTGGCGAACAGCCGGGTCGACCAGGCGTCCTGTTCCAGCCCGTCGCCGAAACCCTGATAGGCGAAGTCGATCAACGGCACCAGATCACGGCTGCGCACCACGTCCAGTACCCGGCGCCAGTCGTCATGGGACAGGTCGAAACCGGTCGGGTTGTGGCAGCACGCGTGCAGCAACACCACGTCACCCTTCGGCACTTCTTTAAGCACCGCGATCATCGCTTCGACATCGAGGCGGTTATCGCTGCCGACATACGGGTAATGACTGACCTTGATCCCGGCCTTGGCAAAGATGGTTTCGTGAATCGGCCAGGTCGGGTTGCTCAGCCACACGCCACGGCCCGGCAGACATTGAGCGATGAAGTCAGCGCTCAAGCGCAGCGCGCCGGTGCCGCCCGGCGTCTGGGTGGCGCCAGCACGTTGTTCGGCGATCAGCTTCGAGTCGGCGCCGAGCACCAGCTCATTGATCGCCTTGCCGAACGCCGGTTCGCCGTGGCCGCCGATGTAGGTCTTGGTGGACTGACGCTCCACCAGCCGCTGCTCGGCGAGCTTCACGGACTGCAGAATCGGTGTCAGGCCCTGGGCATCTTTATAGACACCCACGCCAAGGTCGAATTTGCGCGGGTTGGGGTCCTGCGCATAGGCCTCCATCAGGCCGAGGATCGGGTCGCCGGGTACTCGACCTATGGCGTCGAAATGCATTATTTGCGGCCCTCGGCGTCTTTGGCGACTTCGTCAGTGCGCGCGGCCATGATGAAGTCGTTGCGGTGCAGGCCCTTGATGGAGTGGCTCCACCAGGTCACGGTGACACTGCCCCACTCGGTCAGCAGGCCCGGGTGGTGACCTTCGGCTTCGGAAATTTCGCCAACAGCGTTGGTGAACGCCAGTGCGTGCTTGAAGTTTTTGAACAGGAAGACTTTTTCCAGCTGCATGACGCTGTCGCGCACTTCGATGTTCCAGTCCGGGATCTGCTTGATCAGTACCGGCAGTTCTTCGTCGCTGACTTGCGGAGCATCGGCGCGGCAGGCTTCGCAGTGGGCTTGGTTCAATGTGGACATGATGGGTTCCTGAAATCGAATAAATGGAAATCGGCCGTCAATATCACCACGCTAAAGCAAATCGTGGCTTCCTGACAGACTCACTTGATCGTAAAAGTCGCGGATCACGCCGCTTTGGGTTTTGGCGGAAATTTCGGTGCGTGCAGGCCCAACTGCATGCCTTGCTTGACCATGCCCATGATGTCTTCATGCGCCAGGTCGAACAGGCGCTTGAGGTTCGGCAAGACAAAGTACAGCGGCTGCAGAATGTCGATGCGGTACGGCGTGCGCATGCATTCCAGCGGATCGAAGGCCTGATGCTCAGGTTCGTCCGACAGGCAATAAACAGTTTCTTTCGGCGAGGACAGAATGCCGCCACCGTAGATGCGCTGGCCTTGCGGGGTATCGACCAGGCCGAACTCGATGGTCATCCAGTACAGGCGCGCCAGGTACACGCGTTCTTCCTTGGAAGCCTGTAGGCCGAGTTTGCCGTAGGTGTGGGTGAATTCAGCGAACCAGGGGTTGGTCAGCAGCGGACAGTGGCCAAAGATCTCGTGGAAAATGTCCGGTTCTTGCAGGTAATCCAGCTCTTCGCGGGTACGAATAAAGGTCGCCACCGGAAACTGCTTGTTGGCCAGCAATTCGAAAAAGGTCTGGAAGGGGATCAGCGCCGGCACTCGGGCAACTTGCCACCCGGTGGTTTCACCGAGGACCTTGTTGATCTCACCGAGTTGCGGAATGCGGTCGTGGGGCAGACCGAGTTTTTCGATACCGTCCAGGTACTCCTGGCACGCACGCCCTTCTATCACTTTCAGTTGGCGAGTGATCAGCGTGTTCCACACCGCGTGTTCTTCAGCGGGGTAGTCGATAAAACCTTGCGCATCGGGCTCGCGAGCCACGTATTGCGTCTGCTTCATGCTGCTCTCCTGCTAGGGGATTTCGTTCTTGTTATGTCCTGCTATTGACTTAGAAATACCCCAAGGATTGCGAGGTTGCAGCAGGTGATCCGCGTCATGCGTAGGAAAATTCGTCGATATTCGTAAACTTTTCGTTACGGTTTGGCGGTTGTCGCGCAGGTATTGAGATTTCCGGGTTTGAAAAGAACTCCAGCTGTCACATAATCTTGACAACAAACTGTGCGTAATCGCAGAAAAATACATCGCTAGGGTACTGCGATACCCCTGTGGGAGCGGGCTTGCTCGCGAAGGCGTCGGCATATCCAACGTAGATGTATCCGGCAGACCGCTTTCGCGAGCAAGCCCGCTCCCACAGGTTGCGCGCCAGGCATCACAACCCCAATCACCGCTTCTTCGGGTGTTTTATATGCGTATCAAAGTCCACTGCCAGAACCGCATCGGCATCCTGCGCGACATTCTCAACCTGTTGGTGGAGTACGGGATCAACGTCGCTCGCGGCGAGGTCGGCGGTGAGCATGGCAATGCCATTTACCTGCATTGCCCCAACCTGATCAACATCCAGTTCCAGGCGTTGCGTCCGAAATTCGAGGCAATTGCCGGGGTCTTCGGCGTCAAGCGTGTAGGGCTGATGCCCAGCGAGCGTCGGCACATGGAGCTTAACGCGTTGCTCGGCGCCCTGGAGTTCCCGGTGCTGTCGATCGACATGGGCGGCTCGATCGTCGCGGCCAACCGCGCAGCGGCGCAATTGCTTGGGGTGCGGGTGGACGAGGTGCCGGGGATCCCCTTGTCGCGCTACGCCGAGGATTTTGACCTGCCGGAACTGGTACGCGCCAACAAGTCGCGGATCAACGGGCTGCGGGTGAAGGTCAAGGGCGACGTGTTTCTCGCTGACATCGCGCCGCTGCAATCGGAGCATGACGACAGCGAAGCCATGGCCGGCGCGGTCCTCACGCTGCACCGCGCCGACCGGGTGGGCGAGCGCATCTATAACGTGCGCAAGCAGGAACTGCGCGGGTTCGACAGCATCTTCCAAAGCTCGAAAGTGATGGCTGCGGTGGTACGCGAAGCCCGGCGCATGGCGCCGCTGGATGCGCCGTTATTAATAGAAGGGGAAACCGGCACCGGTAAAGAGTTGTTGGCGCGAGCCTGCCACCTGGCGAGTCCGCGGGGGCAGTCACCGTTGATGGCGCTCAATTGTGCCGGATTGCCGGAATCGATGGCCGAGACCGAGTTGTTCGGCTACGGCCCTGGCGCCTTTGAAGGGGCGCGGGCCGAAGGCAAGCTCGGGCTGCTGGAACTGACGGCGGGCGGTACGCTGTTTCTCGACGGTGTCGGGGAAATGAGCCCGCGCTTGCAGGTGAAATTGCTGCGCTTCTTGCAGGACGGTTGCTTCCGTCGTGTGGGCAGTGATGAAGAGGTTTATCTGGATGTGCGCGTGATCTGCGCGACCCAGGTCGACCTGTCCGAACTGTGCTCGCGCGGTGAATTTCGCCAGGATTTGTATCACCGCTTGAACGTGCTTTCGCTGCATATTCCGCCGCTGCGCGAATGCCTCGATGGTTTGACGCCGCTGGTGGAACACTTCCTCGACCAGGCCAGCCGACAGATCGGTTGCCCGTTGCCGAAACTGGCCCCTGCCGCCATGGAACGGCTCAGTCATTACCATTGGCCGGGTAATGTGCGGCAGTTGGAGAACGTGTTGTTCCAGGCGGTTTCGCTGTGCGAGGGCGGGACGGTCAAGGCCGAACATATTCGCTTGCCGGACTACGGCGTGCGTCAGCCGCTTGGCGATTTTTCCCTCGAGGGCGGGTTGGATGCGATCGTCGGGCGCTTCGAGAAAGCAGTGCTGGAGCGCTTGTATTCGGAACATCCAAGCAGCCGGCAACTGGGCAAACGGTTGGGGGTTTCGCACACGACCATTGCCAACAAGTTGCGTGAGTACGAGGTCGGCAAGAGCGAGTCATAGCTGATAGCTGTATTGCCTGTGATGGCCCCTTCGCGAGCAAGCCCGCTCCCACATTTAATCGCATTTTTCCTGAAGGATCTCGGTCGAGTGTGGGAGCGGGCTTGCTCGCGAAGACAGTAGTGGCCGTTGCCCAAGGTCAAGCCTTGCCACCAAACGGCATAACACCGCCGGTTTTTCGTCTTCGACACAATCCCCGATTCCCCTCTACACCCCTCAAGTCCTTTGTTTGCCGGGCCCCGCGTCGCCAGAAAAAAGTTGGTCTGCAAATTGCTTATGGCTGATCAGTACAGCAGTGGACGGCAAACGTCCGGCAGGCAGAGGAAAGAGCGTGGACAAGTACCTTTATGTGGCAATGACCGGCGCCAGCCAGAATGCACTGGCGCAGAAGGCTCATGCGAACAACCTGGCGAACATCTCCACCAACGGCTTCCAGAAAGACCTGGAGCAGGCGCGGTCGATGCCGGTGTTCGGCGACAGCTTTCCGGCGCGTGCGTTTGCCCTGTCCGAACGTCCGGCCACCGACTTCTCTCCGGGCGCCCTGGTGGAAACCGGTCGCGATCTCGATGTCGCGGTGCAAGGCAGCGGCTGGATCGCCGTGCAGAACCCTGATGGCGGCGAAAGCTACGTGCGCACCGGCAGCCTGAACGTTGACGCCCTCGGCGTGTTGCGGGCCGGCAACGGGATGCCGGTGATCGGCAATGGCGGGCCGATCGCCGTGCCGCCCGAGCAGCAAATCGAAGTGGGCGAAGACGGCACCATCAGCATTCGTGCGATGGGCGAAGGCCCGCGCGTGATGGCCGAAGTCGACCGCATCAAGCTGGTCAACCCTGACTTCAAGAACATGACCAAAGGCCTGGACGGTTCGATCCACACCAAGGACGGCAAGCCGGCGCAAGCCGATGCCAACGTCAAGCTGGTGTCCGGGTTCCTCGAGTCGAGCAACGTCAACGCCGTGGAAGAAATGACGTCGGTGCTGGCCCTGGCCAAGCAATTCGAGTTGCACATCAAGATGATGAACACCGCCAAAGAAGACGACCAGGCCATGGCTCGGGTCTTGCAGATCAGCTAATTATCAGAACGTCGCGCCGTAAAACAGGCGCACGAGGAGAATCGAATGCTTCCGGCTCTATGGGTTGCCAAAACAGGTCTGTCCGCCCAGGACACCAACCTGACGACCATTTCCAACAACCTGGCCAACGTGTCGACCACGGGTTTCAAACGTGACCGCGCCGAGTTCCAGGATCTGCTCTACCAGATCAAACGCCAGCCCGGCGCCCAGTCGACCCAGGACAGCGAACTGCCGTCGGGCCTGCAATTGGGTACCGGTGTGCGCATCGTCGGCACCCAGAAAAACTTCACCGCCGGCAGCCTGCAAACCACCGAACAGCCTCTGGACATGGCCATCGACGGTCGCGGTTTCTTCCAGATCCTGCAACCGGACGGCACCACGTCCTACACCCGTGACGGTACGTTCCACCTGGACTCCAACGGCCAGATCGTCAACGCCAGCGGCTTCGCCCTGGAACCGGCGATTGTCATCCCGAACGACGCGCAGACCTTCACGGTCGGTCGCGACGGCACCGTGTCCATCACCGTGACCGGCAACCCGGCCTCACAAGTGATCGGCAACCTGCAAACCGCCGACTTCATCAACCCGGCCGGCCTGCAAGCGGTGGGCAACAACCTGTTCCTGGAAACCGCTGCCAGCGGTGCGCCGCAAGTCGGCACGCCAGGCCTGGCCGGTTTCGGCACCACGCTGCAGAACACCCTGGAAACCTCCAACGTCAGCACCGTTGAGGAGATGGTCAACATGATCACCACCCAACGCGCTTACGAGATGAACTCCAAGGTGATCTCCACCGCCGACCAGATGCTCTCGTTCGTAACGCAGAATCTGTAATCAGTCTATGAGGCGGCCATGAGGCTGCCTGCAACACCGTGAGGTAGGGTCATGAATCGCTTCGTTTCTGTTCTGGCAGTGAGTGGGATCACCGTGCTCGCGGGCTGTGTGCCTGTGACACCCAAGCCCAATGATCCCTACTACGCCCCGGTGTTGCCGCGCACGCCGCTGCCGGCTGCCGCGAACAACGGCTCGATCTACCAGGCCGGTTTCGAACAGAACCTGTACAGCGACCGCAAGGCGTTCCGGGTCGGTGACATCATCACCATTACCCTGAACGAGAAAACCCAGGCCAGCAAAAACGCCAACTCGCAAGTGGCGAAAAACAGCAAGACCGGGATCGGCCTGAGCTCGCTGTTCGGTAGCAGCGCGACCACCAACAACCCGTTCGGCAACGGTGACCTGAGCCTGAGCGCCAGCTACGAAGGTGACCGAGCGACCAAGGGTGACAGCAAGGCCGGGCAGGGCAACAGCCTGACCGGTTCGATCACCGTGACCGTCGCCGACGTCTTGCCTAACGGCATCATCGCCGTGCGCGGCGAGAAGTGGCTGACGCTCAATACCGGTGACGAACTGGTACGCATCGCCGGCCTGGTTCGGGCCGATGACATCGCCACCGACAACACCGTGTCGTCGACCCGTGTCGCCGATGCACGCATCACCTATTCGGGCACCGGTTCGTTTGCCGATGCGAGTCAGCCAGGCTGGTTCGACCGTTTCTTCCTCAGCCCGCTGTTCCCTTTCTAGGTGGCTACGTTGAACTTCAAAAGTCTCATGGTGGCCGCTCTGTTGCTGTCCGCAGCCTTCAACGTTCAAGCCGAGCGCCTGAAGGACATCGCCAGTATTTCCGGCGTGCGTTCCAACCAATTGATCGGCTACGGCCTGGTGGTCGGGCTTAACGGCACCGGTGACCAGACGACCCAGACGCCATTCACCCTGCAGACCTTCAACAACATGCTCTCGCAGTTCGGCATCAAGGTGCCGCCCGGTTCGGGCAACGTGCAGTTGAAGAACGTCGCGGCGGTGTCGATCAGTGCCGACTTGCCGGCGTTTGCCAAGCCAGGGCAACAGGTCGACATCACGGTTTCGTCCATCGGTAACTCCAAGAGTTTGCGCGGCGGTACGTTGCTGCTGACGCCGCTGAAAGGTATCGACGGCAACGTCTACGCAATCGCCCAGGGCAACCTGGTGGTCGGTGGTTTTGATGCTGAAGGTCGCGATGGTTCGAAGATCACCGTTAACGTGCCGTCGGCCGGTCGCATCCCTGGCGGTGCCTCGGTCGAGCGTTCGGTGCCGAGCGGTTTCAACCAGGGCAACAGCCTGACCCTGAACCTCAACCGTTCAGACTTCACCACCGCCAAGCGCATCGTCGACAAGATCAACAACATGCTCGGCCCTGGCGTGGCCCAGGCCATCGACGGCGGTTCGATTCGTGTCAGCGCGCCGCTGGACCCAAGCCAGCGGGTCGACTATTTGTCGATCCTGGAAAACCTTGAAGTCGATCCGGGTCAGGCGGTGGCGAAAGTCATCATCAACTCCCGCACCGGCACCATCGTGATTGGCCAGAACGTCAAGGTGTCCCCGGCCGCCGTGACCCACGGCAGCCTGACCGTGACCATCACCGAAGACCCGATCGTCAGCCAGCCCGGCCCTCTGTCCAATGGCCAGACGGCGGTCGTGCCACGCTCGCGGGTCAACGCCCAGCAGGAAGCCAAACCGATGTTCAAGTTCGGCCCCGGCACCACCCTCGACGAAATCGTCCGTGCGGTGAACCAGGTCGGCGCGGCACCCGGTGACTTGATGGCGATCCTCGAAGCATTGAAGCAGGCCGGCGCGTTGCAAGCCGACTTGATCGTGATCTGAGGACGGCCACCATGGATATGCGCAAGAGCGGTTTTGTCAGCAGTAGCGACTCGGGTTCCTATTCGGACCTGAACCGCCTGAACCAGCTCAAGGTCGGTGACAAGGACAGTGACGGCAACATGCGCAAAGTGGCGCAGGAGTTCGAGTCGCTGTTCCTCGGTGAAATGCTCAAGTCTATGCGCTCGGCGACCGACACGCTGGGCCAGGACAATCCGCTGAACACCCCGGCCGCCAAGCAGTACCAGGAAATGTACGACCAGCAGTTGGCCGTTTCCATGTCCCGCGAGGGCGGCGGTATTGGTCTGGCGGACGTGCTGATGCGGCAGATGTCGAAGAACAAACCCATGGCGCCGGGCGAGGCCGCTGCTGCGTCTGCCGCCAAGCAACTGGCCGCGAAAGCCGCCGTGGAAACGCCGATTGCCGCCGGTACCGTCGCCACCAATGGACCGCTGTCGCGCCTCAATGGCGAACGTCCGTTGTGGGCGTCGCGTTCGCTGAAGTCGCCGGCAGGCGCGGGCGAGGGTGCTCACCACAACGACATGGCGCTGATCAATCAACGGCGTCTGGCGCTGCCGCCGAAACTGGCCGACCGCTTGCTCGCCGGGCTGGTGCCATCGGCATCGACCACCGCCGCAACGGCAGCGACCAGCCCGAATAAAATCCAGGTGCCGTCGAGCACCAAGACCGGTTCCGGTCCCCTGTACAACGGCGATTGGCTGACCGCGCAAACGGATTCCACGTCCAGCGGGCGCCTGCAGATTTATGGCCGCGCCATGGCGCAGATTCCCTTGGCGCCGGCGAAAAAAGCTTTCAATTCCGCCGACGAATTCGTCAACACCATGCTGCCGATGGCCAAAGAGGCCGCCGAGCGCATCGGCGTCGATCCGCGTTACCTGGTGGCCCAGGCGGCCCTGGAAACCGGTTGGGGCAAATCGGTCATGCGTGCTCAGGATGGCAGCAGTAGCCACAACCTGTTTGGCATCAAGGCCGGCAGCAGTTGGACGGGCGAATCGGCACGGGCGATCACCAGCGAATTCAGGAATGGCGAGAAGGTCAAGGAGACGGCCGAGTTCCGTTCCTATGGCTCCTACAAGGACAGCTTCCATGACCTGGTGACGCTGCTGCAAACCAACAATCGCTATCAAGATGTCGTGAAGTCGGCCGATAACCCAGAACAGTTTGTGCGCGAGTTGCAAAAGGCCGGTTACGCAACCGACCCGCAGTACGCGAGCAAGATTTCGCAGATAGCCAAGCAGATGACGAGTTACCAGAACTACGCTGCGGCGGGCGCTACCACCACGCCTTTATAGGCATAAGCTATAAGGTCTGAACCATGAGTTTGCTCAATATCGGGATGTCGGGTCTGGCTGCTGGCCATTCTTCGTTGCTGACCACTGGCAACAACATTGCCAACGTCGACACCGCCGGGTACTCACGCCAACAAACTGTGCAGAGCACCAAAGCCTCCGGTCAGTATGGCAATGTGTTCATCGGCACCGGTACGACGCTGGCCGATGTGCGTCGGGTGTACAACAGCTACCTCGATGCGCAGTTGCAGACCACCACCTCGCTTAATGGTGATGCGCAGGCTTACCTGGGACAGGCCACGCAAGTGGACAAGCTGTTGTCCGACAGCGGCACGGGCATTACCAAAACCCTGCAGTCGTTTTTCTCGTCGTTGCAAACGCTGTCCGGCAACTCCAACGACACTGCTGCGCGTCAGGCGTTGTTGACCAATGCCCAAGCCTTGACCAGTCGTGTCAATGCCATTTCCCAGCAGTTGACGCAGCAGGGGACGTACATCAACGATCAGTTGGGCTCGATGGCCGATCAGGTCAATAAGCTGGCGGCGACCGTAGCGGCCTACAACCAGAAAATCAGTGAGGTCAGTGGTTCGGGTGGCCAACCCAACGACCTGCTGGACCAGCGTAACGAAACGGTTCGCCAGCTCTCCGAACTGGTCGGCGTGCAGGTCAGCGAAAACAACGGCAGCGTGGATATTTACCTGGGCAGCGGCCAGCCGCTGGTCATGGGTAACACCGTCAATACCTTGCGCATACAGACCGACAAGTCTGACCCTACCCGTTCCTCGATCATCCTCGATCGTGGCAGCTCGACGGTCGACATCACCTCCGCGGTCTCGGGTGGCGAGATGGGCGGCCTGTTGCGTTACCGCGACGACGTGCTGACACCCGCCGTCAACGGACTGGGTCGCATCGCCATGGTGGTAGCCGATCAGGTCAACAAACAGCAAGGGCAGGGCGTCGATCAGAACGGCAACTTCGGCTCGGGGCTGTTTAACGATATCAACAGTGCGGCGGCCATCAGCCAGCGCAGCATCGCCAATGGCAACAACAACCCGGCGTCCGGCAACCTCAATGTCACCATCAATGACACCAGCAAACTGGCGGTCAGCGATTACCAGGTGACCTTCACCAGCGCCACGGGTTACAGCGTGCGTCGTTTGTCGGACAACACCGACATGGGCAGTTTCACCCTCGGCGCGAGCCCGGCACCGGTCATCGACGGTTTCAGCCTGAGCCTCAATGCTGGCCCGGTGAATACCGGCGACACCTTCAAAATAACCCCGACGCGCAGTGCGGCGGCGGACATGACCACCATCATGACCGACGTCAAACGCCTGGCCACCGCCGCGCCGCTGACGTCCACCAAGGCTTCCGGTAACGACGGCACCGGCGCCGTCAGCCAGCCGACCCTGAGCACTGCGCTGGACATCTACGACCCTGTCCAGCGTCAGGACATGCAGACGGCGGTCAAGGCCGCCATGCCGGTTCGCTTGCTCATGACCAGCAGCACGGCGTACGAAGTGTTTGATGCCAAGGGCAACAGCATGGGGACCGGCAGCATCGTGCCCGGTCAGAATAATGATCTGAACATTGCGGTGCCTTACACCGACTCATTGGGTGTCGCGAAAACCTTCAATGTCGCGATGACCCTCAGCGGCAGTCCCGAGAAGGACGACAGTTTCAATATTTCGCTGACGGCGCCCGGCAGCACCGACAACCGCAACGCCCAGGCATTGCTCGGCCTGCAAACCAAAGCCACGGTCGGTGCCAATTCCACCAGCCCGGGCGTGAGTTTTACCGATGCCTACGGTGGTCTGGTTTCGTCGGTCGGTTCCAAGACCAAACAAGGTCAACTCGATGCCACGGCCACTGACACCATCCTGAGCCAGGCGCGCAACTCTCGCGACTCGCTGTCGGGTGTCGACCTCGATGAAGAGACCGGCAACCTGATCAAATACCAGCAGTACTACTCGGCTTCTTCGCAGATCATCAAGACTGCGCAGGAAATTTTCAGCACCCTGATCAACGCCCTATAAGGAGCCGTAAAACATGCGTATTTCTACTGCACAGTACTATGCGACCACGGCTGCCAACTATCAGCGCAACTTCAACAACGCGATCAAGACGGCCGAGCAGGCCAGCAGCGGCGTGAAGCTTGAGACCGCGGCGGATGATCCGGTCGGCGCGGCCCGCCTGCTGCAACTCGATCAGCAAAAAGCCATGTTGGGTCAGTACACCACCAACATCAGCGCGTTGAACACCGCGCAGGCGCAAGAAGAAAGCGTGCTCGACAGCATCAACAACGTGCTGCAGAAAGTCAGCGAGTTGGCGGTGCGCGCCGGTGGCGGTTCGTTGAACGATGACGACCGCAAATCCATCGCGGCCGAACTCGGCCAGGCTGAAGAGCAATTGCTGAGCTTGATGAACAGCAAGGACGCCAACGGCAAGTACATGTTTTCCGGCGCCAGCAACAACACTCAACCTTTTGCGCGCAATAGCGACGGCACCTACAGCTATCAGGGCGACCAGACCCAGTTGCAATTGAAGATCGGTGACTCGATGTCGCTGGGGCTCAATGACACCGGTTGGGATGTGTTCCAGCAGGCGATCAACGCCGCCCGAAGCTCGACCACGATGACCGCCCCTGCGGTCAATGACGGGCGAGTGGCCCTGTCGCCAGGCCTGGTGAATTCCGGTCCGGCGTTCGATGCGAATTTCCGCAGCGGTCAGCCGTATACCCTGGCGTTCACCAGCAGCACGCAGTTTTCGATCACTGATGCCTTGGGCAATGACGTGACCGCCGAGGCGAGTCAGGGCGGTGTGTTCGACCCGAATGCCAAGGGTGGCTCCGACGTCAATTTCCGTGGCGTGACCTTCAAACTGGACATCACCTTCCAGGCCGGCGACAACGCCACCAACGCCGACGCCGTCATCGCCGGGCACAGTTTCCAGTTGGCGGCCAAACCGGACAGCTTCGTCAGTAACCGTGCGCCGAGCAATGCCTCGACCACGTTAGTGAGCCAGTCTTCGGTGACCAACGCGGCTGACTACAAGAGCTTCTTCCCTGAGGGCGGGGCGGTTCTGAAGTTCACCAGCCCGACGACGTTCGACCTGTACGCACGTCCGTTGACCAGCAGCAGTACGCCGGTATCGTCCGGCACTGTAGCGGCGGGTGTGGCGACAGCGGCCGGTGTCAGCTTTACCCTCAGTGGCGGCGCACCCGCGACGGGTGATCAGTTCGACATCGCGGTCAATACACACCAGACCCAGAACGTGCTCGATACCATCAGTCAACTGCGTCAGGCACTCAACTCGCCGACCCAGGGCAACCCGACCGCCCAGCGTTTTCTGGAAGACACCGTGGCGTCGGCGATTGCCAACCTCGGTAATGCCAAGAACCAGGTCGACCTGGCTCGTGGCGCCATTGGTGCGCGCGGTAACGTGATGGACATGCAGGCCGATCAGAACCAGAGTACGGGCCTGATCAACGAAGCGACGGGTAACTCGATCAAGAACACCGATCCCGCGGAAGTATTGACGCGTCTGACCTTGCAGCAAACCATGCTGCAAGCGGCGCAACTTGCGTTCTCGAAGATTTCCCAGTTGGGCCTGTTCAACAAGCTTTGAGTCGGTCTTGACCGCTCGCGGCCAGTCCCTGTCATAAGGGGCTGGCTTTTTTTTTGCATCTTTTTTGATGACGATGGGGTGGATCGGGACTGTGTCAGTGCCACAAAATCAAATAAAGCACTGATCTCTGAGTGACCCGCCAGTCAAAACGCGCATCTTCACTGTATCCTGTCTGCGGGCGGTGAAGGTGGGGGGCTGTTCAAGGTGAGCCTTGAGTCCCGACGTTGCCTCCTCTGGGGGCCAGGCCCTGACTGTAGACGCCCTCGATTCAGCGAGTGGCGATATTCAGCTGTTTATTATTGGGAAGCCATAATGATTGGCATAAAAAACATAGCGAGTTACGTGCCGGCAGCCGGGGTTGACAACTACGCCCAGGGTGCAAAGTTCGACAAGGACGAAACCTTCATTCTTGGCAAGATCGGTTCGGCGTTTCTGCCGCGCAAGGATGCCGATCAGGAAACTTCAGACCTGTGCGTCGAAGCAGTCAATGCACTGTTCGCCGCCAGCCCCGAACTCAAGCGTGAATCCATTGATTGCTTGATCGTCGTCACCCAGAACGGCGATGAAGAAGGGCTGCCGCACACCTCGGCGATCGTCCAGGACAAACTGGGCCTGCCGACTCATGTGGCTGCTTTCGATATCTCCCTGGGCTGTTCCGGCTACGTCTACGGCATCTATGCCCTCAAGGGGTTCATGGAAGCGACGGGGCTGAAAAACGGCCTGCTGATCACGGCTGATCCGTACTCGAAGATCGTCGACCCGGAAGACCGCAACACCACCATGCTGTTCGGTGATGCCGCCACCGCGACCTGGATGGGCGAAAACGCCGTCTGGCAGCTGGGCAAGTCAAAGTTCGGCACCGACGGTTCTGGTGCGCCGCACTTGAAGGTCAGCGACGGTGTGTTCTTCATGAATGGCCGTCAGGTCTTCAACTTCGCGTTGCTGAAAGTCCCGGCGCATTTGCACGAGCTGCTGGATGAGTCGAATTTGCAGGCGGGCGATATCGATGCCTTCTGCATTCACCAGGGCAGCGCGGCGATTGTCGATGCCGTGGCGCGCCGCTTCGAAGAAGGTGAGCCGGAGAAGTTCGTCAAGGACATGCTCGAAACCGGTAACACGGTGTCTTCGAGTATTCCGCTGCTGTTGCAGAACCACGTGTTCGATTCCAAGTGGACGCGTGTGGCCATCAGCGGTTTCGGCGTAGGCCTGTCGTGGGGCTCGGCGATTCTCTTCCGCGGCTGATCGGCTGTGCAGCAATAGACGCAATAAAAAACGCCCGGGACGCAAGTTCCCGGGCGTTTTGCGTTTTACTGGCGCCGAATTTCTGGCTCCAAGGCCTTGAAACTAAAGGGCTGGCAAGCTGCCACTAAAAATTTGCAAAAAACCCCTCAAGCAAAGCCTCTTCACGACGATAACTATTACGTAGGTTCTCTAGGCCACACCCGACGGATGTCAGGGCCGGAAGCCGCAGTATCCATCCAACGAGGATTTCGTCATGGCTTTAACAGTAAACACCAACCTTGCATCGTTGACCGTTCAGAACAACCTGAACAAAGCTTCTACCAATCTGCAAACTTCGATGCAACGTCTGTCTTCCGGCCTGCGTATCAACAGCGCTAAAGACGATGCGGCCGGCCTGCAAATTTCCAACCGTCTGACCAGCCAGATCAACGGCCTGGGCACTGCCATCAAGAACGCCGGTGACGGCATCTCCATCGCGCAAACAGCTGAAGGCGCGATGCAGGAATCCACCAACATCCTGCAGAAAATGCGTACCCTGGCCCTGGCTTCCGCGAACGGTTCGCCAAGCGCCGAAGACCGTAAGTCGAACAACGCCGAGTACTCGGCTCTGACTTCCGAGCTGTCGCGTATCGCCAGCACCACTACTTTCGGTGGTCGTAACCTGCTGGACGGTTCTTTCGGTACTACCGCTTTCCAGGTCGGCGCTAACGCCAACCAGACCATCAACATGACGCTGGGCGACGTATCGGCTAACAACATCGGCTCCCAGCAGCTGAAAAGCGTGGCCATCGCGCCAAGCCTGGCCGGTGTGACCGGTGGTGCAATCGCTGTGACCGGTGGCGGCCAAACCGCTAACATCACCACCGTCAACGGTCAGTCTGCCAAAACGACTGCTTCCCAGCTGAACGGCGTTATCGGCGGCCTGTCGGCTACTGCCAGCACTGAAGCCAAGTTCACTGTCAACACTGCTGCGATCACCGGTGCTCTGCCAGGTACCGCGAACTTCACCATCAAGGTAGGTGCTGGTGCCGCTGTCAACATGGTCGGCGTAACCGACACTGCTGGCCTGGCTGACCAACTGAAGTCCAACGCTGCCAAGCTGGGCATCAGCGTTAACTTCAACGCCACCACCAACAGCCTGGAAGTCAAATCCGACACCGGCGAAAACATCATCCTGAACGCTGGTGACGCCAGTGCCATTGCCGGTATCTCGGTTCAGGCCAAAGACGGTTCCGGTAACTACGGCGCTGGCGTTGCTGCCGCTGCCACCGCAGTCCAGGTCACTGGCGCAGTGTCCCTGAACTCCACCACTAGCTACTCGATGAACGGCGCTGGCGCAACTGGCCTGTTCGTAGCTGCCGGTACTACCGTCAGCTCGGCTAAAACCGTGGTCAGCAACACTGACGTGACCACTGCTGCCAACGCACAGAACGCTGTTGACGTGATCTCGCAAGCGATCGCCAACATCGACTCCCAGCGTGCTGACCTCGGTGCCGTACAAAACCGTTTCGACAGCACCGTGTCGAACCTGCGCAGCATCTCGGACAACTCCACTGCTGCTCGTGGCGTGATCCAGGACGTCGACTTCGCTGCTGAAACTGCTCAGCTGACCAAGCAACAAACCCTGCAACAGGCTTCCACCGCGATCCTGTCCCAGGCTAACCAGCTGCCATCCGCTGTACTGAAGCTGCTTCAGTAATAACAGCGCTTGGTGATTGACGGAAGGGCGCGTTTACGTGCCCTTTCGTCTTTTCCGTGATGAGGAGATTTAGCATGGACATGAGCGTCAAGTTGAACCTGTCTTATCCAGCCGTTGCCCCTCAGGCAACGCCGACCGTCGCAGCCAAACAGGAACAGCCCAAGGCTGAGCCCGTCGCGAAATCGGGCGACGAGCCCAAGCGTGACGACCTGGAAAAAGCCGTGACCGATATTCGGGAATTTGTCCAGGCTGCTCAACGCAAGCTGGATTTTACGATTGATGATTCCACCGGCCGGGTCGTGGTCAAGGTCATCGCCACCGAAACCGGTGACGTGATTCGCCAGATCCCTTCGGAAACTGCATTGAAGCTTGCACAGAGCCTGACAGACGCCAGCAGCTTGCTGTTTGACGCCAAGGCCTGAGCTGGCATGAATTTTGTTGCTGTCGTTGGCTAGGGCGCTCTTAGTCAAGAAAACGACAGCCACCGGATAAGGAGAGAGATGATGGCGGGTTCAACGGTTAGCGGTATTGGTTCGAACATCGATACCCAGGCGATCGTGAAGTCTTTGGTGGATTCCGAAAGGGCGCCGAAGCAGACACAGATCAACAGCCAGACGCTGAAAGCGACGACCTCGCTATCGTCGATCGGTAAGATCCAGGCCGCACTGGACGCCTTCCGGGGTGCGCTGGACAACATGAAGACGACCGCCAGCTTCAATGGCCTGACCGGTTCGTCCTCCGATGAAAAAGTCGCCACGGTCACCACCGGTAATGGCGCGGCGGCCGGGAGTTTCTCGCTGGTGGTCAATCAGTTGGCCACGGCGTCGAAGATCTCATCCAAGGTTTACGCGGGTGGCGCTTCGACGGTGATCAACGCCGGCTCGGTGCCGACCACGCTGAGCATCAAGCAGGGCAGCAACACGTTTGACGTGAGCATTCCTGCCGGCTCGACGCTGCAGCAGGTTCGCGACTCGATCAACTCGCAGTACGCGAACCAGGGCTTGAGT
This sequence comes from Pseudomonas sp. NPDC086251, assembly GCF_044746405.1. Taxonomy (NCBI): domain Bacteria; kingdom Pseudomonadati; phylum Pseudomonadota; class Gammaproteobacteria; order Pseudomonadales; family Pseudomonadaceae; genus Pseudomonas; species Pseudomonas sp. NPDC086251. Next base: position 90,923 of record NZ_JBIVBY010000014.1, read on the forward strand.
GCCAACATCCTGACCGACGCCAGCGGCTCTCGATTGGTGATGACGTCGACCACCACCGGTGTCGGATCGGACCTGACCTTGACGGGCAACTCGGGCCTGGAAACCGGTACCTCGGTTCTTGCCGCGCCGCAGAACGCCAAGTACACACTGGATGGCTTGGTCATGGAATCCAAGACCAACACCATTGCCGACGCCGTGAGCGGGGTTACCGTCAAGCTGACGGGCGTTTCTCCAACCGCGGCCGGTGCTTCTGCGCCGACCGCGAGCACCATCACCGTCGCCGCCAGCAGCTCAACGCTGAAGTCCTCGGTCAAAGGCTTTGTCGACACCTACAACGCGTTGATCAAGGCGGCCAACGCCGAGACCCAGGTCACCACCAACGCCGATGGTTCGGTCACCTCCGGCGCCCTGACGGGCGACGCCTCGCTGCGTTCACTGTTGAATTCGGTACGCACCGAACTGAACTCGATGTCGGGCACCGGCCAGATGAAGGCGTTGTCCCAGTTTGGCGTTCAGACAGATCAGAAAACCGGCACCCTGACCATCGACGACAAGCAGTGGGATGCGGCGGTGCTGACCAATGCCGCCGACATCAACGCTATCTTCACCGGCGATACCGGTTTGCTGGCGCGAATGAAAACCGCGACTGACAGCTTCGCCCTGAGCAAGACCGGTGTTTTTGCCGCGCGCTCGGCCAGCCTGAGCGACAGCCTGACCGACTTGAAAAAGCAGCAGGACACCCTTGATTCGCGGATGGCCAGCCTGCAATTGAGCCTGACGGCCAAGTACACCGCCATGGACTCCCTGGTGGCCAGGCTGCGGGCGCAGAGCGACAGCATCATGACCACGCTCAATGCGCTGAACAATCCGAAGTCCGACTGATCCGGATCAGGCATAAAAAAACCCAGGCCGGCTGTAAAAACAGCGCCTGGGTTTTTTCTTTGGTCGCGGGTCGCGATTAAAGTTTTATGCCGACCCGTCGACATAATGATCAGAGCAAACCTATTTTCATTTGTTGTCTGTCACGAGGTAGAAACATGAATCCCATGAGAGCCCTTCGCCAGTACCAGAAGGTCAATTCCCATGCTCAGATCTCTGAAGCCAATCCCCATCGCCTGGTTCAGTTGCTGATGGAGGGTGGGTTGGACCGCATGGCTCAAGCCAAGGGCGCAATGGAGCGGGGTGACATCGCACTCAAGGGATTGATGCTCGGCAAGGCCGTTGACATCATCATCGGCCTGCGTGACGGTCTGAACCCCGAGAAGACCGAGGACCCGGCGTCGCTCCAGCAGCTCGACAACTTGTACGCCTACATGATGACGCGTTTGATGGAAGCCAACCGCAACAACGATGCAGCGATCATCGACGAAGTATCGGGTTTGCTCGATACCCTGAAAAGCGGTTGGGATGCAATTGCAAATCAATAGGCCTGTGGGCCTGAGGATAGCGCCATGAGTCAAGCACTGCAGCGGATAGAACAAACCCGTGAAGCCCTGGTGGACGCCCTGGCGGCGCGAAACTGGGATGCGATCGGCGAACTGGATGTGGCCTGTCGCGAATGCGTCGATGAGGTGCTGAGCGAAGCGCCGATCGATGAAGAAGCGTTACGGACCAATCTGGAAAGGCTGCTGGCGGTGTACAAGGATTTGCTGACGGCGACGATGGGGGAGCGCCAGGCGATAGTCGACGAGATGTCGCAGATCAACCATGCGCAGAACGCGGCAAAGGTTTACCATCTGTTTGGTTAGTTAACCCTCAGTTAATCCAAACATAGTGCGCCATAAATTTGACTGTGCACGGTTTTTTGACTTAACTAGTGGCTGGTTCCAGATTTCAGGCGTCTACAGGCTTAACATGCCTGCAAGCGTCTAGCTTGCCCCCTCATTTTGGGCATTGAGTTGACTAGGGAAGTTGCTATTGCATGTGGCGTGAAACCAAAATTCTGCTGATTGATGACGATAGCGTCCGCCGCCGCGACCTGGCGGTGATTTTAAATTTTCTTGGTGAAGAAAATTTACCCTGCGGAAGCCATGACTGGCAGCAGGCTGTCGGCTCTTTGTCATCAAGTCGTGAAGTGATCTGTGTCCTGATCGGGACGGTCAATGCTTCTGGCGCACTTCCGGGCTTGTTAAAGACACTCTCAACCTGGGATGAGTTCCTTCCGGTTTTGTTAATGGGCGATAATTCTTCCGTTGACTTGCCTGAAGACCAGCGTCGGCGAGTGCTTTCGACCCTTGAAATGCCACCCAGCTACAGCAAATTGCTCGACTCCCTGCACCGTGCCCAGGTCTATCGCGAGATGTACGACCAGGCGCGTGAGCGCGGGCGTCATCGCGAACCCAATCTTTTCCGCAGCCTTGTCGGCACCAGCCGGGCGATTCAACACGTCCGCCAGATGATGCAGCAAGTGGCCGACACCGACGCCAGCGTGCTGATCCTCGGTGAGTCCGGTACCGGCAAGGAAGTGGTCGCGCGCAATCTGCACTATCACTCCAAGCGTCGTGATGCGCCGTTCGTACCGGTCAACTGTGGCGCGATTCCGGCCGAGTTGCTGGAAAGCGAATTGTTCGGCCACGAGAAGGGCGCCTTCACCGGGGCGATCACCAGCCGTGCCGGGCGTTTCGAACTGGCCAACGGCGGCACGCTGTTCCTCGACGAAATCGGCGACATGCCGCTGCCGATGCAGGTCAAGCTGCTGCGCGTGTTGCAGGAGCGCACCTTCGAGCGCGTGGGCAGCAACAAGACCCAGAGTGTCGACGTGCGCATCATCGCGGCGACCCACAAGAATCTCGAAAGCATGATCGAGATCGGCACCTTCCGCGAAGACTTGTACTACCGCCTGAACGTGTTCCCGATCGAGATGGCGCCACTGCGCGAACGCGTCGAAGACATCCCGCTGCTGATGAACGAGTTGATCTCGCGCATGGAGCACGAGAAGCGGGGTTCGATCCGTTTCAACTCGGCAGCGATCATGTCGCTGTGCCGTCACGGCTGGCCGGGCAACGTCCGCGAGCTGGCCAACCTGGTGGAGCGCATGGCGATCATGCATCCGTACGGGGTGATCGGCGTGGTCGAGTTGCCGAAGAAATTCCGCTACGTCGACGACGAAGACGAGCAGATGGTCGACAGCCTGCGCAGCGACCTCGAAGAACGGGTGGCCATCAACGGTCATACCCCGGACTTCACGGCCAACGCCCTGCTGCCGCCGGAAGGCCTGGACCTGAAGGACTACCTCGGCGGTCTGGAACAAGGGTTGATTCAGCAGGCGCTGGATGATGCCAATGGCATCGTTGCGCGCGCGGCAGAACGGTTGCGTATTCGTCGCACCACCCTGGTGGAAAAAATGCGCAAGTACGGCATGAGTCGTCGTGACGGTGATGAACAGGCGGATGATTGACGCCTGTTTTTCAAGTCCTTCATTTATAGGTAGTTTTTTTTAGGCACGGGTATTGCTACATCCCTCGCAACGTTCCGTTTAACTGACGGTCAGCCAAGCGAGTGAGCACGATGCCCCAAGCCGCCCAGATGTTTTCTGTCCCTGACGCATCGGGGCAACCGTCGTCCGTAGAACAGGCAAGCCGGCTTGGCCTCGAGCAGGCATTTGCCCAGTTCAATCAGATGTCGAGCCAACTGACCGACTCCTACAGCATGCTCGAAGCCCGGGTCACCGAGCTCAAGGGTGAGCTGGCGGTGGTCAGCGCTCAGCGCATGCAGGAACTGGCGGAAAAAGAACGCCTGGCCAACCGCCTGCAAAACCTCCTCGATCTGTTGCCCGGTGGCGTCATCGTCATTGATGCCCAAGGCATCGTGCGCGAAGCCAACCCCGCTGCTTGCGAGCTGCTCGGCCTGCCCCTCGAAGGTGAACTGTGGCGCCAGGTGATTGCCCGCTGCTTTGCGCCTCGCGAAGACGACGGTCATGAAATCTCCCTCAAGGACGGTCGGCGACTGTCGATCTCCACGCGCTCGCTGGATGCCGAGCCCGGCCAGTTGGTGTTGCTCAACGACCTGACTGAAACCCGCCATCTGCAAGATCAACTGGCCCGCCACGAACGCCTGTCGTCCCTCGGGCGCATGGTGGCGTCGCTGGCCCATCAGATTCGTACACCCTTGTCCGCCGCGTTGCTCTACGCCAGTCATTTGACTGAGCAGGAATTGCCCGTCGAGACCCAGCAGCGTTTTGCCGGTCGCTTGAAAGAGCGTCTGCATGAGCTGGAGCATCAGGTGCGCGACATGCTGGTGTTCGCGCGCGGCGAGCTGCCGCTGACCGATCGTCTCACACCAAAAATATTGATGCAGTCGCTGCAAGCGGCGGCGCTGACTCATGTGCAGGGTCTACCGATTCGTTGGCAGTGCGACAGTCATTCCGGTGAGTTGCTGTGCAATCGCGACACGCTGGTCGGGGCGATCCTCAACCTGATCGAAAACGCCATCCAGGCCAGTGCCGGTGATGTGCGTTTGAAGGTCCATCTCTATACCCGCGGCAATACGCTGCGCCTGAGTGTCAGCGACAGCGGCAGTGGCATCGACGCCAACGTGCTGGCGCGTTTGGGCGAGCCGTTTTTTACCACCAAAACCACTGGGACCGGCCTCGGCCTGACCGTGGTCAAGGCTGTGGCCCGTGCTCATCAGGGCGAATTGCAACTGCGCTCGCGGCTGGGTCGCGGCACCTGCGCGCAGGTCATCCTGCCGCTTTTTTGCGATGAAAAAGCCAGCGCTCAGGGAGCGGAGTGAAGGACATGGGAATCAAGGTTTTACTGGTCGAGGACGACCGCGCGCTGAGGGAGGCATTGGCCGATACGCTGTTGCTCGCCGGGCACGATTACAAGGCTGTCGGTTCGGCCGAAGAAGCGCTGACGGCAGTCAGTGTCGAGGCGTTCAATCTGGTGCTGAGTGACGTCAACATGCCGGGCATGGACGGGCATCAATTGCTAAGTCTGCTGCGTGCGCGTCAGCCGCAATTGCCGGTGTTGTTGATGACCGCTCACGGCGCCGTCGAGCGTGCGGTCGATGCCATGCGCCATGGCGCGGCGGATTATCTGGTCAAGCCGTTCGAGCCCAAGGCGTTGCTCGATCTGGTGGCGCGTCATGCGCTGGGCAGTCTGGGCGCGATCGAGCACGAAGGCCCGGTGGCGTTCGAGCCGGCCAGTGCGCAACTGCTGGAATTGGCCGCGCGGGTCGCGCGCAGTGATTCCACGGTGTTGATCTCGGGTGAATCCGGGACCGGTAAAGAAGTGCTGGCGCGCTACATCCATCAGCATTCGCATCGCGCCAGTCAGCCGTTCATTGCGATCAACTGCGCAGCCATCCCCGACAACATGCTCGAAGCCACATTGTTCGGGCACGAGAAGGGCTCGTTCACCGGCGCCATCGCGGCGCAGGCGGGCAAGTTCGAACAGGCTGACGGCGGGACCATCCTGCTCGACGAAATTTCCGAAATGCCCTTGGGGCTCCAGGCCAAACTGCTGCGCGTGTTGCAGGAGCGCGAAGTCGAGCGAGTCGGGGCACGCAAGCCGATCGCGCTGGACATTCGCGTCGTTGCGACCACCAACCGCGACCTGGCCGGGGAAGTCGCGGCGGGGCGTTTTCGCGAAGATCTTTACTATCGCCTGTCGGTGTTTCCGCTGGCCTGGCGTCCGTTGCGCGAGCGTACCGCCGACATCCTGCCGCTGGCCGAGCGACTGCTGGCCAAACACGTCAATAAAATGAAGCATGCCGCGGCAAAGCTGTCGCCCGAGGCTCAGGCGTGCCTGATCGGTTACCCATGGCCGGGTAATGTCCGCGAGCTGGATAACGCGATTCAGCGTGCGCTGATTCTCCAGCAGGGCGGTTTGATTCAGCCACAGGATTTTTGCCTGAGTGGGCCGGTCGCCTGTGCGCCGTTGCCGGTATTGGCGTCGCCGCCGGCGCGCGCCGTGGAAGTGGAATCGGAGTCGGGTGGAGCGCTGGGCGATGACCTGCGCCGGCGTGAATTCCAGATGATCATCGACACCTTGCGTGCCGAGCGCGGCCGTCGCAAAGAGGCCGCCGAGCGCCTGGGCATCAGCCCGCGCACCCTGCGCTACAAGCTCGCGCAGATGCGTGACGCCGGAATGGACGTGGAAGCCTATTTGTTCGCCACCTGATTCCATTTTGTAGCAGCTGCCGAAGGCTGTGTTCGGCTGCGCAGCAGTCGTAAAACCTGAACACTCGGTCTTTCTGAAACACCGCGTGGACTGATTTCACGACTGCTGCGCAGCCGAACGCAGGCTTCGCCAGCTGCTACGGATTGCGTTCGGCTTCTAGGGGTGGGCTTTTGTTTAGAGCGGCCGCCGAGCTGGCACCCTTGTTGCTAACACCTCTCTACCCGCCGAGTGAGTGTCAAAAAATTGCGGGTCGCCAACGACGTAGCTCGTCATAGAGAGAAACCATGAGCCAAGGTATTGAATTCAATCGCTTGATGCTGGACATGCGCTCCATGCAAATGGATGCCATGTCTGCGTCGAAATCGACTGCCGCCGTCCCTCAACTGGCGGGCAACAGCTTTTCCGACATGCTCGGTCAGGCCGTCAATAAAGTGAACGACACCCAGCAGGCTGCGGGTCAGTTGGCCACGGCTTTCGAGATCGGCAAGAGCGGCGTCGACCTGACGGACGTGATGGTTTCCTCGCAGAAGGCCAGCGTGTCTTTCCAGGCGTTGACCCAAGTGCGTAACAAGTTGGTTCAGGCCTACCAAGACATCATGCAGATGCCGGTTTAAGGACGAGATTGAGTCATGGCAGAAGCAATCGCCGATAACGTTCCGGCCAAGGCCACCCCGATAGACGGCAAACCGCCGCTGTTCGGGTTGTCCTTCCTGGAAAACCTCTCCGAGATGACCATGCTGCGTCAGGTGGGCCTGTTGGTCGGCCTGGCGGCGAGTGTGGCGATTGGCTTCGCCGTTGTGTTGTGGTCCCAGCAGCCGGACTACCGGCCTCTGTACGGCAGCCTTGCCGGCATGGACGCCAAGCAAGTCATGGATACCCTGGCCGCCGCCGATATTCCCTACACCGTTGAACCCAATTCCGGCGCCTTGCTGGTCAAGGCCGATGACCTGTCCCGTGCGCGGCTCAAGCTCGCGGGCGCTGGTGTCACTCCCAGCGACGGCAACATCGGTTTTGAAATTCTCGACAAGGACCAGGGCCTCGGGACCAGCCAGTTCATGGAAGCGACCCGTTATCGTCGCGGCCTTGAAGGCGAACTGGCGCGGACCATCTCCAGCCTGAACAACGTCAAGGGTGCTCGCGTGCACCTGGCGATTCCGAAAAGTTCGGTGTTCGTGCGCGATGAGCGCAAGCCGAGCGCGTCGGTGCTGGTAGAGCTGTATTCCGGTCGTTCGCTGGAGCCGGGCCAGGTGCTGGCGATCATTAACCTGGTCGCCACCAGCGTTCCCGAACTGAGCAAATCGCAGATCACCGTCGTCGACCAGAAGGGCACGCTGCTGTCCGATCAGGCGGAGAACTCTGAACTGACCATGGCCGGCAAGCAATTCGATTACAGCCGTCGCATGGAAAGCATGCTCACCCAGCGTGTGCATAACATCCTGCAACCAGTGCTGGGCAACGATCGCTATAAAGCCGAGGTTTCGGCGGATGTGGATTTCAGTGCCGTCGAGTCGACCTCCGAGCAGTTCAACCCGGACCAGCCGGCGTTGCGCAGCGAGCAATCGACCACTGAACAGCGCACCGCCAGCAATGGCCCGCAAGGTGTACCGGGTGCCTTGAGCAACCAGCCGCCAGCGCCTGCCTCGGCACCGCAAACCATTGGTGGTGCGACCGCGTCGGCCGGCATGGTGCAGCCGGGCCAGCCCTTGCTCGATGCCAACGGTCAGCAAATCATGGACCCGGCCACCGGCCAGCCGATGCTCGCTCCTTACCCGGCGGACAAGCGTCAACAATCCACCAAGAACTTCGAACTTGACCGCTCCATCAGCCACACCAAACAACAGCAGGGCCGTTTGAATCGCCTGTCGGTGTCGGTGGTGGTGGATGACCAGGTCAAGATCAACGCCGCCAACGGTGAGATGAGCCGCGCACCGTGGAGCGCCGACGAATTGGCGCGCTTCACGCGCCTGGTCCAGGACGCCGTCGGTTTCGACGCCAGTCGTGGCGACAGCGTCAGCGTGATCAACATGCCGTTCTCCGCCGAGCGCGGTGAAGTGATTGCCGATATTCCGTTCTACTCCCAGCCTTGGTTCTGGGACATCGTCAAACAAGTGCTGGGTGTGTTGTTCATCCTGGTGCTGGTGTTCGGTGTGCTGCGTCCGGTGCTCAACAACATCACCGGTGGCGGCAAAGGCAAACAGTTGGCCGGCATTGGCAGCGACGTCGAGTTGGGTGGCATGGGCGGCCTGGACGGCGAACTGGCCAACGACCGCGTCAGCCTCGGTGGCCCGCAAAGCATTCTGCTGCCGAGTCCGAGCGAAGGCTATGACGCACAGTTGAACGCAATCAAGAGTCTGGTGGCAGAAGATCCGGGCCGTGTGGCCCAGGTCGTGAAAGAGTGGATTAACGCAGATGAGTGATAACCGAGCCGTTGCCGCCAAACTGTCCAAGGTCGACAAAGCCGCGATTCTGCTGCTGTCGCTGGGCTCGACCGATGCTGCCCAAGTGCTGCGCCACATGGGGCCCAAAGAGGTCCAGCGTGTCGGTGTGGCCATGGCCCAGATGGGGAACGTGCACCGCGAGCAAGTCGAGCAGGTGATGAGCGAGTTCGTCGACATTGTCGGCGACCAGACCAGCCTCGGCGTCGGCTCCGACGACTACGTGCGCAAAATGCTTACCCAGGCCCTGGGCGAAGACAAGGCCAACGGCCTGATCGACCGGATCCTTCTGGGCGGCAACACCAGTGGCCTCGACAGCCTGAAGTGGATGGAGCCGCGCGCGGTCGCTGACGTGATCCGTTACGAGCACCCGCAGATCCAGGCGATCGTGGTGGCGTATCTCGACCCGGACCAGGCCGGCGAAGTGCTGGGCAACTTCGACCACAAGGTTCGACTGGACATCATTCTGCGAGTGTCCTCGCTGAACACCGTGCAGCCCGCCGCGCTGAAAGAGCTCAACCAGATTCTCGAGAAGCAGTTCTCCGGCAACTCGAATGCCTCGCGCACCACCCTGGGTGGCATCAAGCGTGCGGCCGACATCATGAACTTCCTCGACAGCTCGATCGAAGGTCAGCTGATGGACTCGATCCGCGAAGTCGACGAAGACCTGTCCGGTCAGATCGAAGACCTCATGTTCGTGTTCAACAACCTGTCCGATGTCGACGACCGCGGTATCCAGGCGCTGCTGCGCGAAGTGTCCTCCGACGTGTTGGTGCTGGCCCTCAAGGGGTCGGACGAAGGCGTCAAAGAGAAGATCTTCAAGAATATGTCCAAACGGGCGGCCGAGCTGTTGCGCGACGACCTCGAGGCCAAAGGCCCGGTGCGCGTCAGCGACGTGGAAACCGCGCAGAAAGAAATCCTCACCATTGCCCGCCGTATGGCCGAAGCCGGAGAAATCGTTCTCGGCGGGAAGGGCGGCGAAGAGATGATCTAAGGTCACTATGTCGTCCAAACATGATGAGTCCAACACTGACCTGATCCGCGCCAAGGACGTCGGCGGCTTCGACGTCTGGTCGCTGCCCAGTTTCGATCCCCACGTGCCGGAGCCCGAGCCTGAACCCGAGCCCGAGCCGCCGGAAATGGAAGAAGTGCCGCTGGAAGAAGTCCAGCCACTGACCCTCGAAGAACTCGAAAGCATTCGTCAGGAGGCCTACAACGAAGGCTTCGCGACGGGCGAGAAAGAAGGTTTCCACAGCACTACGCTCAAGGTCCGTCAGGAAGCCGAAGTGGCCCTGGCCGCCAAGATCGCCGGGCTGGAAGCGCTGATGGGGCATCTGTTCGAACCCATCGCCGAACAGGACACGCAGATTGAAAAGTCCTTGGTCGACCTCGTGCAGCACATCACCAAACAGGTGATCCAGCGCGAACTGGCCATCGACTCGACGCAGATCGAGCACGTCATGCGCGAGGCGCTCAAGCTCTTGCCGCTGGGCGTGGGCAATGTGCGGCTGTACATCAATCCGCAGGATTTCGCCCAGGTCAAAGCCCTGCGCGAGCGCCATGAAGAAACCTGGCGCATCGTCGAAGACGAAGCATTGTTACCGGGCGGTTGCCGGGTCGAGACCGAACACAGTCGGATCGACGCCACCGTCGAAACCCGTGTGGCGCGGGTCATGGACAAGCTCTTCGATCAGTTGCACGAACAGGCACTGCACCCGGCCGCGCCGGACCTGAGCCTGGAGTTGCCAATCGACACCCAGCCTGCAGCCGTCGCCGAACCGGACGTGCCCGATGCGCCTTGATCGCACCAGCTTCGCCAAGCGCCTGGGCAGTTATGCCGAGGCCACGGAGCTGGCCGGCGCACCGATCCTTGAAGGTCGTTTGCTGCGCATGGTTGGCCTGACGCTTGAAGCCGAAGGCTTGCGCGCCGCCATGGGCAGCCGCTGCATGGTCATCAACGACGACAGCTATCACCCGGTGCAGGTCGAAGCCGAAGTCATGGGCTTTTCCGGCAGCAAAGTCTTTTTGATGCCGGTCGGCAGCGTCGCCGGTATCGCGCCCGGGGCTCGTGTTGTTCCGCTGGCGGATACCGGTCGCTTGCCGATGGGCATGAGCATGCTCGGGCGCGTGCTCGACGGCGCCGGTCGCGCGCTGGACGGCAAGGGCGGGATGAAGGCCGAAGACTGGGTACCGATGGACGGCCCGACCATCAACCCGCTCAAGCGCGAACCGATCAGCGAACCGCTGGACGTGGGCATCCGTTGCATCAACGGTTTGTTGACGGTCGGTCGCGGTCAGCGGCTCGGGCTGTTCGCCGGTACCGGCGTCGGTAAGTCTGTATTGCTGGGCATGATGACGCGCTTCACCGAGGCCGACATTATCGTCGTCGGGCTGATCGGCGAGCGGGGTCGCGAAGTTAAAGAATTCATCGAGCACATTCTTGGTGAAGAAGGGCTCAAGCGTTCGGTAGTGGTGGCGTCCCCGGCGGACGATGCGCCGCTGATGCGCCTGCGCGCGGCGATGTATTGCACGCGCATCGCCGAGTATTTTCGCGACAAGGGCAAGAACGTCCTGTTGCTGATGGATTCCCTGACCCGTTTCGCCCAGGCCCAGCGCGAAATTGCCCTGGCCATCGGCGAGCCGCCCGCGACCAAGGGGTATCCGCCGTCGGTGTTCGCCAAGTTGCCGAAACTGGTGGAACGGGCCGGCAATGCCGAGAAGGGTGGCGGTTCGATCACCGCGTTCTACACCGTGTTGTCCGAAGGCGACGACCAGCAGGATCCGATCGCGGACTCGGCCCGAGGCGTGCTCGACGGGCACATCGTGCTGTCGCGGCGTCTGGCCGAGGAAGGGCATTACCCGGCCATCGATATCGAAGCGTCGATCAGCCGGGTGATGCCGTCGGTGGTCACGCCTGAACACATGATGCGCGCCCAGTATTTCAAACAGCTGTGGTCGCGTTATCAACAGAGTCGCGACCTGATCAGCGTCGGCGCCTACGTCGCCGGCGGTGACCGCGAAACCGACCTGGCGATTTCCCTGCAACCGCAGTTGGTCAAATACCTGCGCCAGGGCTTGAACGACAGCATCAGCCTGGGCGAAAGCGAAGCCTATCTCGGCTCGATCTTCGCCCCTGCGGCGGGCGGCTAACCGGCCATGGCCCAGAGCCGAGCCTCGCGCCTGGCCCCTGTGGTCGAGATGGCTGAAAAGGTCGAGAAGGCTGCGGTCCAGCGCCTGGGCCACTTCCAGGGTCAGGTCCGTCTGGCGGAAAGCAAACTCGCCGACCTGGAAGCCTTTCGCCTCGACTATCAGGAACAATGGATCGTGCGCGGCAGTGGCGGCGTTTCGGGCCAGTGGTTGCTGGGCTATCAAGGTTTCCTCGCGCAACTGGGCACCGCCATCGATCAGCAGCGCCAAAGCCTCGCGTGGCACCAGAATAATCTGAACAAGGCGCGGGAAACCTGGCAGCAGGCGTATGCCCGGGTCGAAGGTTTGCGCAAATTGGTCGAGCGCTATGCCGATGAGGCACGACGGCTGGAGGACAAGCGCGAGCAGAAGCTGCTGGATGAATTGTCCCAGCGGTTGCCGCGTCAGGATCCGTATTGAATCAGTCAGACTGCGTTATCGTTCTTCGCGGGCAAGCCTCGCTCCTACAAGTTTTGCAGTGATCTTGTAGGAGCGAGGCTTGCCCGCGAAGGCGTCCTCCAGGATTGCGCCAATCAACAGCCTTGCCCCTATCCCCGCCAAGTGCTAAACCTTCTACACGTACGTTCTCCAATGACAAGGAAGCCGTTAAATGTCAGTTGTCACAGAAGTCTCCCCGAACGGGCAAAAGCTGACGATTTCGATCAAGGGACGATTCGATTTCGCCAAGCATCAGGAATTTCGTGAATCCTACGAAAACCTTCAGCCAAAACCCGACTCCTTCGAAGTGAACCTGAAGGACGCCACCTACCTCGACAGTTCGGCGCTTGGCATGTTGTTGCTGTTGCGTGATCACGCCGGTGGCGAGAATGCCGAGATCACGTTGACCAACGCCAATGCCGATGTGCGCAAGATTCTTGCGATCTCAAACTTCGAACAAATTTTCGACGTGGCGTGATTGCCGTGCAGTCCACGTTCGAATCGCTGACGATTCTGATCGCTGAAGACAGCGCGGCCGATCGCATGCTGCTGTCGAGTATCGTCCGTCGCCAGGGCCATAACGTGCTCACGGCCACCAACGGTGCCGAAGCGGTCGAAGCGTTTCGCCAGCAACGACCGCAACTGGTACTGATGGACGCCATGATGCCGGTGATGGATGGTTTCGAGGCGGCCCGGCAGATCAAGGCGTTGGCCGGGGAAACCCTGGTGCCGATCATCTTCCTGACCTCGCTGACCGAAAGCGAAGCCCTGGCCCGCTGCCTGGAGGCGGGCGGCGACGACTTTCTGGCGAAGCCCTACAACCAGGTGATTCTCGCCGCCAAGATCAAGGCGATGGATCGCTTGCGCCGGCTGCAGGCCACCGTGTTGCAACAACGTGACCAGATTGCCAGGCACCACGATTACCTGCTCAACGAACAGCGGGTGGCCAAAGCCGTGTTTGACAAGGTGGCCCACTCCGGTTGCCTGAATGCCCCCAACATCCGTTACCTGCAATCGCCCTATGCGCTGTTCAACGGCGATCTGTTGCTGGCCGCGTTCACCCCGGCTGGCGACATGCATGTAATGCTCGGCGATTTCACCGGTCACGGCTTGCCGGCCGCCGTCGGTGCCATGCCCCTGGCCGAAGTCTTTTACGGCATGACTGCCAAGGGCTATGGCCTGTCGGAAACCCTGCGCGAGATGAACGCCAAGCTCAAGCGCATCCTGCCGGTAGACATGTTCTGTTGTGCGACGCTGCTGTGCCTGAGTTTTCAGCGACGCTCGGTGGAAGTCTGGAATGGCGGCATGCCGGACGGCTATCTGCACAGCATCGCCAGCGGCGAGCGCACGCCGCTCACCGCTCGGCATCTGCCGCTCGGTGTGTTGAGCGCGCAAACTTTCGATGACCGCACCGACGTGTTTCCGATGGCGGTCGGCGATCGGGTGTTCCTGTTGTCCGACGGGGTGATCGATACCTGCGACGCCAACGAACAGTTGTTTGGTGTCGAGCGATTGCAGCGGGTATTTGCGGCCAATCGTCAACCAGACGAGCTGTTCGAAGAGATCGAACAGGCACTGCGCGACTTTCGCGGTGAAGCCCGCGACGATGTCAGCATGGTCGAGGTCAGGTTGCTGGAGGCCGCGCAGGTGAGCCCGCCGGCCCTGGTCTATTCCGACAGCGGCCAGTCCTGCCCACTGGACTGGTCGGTGAGTTTCGAGTTTCGCGCCGCCACCCTCAAACGCTTCAACCCGTTGCCGTATCTGTTGCAGTTGCTGCTTGAGGTGCATGGGCTGCGGGCGCAGAGCGGGGCGCTCTACAGTGTGCTGGCCGAACTGTATTCCAATGCTTTGGAGCATGGCGTGCTGGGCCTGGATTCGAGCCTCAAACGCGATGCCGTGGGTTTTACGCGCTATTATCAACAGCGCAATACGCGCCTGGACGAGTTGCAGGACGGCTTTGTGCGGGTGCATTTGCAGGTGACACCGAAGGGCGAGGGCGGTTGCCTGACGGTTCGCGTCGAAGACAGTGGCAAGGGTTTTGATATTGCGCGCGTGATGGAGCGGCCCGTAGAGGGTGTCCGTCTGTCGGGACGTGGTGTCAGTCTGATCCGTCAATTGGGCCGCAACGCGAGCTGGTCCGACGATGGTCGTAGTGCCCGCGTGGAGTTTTTCTGGGAGGCTCTGGCATAATCCACGCATTCTTGATCAAGGAGTGAGCAAGTGGCTGACACACATCTGGACCGCGACGTGCTGAGCGCGTTGCAAGAGGTCATGGAGGGCGAGTATCCCATGCTGCTCGATACCTTCCTCGCCGATTCCGAAGAACGCTTGAGTCTGTTGCACAAGGCTGAAGATGCCGCGCAGCTGATGAACACTGCTCACAGTTTCAAAGGCAGCAGCAGCAACATGGGCGCCATTCGCCTGGCCGAGCTGTGCCATGAGCTGGAACAACTGGCCAAGCAGAAAAGTCTCTCGGGCATTGAAAAACTGGTCGGGGAAATCGACGGCGAATTCGCCATTGTCCGACCGCTGTACGAGGCCGAGCGCCAGCGTTCTCTCGCCGATTAAGTCGACCGTCCGGCGCTTGTAGCGTCTCTGCGGAAAACCTGGCGCGACCTTTGCAGTAATCTCCGTCAACTGTACCTACGATCCCAGTGCAGCGGAGACCGTTTCATGCCCGTTACCCCCAATATGCTGCTTCAGGCCGCCGCACAGGCCAAGACTCAAGTCGCTTCCGCCAATACACCGGCGCTGGCGCCTGAGCCCGGGGACAAGGCGTCCAGCTTCGCCCAGGTCTACGCCAATCAAGCCCATAACAAGCCCTCTGCCGTGACTGACGGCGCGGCGAAGCCGATGCGCGACAAGTCCCCGGACGGTCCCGGTAAAAAGGACGTCAGCAACGACAAGTCTGCCGCCCCGGAACCTGCGGTTGCCGATAGCGGCAAATCCTTGCCCGCCGATAAACCGGCACAGGCCGACGACACGACTGCCAGCGACGATGCGCCGGATACTGCGCAGACGCCGGTGGCCGATACTGCCCCGGTCGACCCGGCGCTCGATCCCGCCCTGATGCAAACGGTTCAGCCGGTGGCACCAGCGCCCGTGGCGGAAACGCCGCCGGTGCCAGCCACTGTTCAACCGCCGGTCGAAGTGCCGCTCACTGCTGCCATTACCGCGGCAACGACCACCACCGCCGCAGATCCGGATTTCGACCCCGAAGCCGATCCCCTCGATGCACTGCCAGCCGTGCGCATGGCCCTCGAGGCGAGCGGCCACGTTTCTGCTTCCAGTCAGGCCCAGCCAAAAGCGGCACCGACCTCGGCCCAGGCTCAGGCCGACGGTGAGCAGACGTCGGCGCAGAACTTCGCTGCCGGCATGGCGAGCATGCTCGATGTGCAAGCCGACAAGGACAGCACCGGCCAGGGCGACAAGGCCTTCAGTGGCCTGATCGATGACGGTCTCAAGGACCTGAAGTCGGCGAGCAGCGATACCCGCGTCGACGACTTTGCCAACCGCCTGGCTGCGCTGACCCAGGCTGCCACGCCGAAAACCGCCAATGCCTTGCCGGTCAACCAACCGATCGCCATGCATCAGAGCGGTTGGACTGAAGAAGTGGTGAACCGGGTCATGTACCTGTCCAGCGCCAATCTCAAGGCGGCGGACATCCAGTTGCAACCGGCCGAACTGGGACGCCTCGACATTCGGGTGAACATGGTGCCGGATCAGCAGACCCAGGTGACCTTCATGAGCGCACACCCAAGCGTTCGCGAAGCGCTGGACGGGCAAATGCATCGCTTGCGGGACATGTTTGCGCAGCAGGGCATGGGCCAGGTCGACGTCAACGTCTCCGACCAATCCCGGGGTTCGCAGCAAGGTCAGGAGCAGGCTCAACAGAGTCAGAGTGGACGCACCAGCGCCAGTGGCGGTCGCGTTGACTCGATGGATGACGAGCTCGCCCCAAGCGTTGCCGAAGTCGCGCCCAGTACCACCAGCATTATCGGCTCCAGCGCCGTCGACTACTACGCCTGACCCAACGCAAAACCCTGTAGGAGCGAGGCTTGCCCGCGAAGAACGATGACGCGGTTCATCAGTTAAACCGCGTCATCGTTCTTCGCGGGCAAGCCTCGCTCCTACAAGAGTTCACCGATCATTCGCTGTCTCCAATACCTTCCGACGTTCTGGCATAACACTTGCTCTTGCCTTCCCGTGCGACTGTGAAAACCCGAATAGTGACGGATTATTGGCATGGCGAAGAGCGAAGCAGCAGTAAAAGACCCCGCAACCAAAGGCAAACTCAAGCTGATCATTGTGATCGTGGTGGCCGTGCTGCTGGCGATCGGCTTGTCCGTGGGGGCGACCTGGTACTTCATGCACAGCGCCCAGAGCAAACCTGCCGTCGCGGCTGAAACCGCCCCGGTCGGCAAGCAGCCAGCGGTTTTCGAACCGATGGCGCCGGCCTTCGTGGCCAATTACAACCAGAACGGTCGACAGCGCTACATGCAGGTGAGCATCACCATGCAGGGCCGCAATCAGGCCGATCTGGAAGCGCTCAAAGTGCACATGCCGGTGATCCGCAATAACCTGGTCATGCTGTTCTCCGGGCAGGACTTCGCCACGCTGGCGTCGCCGGTCGGTCAGGAAATGTTGCGTCAGAAAGCCACGGCCAGCGTCCAGGAAGTGGCGCAGAAAGAGCTCGGCAAAGTGGTCATCGAACAGTTGCTTTTCACTAATTTCGTACTGCAGTAGGAACACGACATGGCCGTGCAGGACCTGCTGTCCCAGGATGAGATCGATGCGCTGTTGCATGGCGTCGACGATGGTCTGGTACAGACCGATACCGCTGCCGAACCCGGCACCGTCAAAAGCTACGACCTGACCAGCCAGGATCGCATCGTCCGTGGACGCATGCCGACCCTGGAAATGATCAACGAGCGTTTCGCGCGCTACACCCGCATCAGCATGTTCAACATGCTGCGCCGCTCGGCCGATGTTGCCGTCGGTGGCGTGCAGGTGATGAAGTTCGGCGAATACGTGCACTCGCTGTACGTGCCGACCAGCCTCAACCTGGTCAAGATCAAACCGTTG
>NZ_JBIVBY010000014.1:108198-181199 GCF_044746405.1 Pseudomonas sp. NPDC086251
TTCGTCTGCGTGGGCCTTCTAGCTTTGTTTGATTGGTGTGATTTCTCGACGAACTAACTTCGAGTTTTGCGCATGTTGCTGGAGCAGGCCTTCGTCGATTTGAAGGAAGCCTGGCAGGCGATCATGGAAGTGAACTTCGAGTACATCAACTCGGAAGTGAACCCGGCGATGGCCAACATCGTCGGCCCGAGCGAAGCGATTGTGGTCTCCACGTTCCACATCGAACTCGATGGCGGTGGCGGCGACCTGCACGTGACCATGCCGTACTCGATGATCGAGCCGGTGCGCGAAATGCTCGACGCCGGTTTCCAGTCGGACCTCGACGATCAGGACGAGCGCTGGGTCAACGCCTTGCGCCAGGACGTGCTCGACGTCGACGTGCCGATCGGTGCCACCGTCGCCCGTCGCCAGTTGCGCCTGCGGGACATCCTGCACATGCAGCCGGGGGACATTATCCCGGTGGAAATGCCGGACGAAATGATCATGCGCGCCAACGGCGTGCCTGCGTTCAAGGTCAAGATGGGCTCGCACAAAGGCAACCTCGCGTTGCAAGTGATCGAGCCGATCGAGCGCCGCTGAGCGGCGCCTCCCACATTCGCTTTTTGACTGACCGCTTCTAATTGAATGGTCGCCCGCCGAGGACAAATTGATGGCTAACGATATGAACACCCAGGACGACCAGGCGCTGGCCGATGAATGGGCTGCGGCCCTGGAAGAAACCGGTGACGCCGGGCAGGACGACATCGACGCCTTGCTGGCCGCCGATGCCGCCAGCTCGCCGTCCAACCGTCTGCCGATGGAAGAGTTCGGCAGCGTGCCGAAGAACAACGATCCGGTCACCCTGGACGGTCCGAACCTGGACGTGATCCTCGATATCCCGGTATCGATTTCCATGGAAGTCGGCAGCACCGACATCAACATCCGCAACCTGCTGCAACTCAACCAGGGTTCGGTGATCGAGCTCGACCGCCTGGCCGGTGAACCGCTGGACGTGCTGGTCAACGGCACGCTCATCGCGCACGGCGAAGTGGTGGTGGTCAACGAGAAGTTCGGCATCCGCCTGACCGACGTGATCAGCCCAAGCGAACGCATCAAGAAGCTGCGCTAAGTGAAAAAGGTTCTGGGCTTTGTGTTGGCGCTGCCGTTGAGCGTTCTGGCTGCCGAGCCGGTGACAACGGCGACGGCTGCCGCTGCGCCGGCCGTCAGCAGCGGCGTGGCCGGGCAATTGACGCAACTGGTGTTCGGCTTGCTGCTGGTGCTGGGGTTGATCTTCCTCCTCGCCTGGCTGCTGCGCCGGGTCCAGCAGGCCGGGCCGGCCGGCAAGGGGCAGGTGATCGAACTGATCGGCTCTCGTGCGCTGGGCCCGCGTGACCGATTGATGCTGGTGCAAGTCGGCAACGAGCAGATCTTGCTCGGCCTCAGCCCCGGCTCCATCACCGCGTTGCATGTGCTCAAGGAGCCGGTGCAAGTGCCGAGCAGTACTGAAAAAGCGACTCCGGAGTTTGCCCAGCGTCTATTGGAGATGCTCGGCAAGGATCATAAGGATAAGAAGTAATGGCTGCGTTACGCATCGTCTTGACGCTGGTCCTGATGCTGGCCGCGCCGCTGGCGTTCGCCGCCGATCCGTTGTCGATCCCGGCCATCACCCTGGGCACCAACGCACAGGGTGCGCAGGAATACTCGGTCAGCCTGCAAATCCTGCTGATCATGACCGCGCTGAGTTTCATCCCGGCGTTCGTCATGCTGATGACCAGTTTCACCCGGATCATCATCGTCTTCTCGATCCTGCGCCAGGCCCTTGGCTTGCAGCAGACACCGTCGAACCAGATCCTCACCGGCATGGCGCTGTTCCTGACCCTGTTCATCATGGCGCCAGTGTTCGACCGGGTTAACCAGGACGCCTTGCAACCGTATCTGGCAGAGAAACTCACCGCTCAGGATGCCGTGGCCAAGGCTCAGGTACCGATCAAGGACTTCATGCTCGCGCAGACGCGCAGCAGCGATCTTGAGCTGTTCATGCGCCTCTCAAAACGTACCGACATCGCCACGCCGGATCAGGCGCCGCTGACGATTCTGGTGCCGGCCTTCGTGACGTCCGAGCTGAAAACCGCCTTCCAGATTGGCTTCATGATCTTTATTCCGTTCCTGATCATCGACCTGGTCGTGGCCAGTGTGCTGATGGCCATGGGCATGATGATGCTCTCGCCACTGATCATTTCCCTGCCGTTCAAGATCATGCTGTTCGTGCTGGTGGATGGCTGGGCGTTGATCATCGGCACACTGGCGAGCAGCTTCGGCGGTGTCTCGCCATGACGCCAGAAGTTGCCGTAGACATCTTTCGCGAAGCGCTGTGGCTGACCACCATGATGGTCGCGGTGCTGGTGATTCCGAGTTTGCTCGTGGGCTTGCTGGTGGCGATGTTTCAGGCGGCCACGCAGATCAACGAACAGACACTGAGCTTCCTGCCGCGCCTGCTGGTGATGCTGGTGACGCTGATCGTTGCCGGGCCGTGGCTGGTGCAGACCTTCATGGAATACATCCTGCAGTTGTACGGCAGCATTCCTCAGGTCATTGGCTAAACCATGCCGTCGCTGCTGCAGCTGACCGATACCCAGATCAGTACGTGGGTGGCGACGTTCATGTTGCCGCTGTTTCGCGTCGGCGCACTACTGATGGTCATGCCGGTATTTGGTACGACCCTGGTGCCCAGGCGCGTACGTCTTTACTTCACCCTGGCGATCACCGTGGTGATTGCGCCCGGCCTGCCGCCGATGCCGCCGGTCAATGCGCTGGACTTGAGCGGGTTGCTGCTGATTGCCGAGCAGATCCTCATCGGCGCGGTGCTGGGTTTCTCCTTGCAGCTGTTCTTCCAGGCCTTCGTGGTTGCCGGGCAGATCGTCTCGATCCAGATGGGCATGGGCTTCGCCTCCATGGTCGACCCTACCAACGGCGTGTCGGTGGCGGTAATCGGGCAGTTCTTCACCATGCTGGTGACGCTGCTGTTCTTGGCCATGAATGGCCATCTGGTGGTCTTCGAAGTCCTCACCGAAAGCTTCACCACGCTGCCGGTGGGCAGTGGTTTGATGGTCAATCATTTCTGGGAGCTGGCTGGCAAACTCGGCTGGGTTCTCGGGGCGGCGCTGATGCTGGTACTGCCGGCAATCACCGCGCTGCTGGTGGTCAACATCGCGTTTGGCGTGATGACCCGGGCGGCGCCGCAACTCAACATCTTCTCCATCGGCTTTCCACTGACCCTGGTGCTCGGGCTGTTCATCGTCTGGGTCGGGCTGGCGGACATCATCAATCAGTACCAACCGCTGGCTTCCGAAGCCTTGCAGTGGCTACGCGAACTGGCAAAGGCGCGCTGAGTCATGGCTGAGAGCGAAAGCGGTCAGGACAAAACAGAAGACCCCACGGACAAAAAGAAAAAGGACGCCCGTGAGAAGGGTGAGATTGCCCGCTCCAAAGAGCTCAATACCCTGGCGATCATGCTCGCCGGTGCCGGTGGGCTGCTGATTTTTGGTGGGGCGCTGGCGCAGGAATTGATGGAGCTGATGCGCCTGAACTTCACGCTGTCGCGGGAGGTGTTGCTGGATCAGCGCTCCATGGGCACCTACCTGCTGCACTCGGGGCAGATTGCCTTGCTGGCGATTCAGCCAGTGATGATCACCTTATTGCTCGCCGCGTTGATCGGCCCGATTTCTCTGGGTGGCTGGCTGTTCTCCGCCGGCACCATGGCGCCCAAGTTCAGCCGCATGAACCCCGGTGCTGGCCTCAAGCGAATGTTCTCGTCCAAGGCCATAGCGGAATTGCTCAAGGCCCTGGCAAAGTTTTTCATCGTATTGTTTGTCGCCCTGGTGGTGTTGTCCTCGGACATTGACGACCTGCTGCGCATCGCCCACGAACCTTTGGACATGGCGATCATTCACAGCCTGCAAGTGGTCGGCTGGAGCACCTTGTGGATGGCTTGCGGGCTGATCATCATCGCCGCCGTGGACGTGCCGATCCAGCTCTGGGAAAGCATCAAGAAACTGAAGATGACCAAGCAGGAAGTGCGCGACGAGCACAAGGACCAGGAAGGACGCCCCGAGGTCAAACAACGAATCCGCCAACTGCAACGCGAAATGTCCCAGCGGCGGATGATGGCGGCGGTGCCCGACGCGGACGTGGTCATCACCAACCCGACCCATTACGCCGTGGCGCTAGAGTACGACCCGGACAAGGGCGCTGCTCCGGTGCTACTGGCCAAGGGCAGTGATTTCCTGGCGCTGAAAATGCGTGAAATTGCAGTGGCGAATAATGTGCTGCTGCTGGAGTCACCGGCGCTGGCGCGGTCGATTTACTACTCCACGGAGCTGGAGCAGGAAATTCCGGGTGGGTTGTATCTGGCCGTGGCGCAGGTGCTGGCGTATGTCTACCAGATTCGGCAGTACCGCGCCGGTAAAGGCAAACGACCGGATCCGCTTAAGGATGATCTGCCGATTCCGCCGGATTTGCGCCGGGATGCCTGATTCGAAAATCAAAAGATCGCAGCATGCGGCAGCTCACATTGGAATGCGTTTCCCTGTAGAGCTGCCGAAGGCTGCGATCTTTTTTCTTGCGCCAACCCCAATTCAACTCAACGCCTGATCTTCGGCAGCATCCCGGCCAGGATGTTGTCCTTGTCGATCAGTTGGTGTTTCAACGCAATCAACAGATGCCCACCGACCAACGCGCCGCAGAACCACGACGTCCAGGTATGAATGTACTTGGCCAGGTCGTAGAGATCTGGATCGGGATCAACCAGTGGCGGCAGGAAGAACAGGCCCGCCACGAGAATGGGTTTGTCGGCGACCGAACTCCAGTACCAGCCGGAAACGGGCAGGGCAATCAAGGCAATGGCGTAGAGCAGAACATGGCCAATCATGGCTCCGCGCTTCATCGCCGCCGTCATGCTGTCCGGCAGGGCTGGCGGTCGGTTCTTCAGTCGCCAGGCAACGCGTACGACAATCATCAAGAGCAGGGTGCTGGCCAGTGCCTTGTGCAGAAAGGTCAGTTCGTGATGCGGGTTCAGCTCATCACGCCAGTGGGTGGCCAGAATGCCCAGTGTCCAGCTCGTCATCCAGACGAGCGCCATGCCCCAGTGCAGCCATTTGGCGGTGCTGGTGTACTCCGTGGGTTTTGTCTCCAGCATTTCTCTTTCTACCTGTTTTCCAGACCTTCTCGATTTTTCATCGTCCAGAGGTGGCATTAACGAGGTATTAGGGAGGGCATCAGAACGCTGTGACCCTCAAGATTTTTTGTTGGCTGTTCCGGCCCCATCGCGAGCAGGCTCGCTCCCACATTGGAATGCGTTCCCCTGTGGGAGCGAGCCTGCTCGCGATGGGGCCGGTACTGCCAACACAAATCCCCCCGACTGTTTAACCCCCCGGCAAAAGTTGGAAGGCTTCTTGCAGTAGCCGCTTTGCGCCTGCTTCAGGCGTCAAAAGTTTGCTTTAAAGGAACGGGGAAAACCGGTGGATCGCTCTCAGTTACTCAACAGTGCTCGCACAAACGTTGCCGATTTAAGTCGGGGCAATCTGGGCGTGCCGTTGTTGCTGCTGGTCATGCTGGCGATGATGATGTTGCCCATCCCGCCGTTCCTGCTCGACGTGTTTTTCACGTTCAACATTGCGCTGTCGATTGTCGTCCTGCTGGTCTGCGTCTACGCCTTGCGCCCGCTGGATTTCGCGGTGTTCCCGACCATTCTGCTGGTGGCGACGCTGTTGCGACTGGCGTTGAACGTGGCTTCGACGCGGGTGGTGATGCTTCACGGCCAGGATGGGCACGCGTCCGCCGGTAAGGTGATCCAGGCCTTCGGTGAGGTGGTGATCGGCGGCAACTACGTGGTCGGTATCGTGGTCTTCGCGATTTTGATGATCATCAACTTCGTCGTGGTGACCAAGGGTGCCGGGCGGATTTCCGAGGTGAGCGCGCGTTTCACCCTCGATGCGATGCCCGGCAAACAGATGGCCATCGACGCCGACTTGAACGCCGGCCTGATCGATCAGAACCAGGCCAAACTGCGCCGGATGGAAGTGGCCCAGGAAGCCGAGTTCTACGGTTCCATGGACGGTGCCAGCAAGTTCGTTCGCGGTGACGCCATCGCCGGCCTGCTGATTCTGTTCATCAACCTGATCGGCGGCATGGCGGTCGGTATCTTTCAGCACGGCATGACCTTCGGCGATGCCGGCAAGGTCTACGCGCTGTTGACCATCGGTGACGGTTTGGTGGCGCAATTGCCATCACTGTTGTTATCGACAGCGGCCGCGATCATGGTGACCCGTGCTTCCGGTTCCGAAGACATGGGCAAGCAGATCAATCGCCAGATGTTCGCTTCGCCAAAGGCGTTGGCGGTGGCAGCGGGTTTGATGGCGGTCATGGGCCTGGTGCCGGGCATGCCGCATTTCTCCTTCCTGAGCATGGCGGCGCTGGCGGCGGGCGGTGCGTACCTGTTCTGGAAGAAGCAGAACACCGTCAAGGTCCAGGCCCTGCAAGAGATCAAGCGTCAGCAGGAAATGCTCCCGTCCCCGGCCCGCGCCCAGGAAACCAAGGAACTGGGCTGGGACGACGTGACCCCGATCGACATGATTGGCCTGGAAGTCGGTTATCGCCTGATTCCACTGGTGGACCGCAACCAGGGCGGTCAATTGCTGGCGCGGATCAAGGGCGTGCGCAAGAAGCTCTCGCAAGACCTGGGCTTCCTGATGCCGACGGTGCATATCCGTGACAACCTCGACCTGGCGCCGAGCGCCTACCGCCTGACCCTCATGGGCGTGATCCTGGCCGAAGCCGAGATTTACCCGGACCGCGAACTGGCGATCAACCCGGGACAGGTCTACGGTACGTTGAACGGCATTACCGCCAAAGATCCGGCTTTCGGCCTGGAGGCGGTCTGGATCGAAATCAGCCAGCGTGCGCAGGCGCAATCGCTCGGTTACACCGTGGTCGATGCCAGTACGGTCGTGGCCACCCACTTGAACCAGATTTTGTACAAACACTCCAGTGAGCTGATCGGCCACGAGGAAGTGCAGCAACTCATGCAATTGCTGGCCAAAAGCTCGCCGAAACTGGCGGAAGAACTGGTGCCGGGCGTGCTGTCGTTGTCGCAACTGCTCAAGGTGTTGCAGGCGCTGCTGGCCGAACAAGTACCGGTACGGGACATTCGCAGCATCGCCGAGGCGATCGCCAACAATGCCAACAAGAGTCAAGATACTGCCGCGTTGGTGGCCGCCGTGCGCGTCGGCGTATCTCGCGCTATCGTCCAAAGCATTGTAGGCACTGACTCCGAGCTCCCTGTGATCACGCTGGAGCCAAGGTTGGAACAGATATTGCTCAATAGTCTTCAGAAGGCAGGACAAGGCTCGGAAGAGGGCGTTCTGCTGGAGCCAAGCATGGCTGAGAAGTTGCAGCGCTCGTTGATCGATGCGGCGCAGCGTCAGGAAATGCAAGGTCAACCGGTGATTCTGCTGGTGGCCGGTCCGGTTCGCGCGATGTTGTCGCGATTCGGCCGACTGGCAGTCCCGGGTTTGCACGTGTTGGCGTATCAGGAAATTCCTGACAACAAGCAAGTGACCATCGTTGCGACAGTAGGGCCCAACGGCTGAGGTAGTGGTTTATGCAAGTTAAGCGTTTTTTCGCCGCCGATATGCGTCAGGCCATGAAACTGGTTCGTGATGAGCTGGGCGCCGATGCCGCCATCATTGGCAACCGCCGGATCGCCGGTGGTGTCGAGCTGACGGCTGCCCTGGATTACAAGCTGTCGGCGCTGGCGCCGCGTGTGCCGAACATGGAACTCGAAGACGAGCTGCGCAAGACCCAGTCGCGGATCGTCACCGCCCAGGCCGAACTGAGCCTGCGCAGCGAAGGCGAGAGCGACAAGGCGACTAATCGCCAGTTGTTCGCCGGCCTGCCGCTGACCGCCGCCGAACCGCTGATCGAGCCGACCTACGCCGAACCGCGTCGTCCTGCGCCGGCTCCTGCGCCAGCGTCGAATGGCGTCGACCCGCGTGCATTCGACTCAATGCGTTTCGAACTCAATAGCCTGCGTGAATTGATGGAAGTGCAGCTGGGCTCGCTGGCCTGGAATCAGCTGCAAGGCAGCCGTCCGGCCCAGGCCAACCTCTGGCGCCGCCTGCAACGCATTGGCCTGTCCGGCCCGTTGTCGCGGGACCTGCTGGCACTGATCAGTGATATTGAAGAACCTCGTCAGGCCTGGCGGATGCTGTTGGCGCACCTGGCACGGATGATCGCCACCCCGGAAGTCGAGCCGCTGGAAGAGGGCGGTGTGATCGCCATGGTCGGCCCTGCCGGCATGGGCAAGACCACCACGCTGGCCAAGCTCGCGGCCCGTTACGTGCTCAAGTACGGCGCGCAGAACATCGCGCTGGTGAGCATGGACAGCTATCGCATTGGCGCCCAGGAACAACTCAAGACCCTGGGGCGCATCCTCAACGTCTCTGTGACCCACGTCGACCCGGGCCAGTCCCTGGTGCAGGCGCTGGAACCCTTGCTGCGCAAACGCGTGGTGCTGATCGATACCGCGGGCCTCCAGGCCAGCGATCCGGCACTGCGGATGCAGCTCGAAAGCCTGGCCGGTCGTGGCATCAAATCGAAAAATTATCTGGTTTTGGCAACCACCAGCCAGAAACAGGTTCTAACCGCCGCTTATCACAGTTACAAACGCTGCGGGCTTGCTGGCTGCATCCTGACTAAACTGGATGAAACGGCAAGTCTGGGCGAGGTGTTGAGCCTGGCCATCAGTCATGAATTGCCGGTGGCCTACCTGACCGATGGCCCGCGGATTCCGGATGATTTGCATCTGCCGCGTCGTCATCAGTTGGTCAGTCGCGCCGTAAGCGTGCAAATGCAAGAAGAACCCAGCGAAGAAGCCATGGCTGACATGTTCGCTGATATTTACCACAGCCCGACCAAGCAGGTTGGCTGAGGTATTAATGAACAGTTTTTGTACCTACATCGATGGTCTGCCATGCATTGTTCCGTTTGTGAACGCGCAGCCAGTAATGTGGCCTCCGTCTAAGTAAGACAAGGTAAAGAAATTCATGGGCAGCATGCATCCCGTACAGGTGATCGCGGTGACCGGCGGCAAAGGTGGCGTCGGGAAGACTAACGTGTCAGTGAACTTGTCCCTGGCTCTAGCGGAGCTCGGCCGGCGCGTGATGCTGCTGGACGCCGATCTGGGGCTGGCGAACGTCGACGTTCTGCTGGGACTGACACCCAAACGTACCCTGGCCGACGTGATCGAAGGCCGCTGTGAGCTGCGCGACGTGTTGTTGCAAGGCCCTGGCGGCATCCGCATCGTCCCGGCCGCATCCGGTACCCAGAGCATGGTTCATTTGAGCCCGGCTCAACATGCCGGCCTGATCCAGGCGTTCAGCGATATCGGCGACAACCTCGACGTATTGGTGATCGACACCGCGGCGGGCATTGGTGATTCGGTGGTCAGTTTCGTTCGCGCCGCGCAAGAAGTCTTGCTGGTGGTGTGTGACGAACCGACGTCGATCACCGACGCCTACGCACTGATCAAACTGCTGAACCGCGATTACGGCATGAACCGCTTCCGCGTCCTGGCCAACATGGCCCAGAGCCCGCAGGAAGGTCGCAACCTGTTTGCCAAGTTGACCAAAGTCACGGATCGCTTCCTCGACGTTGCCTTGCAATACGTCGGTGCGGTGCCGTACGACGAAAGCGTGCGCAAGGCCGTGCAGAAGCAGCGCGCCGTGTATGAAGCGTTCCCGCGTTCCAAGTGCTCGCTGGCGTTCAAGGCGATTGCGCAGAAGGTCGATACCTGGCCACTGCCGGCCAACCCGCGTGGGCACCTGGAGTTTTTCGTCGAGCGCCTCGTGCAACAAACGGCAGGACCGGTGCTATGACAGCCAGCGGTTACAACCTCTACAAGAAATCGGCACGTGACGCGCAGTACGAGCTGA
This sequence comes from Pseudomonas sp. NPDC086251, assembly GCF_044746405.1. Taxonomy (NCBI): domain Bacteria; kingdom Pseudomonadati; phylum Pseudomonadota; class Gammaproteobacteria; order Pseudomonadales; family Pseudomonadaceae; genus Pseudomonas; species Pseudomonas sp. NPDC086251. Next base: position 118,167 of record NZ_JBIVBY010000014.1, read on the forward strand.
TCGAGCGTTACGCGCCACTGGTTAAACGCATTGCCTACCACTTGCTGGCGCGTCTGCCGGCCAGTGTCCAGGTCGAAGACCTGATCCAGGCCGGGATGATCGGCCTGCTTGAAGTGTCGACCAAATACGACGCCAGCAAAGGCGCGAGTTTCGAGACGTACGCGGGCATCCGCATCCGCGGCGCGATGCTCGATGAAGTGCGCAAGGGGGACTGGGCGCCACGTTCGGTCCACCGCAATACCCGGATGGTCAGCGACGCCATTCGCTCGATTGAAGCTAAAACCGGTCGTGACGCTAAAGATCACGAAGTTGCGGCCGAACTCCAATTGAGTCTCGACGATTATTACGGGATTTTGAACGACACCCTGGGCAGCCGGTTATTCAGTTTCGACGATCTGTTGCAGGACGGCGAACACGAAGGGCTGCACGAGGATGGCGCGAGTGCACATACGGAGCCGTCACGCGATCTGGAAGATGAACGCTTCCAGGCGGCGCTGGCGGACGCGATTGCCAATTTGCCGGAGCGTGAGCGACTGGTGTTGGCGCTGTACTACGACGAAGAGTTGAACCTCAAGGAAATCGGCGAAGTCCTGGGAGTCAGCGAATCTCGGGTCAGCCAGTTACACAGCCAGTGCGCGGCCCGTTTGCGGGGGCGTTTGGGGGAGTGGCGAGCGCGCTGAAGGCAGTGTGGGGACACTGCGAACGTGGCTGGTGTGGTGTTGAAACTGCGCCGGTCTCGATCTGTTGTGCTCCAGACAGTCATTGAGTGCTTTGCCGGATTGATTGAAATGGCGCGTCCAGGTGCTGGGCGCGTTTAAGACTGCTTGGAGGTCGAATTGGACAAGAACATGAAAATCCTCATCGTTGATGACTTCTCAACGATGCGGCGGATCATAAAAAACCTGTTGCGTGACCTTGGGTTCACCAACACGGTCGAGGCTGACGATGGCACAACCGCCATTCCGGTTCTCAACAGCGGAAGCATCGACTTTCTGGTAACGGACTGGAACATGCCTGGCATGACCGGTATCGACTTGCTGCGCCACGTGCGCGCCGATGAAAAGCTCAAGCACTTGCCCGTGCTGATGGTGACCGCTGAAGCCAAGCGCGAGCAGATCATCGAAGCGGCCCAGGCCGGTGTAAACGGCTATGTGGTCAAACCCTTCACGGCCCAGGCGTTGAAAGAAAAAATCGAGAAGATTTTCGAACGCATCGGTTGAGCAACTGCGCCACGGGGAAGCTATGGAGCATATCGAATCTTCACAGGGTGACTTCGAGTCGACCCTGAAAAAACACGCCGTCGAACTGGTCGAAAGCCTTGAAAAAGGCAAGTTCGGCGACGCTGTGCAACTGATCCATGAGCTCAACCAGACCCGTGACCGCGGCCTGTACCAGGAAGTGGGAAAGCTCACTCGCGAGCTGCACAGTGCGATCGTCAATTTCCAGATTGACCCGAACATGCCGCAAGCCGAGGAAGTGTCACAGATCACGGACGCCACCGAGCGCCTGGGGTATGTGGTCAAACTGACCGAGGCGGCGGCCAACCGCACCATGGACCTGGTGGAAAACGCCACGCCGCTGGTCAACAGCCTGAGCACTGAAGCCCAGGCCTTGAGCACCGATTGGGGACGGTTCATGCGTCGCGAAGTCGGAGCTGAAGAGTTCCGTGAACTGGCGCGGCGAGTCGACGGTTTCCTGACACGCAGCAGCGAAGACAATCGCGTGGTGTCGAGCAACCTTAACGACATCCTGCTCGCCCAGGATTACCAGGACCTCACCGGTCAGGTAATCAAGCGCGTGACGCAGTTGGTCACCGAAGTTGAAAGCAACCTGCTCAAGCTCGTGCTTATGGCCAGTCAGGTGGACCGCTTTGCGGGCATCGAACATGACCGTGAAGCGATGCTGGCAGAAAAAGATCCGCAAAAACATCTCTCTCAGGGTGAAGGTCCGCAGATTCATGCCGATAAAAGAGAAGACGTTGTGTCCGGTCAGGACGATGTAGACGATTTGCTTTCCAGCCTTGGATTCTAGGAGCACCCCATACATGAGCTTCGGCGCCGATGAAGAGATCCTTCAGGATTTCCTGGTTGAGGCCGGCGAGATTCTAGAGCAACTGTCCGAACAGCTGGTCGAGCTTGAAAGCCGACCGGATGATGCGGACCTGCTCAATGCAATTTTTCGCGGTTTTCACACTGTAAAAGGGGGCGCCGGCTTCCTCCAGCTCCATGAGCTGGTGGAGTGCTGTCACATCGCCGAGAACGTGTTCGACATCCTGCGCAAGGGTGAGCGACGCGTCGACTCGGAACTGATGGACGTGGTTCTCGAAGCGCTGGACGCGGTGAACAGCATGTTTGCCGAAGTCCGCGAGCGCAGCCCGGTCACGGCTGCCACGCCTGAATTGCTTGCAGCCCTGGCCCGTCTGGCCGAGCCGCAAACGGCTGATGAAGCGGCTCCGGTCGCTGAAGTGGTCGAAGAACCGACTGCTGAAAGCGAATCGGGCGACATCACCGATAACGAATTCGAACAACTGCTGGACTCGCTGAATGCCGTCAAGGCACAAGCCGAAGCGACGCCAGTCGTTGCGCCGCCGCCTGCCGGCGATGCCGCTGGCAGCGACGAAATTACCGATGCCGAGTTCGAGTCGTTGCTTGATCAACTGCACGGCAAAGGCCAGTTTGCGGTCGATGCGGTGGCCCCGGCGCCAGCAGCTCCTGCAGCCCCGAAAGCGCCAGGCGACAGCTCCGACATCACCGACGACGAGTTCGAAGCACTGCTCGATCAGTTGCACGGCAAAGGCAACTTTGCGGTCGATGCGCTGGAATCGGCGATTGCTTCGGTACCGACACCGGCCGCACCGACCGCAGCAGCGGTGGGCGGCGATCTGATCTCCGATCACGAGTTCGAATCGCTGCTCGACGAATTGCACGGCAAAGGCAAGTTCACTGAAGTCGGCACCGGTTCGGCGGCCTCTTCTGTTGCGGCGCCAGTGGCGAAAGCTGCTGCACCGAAACTCGTTGCGAAAGCGCCCGAGCCAAAAGCCGAAGCGCCGAAACCGGCTGCCGCTGCCGCACCGGCTCCGGCCCGTGCCCCGGCTGCGCCGCCACCGGAAAAACCGGCCAGCGAAGCCGAGACCACTGTGCGGGTCGATACCGCGCGTCTCGACGAAATCATGAACATGGTCGGCGAACTGGTGCTGGTGCGTAACCGCCTGGTGCGCCTGGGTGCCAACAGCGCCGATGAGGCCATGTCCAAAGCCGTGTCGAACCTCGACGTGGTCACGGCCGACCTGCAAACCGCGGTCATGAAGACCCGGATGCAACCGATCAAGAAAGTCTTCGGGCGCTTCCCGCGCCTGGTTCGCGACCTGGCTCGCCAGCTCAAGAAAGAGATCATCCTGGAACTGGTCGGCGAAGAAACCGACCTCGACAAGAACCTCGTCGAGGCCCTGGCCGACCCGCTGGTCCACTTGGTGCGCAACGCGGTCGACCACGGCATCGAGTCGCCGGAAGAACGCGAAGCCTCGGGCAAGTCCCGCGGTGGCAAGGTCATTCTCGCCGCCGAACAGGAAGGCGACCACATCCTGCTGTCGATCTCCGATGACGGCAAAGGCATGGACCCGAACGTCCTGCGTTCGATCGCGGTAAAACGCGGTGTGATGGACAAGGATGCCGCTGATCGCCTGAGCGACACCGAATGCTACAACCTGATTTTCGCGCCAGGCTTCTCGACCAAAACCGAGATCTCCGACGTGTCGGGTCGTGGCGTGGGCATGGACGTGGTGAAAACCAAGATTTCCCAGCTCAACGGCTCGATCAACATCTACTCGACCAAGGGCCAGGGCTCGAAGATCGTCATCAAGGTGCCGTTGACCCTGGCGATCATGCCGACGCTGATGGTCATGCTCGGCAACCAGGCGTTTGCGTTCCCGCTGGTGAACGTCAACGAGATCTTCCACCTCGACCTGTCGCGCACCAACGTGGTGGACGGCCAGGAAGTGGTGATCGTGCGGGACAAGGCGCTGCCTTTGTTCTACCTCAAACGCTGGCTGGTCAGCTCCGCCGCTCACGAAGAGCAGCGTGAAGGCCATGTGGTGATCCTTTCGGTGGGCACTCAACGGATCGGCTTCGTCGTCGACCAGTTGGTGGGCCAGGAAGAAGTGGTCATCAAGCCATTGGGCAAAATGCTCCAGGGAACCCCGGGCATGTCCGGCGCCACCATCACCGGTGACGGCCGCATTGCGCTGATTCTCGATGTTCCGAGCATGCTCAAGCGTTACGCCGCACGGCGTATTTGATTCTGGTGGAGCGGGGCGACTGAGCCTCGCTCCGTCTAACGGAGTGTTTATGGCAGTCAAAGTCCTGGTGGTGGACGATTCGGGGTTTTTCCGCCGCCGCGTCTCGGAAATTCTTTCAGCGGATCCGAATATCCAGGTCGTCGGCACGGCGACCAACGGAAAAGAGGCGATTGATCAGGCCCTGGCCCTCAAGCCAGACGTGATCACCATGGACTACGAGATGCCGATGATGGATGGCATCACGGCGGTGCGGCACATCATGCAGCGCTGCCCGACCCCGGTGTTGATGTTCTCCTCGCTGACGCACGAAGGCGCCCGGGTCACCCTGGATGCGCTGGACGCTGGCGCGGTGGATTTCCTGCCGAAGAATTTCGAAGACATCTCCCGCAACCCGGAGAAGGTCAAGCAACTGCTGTGCGAGAAGATTCTGAGCATTTCGCGCAGCAACCGCCGAGTCAGCGCCTACGCTGCCCCGGCTCCTGTCGCTGCACCCGCTCCGACGCCTGCGCCTTCAAGCGTCGGCAGTTATGGCAGCAGTGCGCCTGCACGTCCGGCACCTGCGCCGCTGCCGACGCGTACGCACGCGGCCAGCCCGTCGTCGCCCGCGCCGAAACGCAAAGCCTACAAACTGGTCGCCATCGGTACATCCACTGGCGGTCCGGTTGCGCTGCAGCGGGTCCTGACGCAATTGCCGGCCAACTTTCCGGCACCGATCGTGTTGATCCAGCACATGCCGGCCGCCTTCACCAAGGCCTTCGCCGAGCGTCTGGACAAGCTCTGCCGCATCAGCGTCAAGGAAGCCGAGGATGGCGACATCCTGCGTCCGGGCCTGGCGCTGTTGGCGCCGGGTGGCAAGCAAATGATGATCGACGGCCGTGGCGCGGTGAAAATCCTCCCCGGCGATGAGCGTCTGAATTACAAGCCGTGCGTGGACATCACCTTCGGTTCGGCGGCCAAGTCCTATGGTGACAAAGTTCTGGCGGTGGTGTTGACCGGCATGGGCGCCGACGGTCGCGAAGGCGCGCGTCTGCTCAAGCAGGGCGGCAGCTCGATCTGGGCCCAGGATGAAGCCAGCTGCGTGATCTACGGCATGCCGATGGCCATCGTCAAAGCCGAACTCGCCGACGCGGTGTACGGCCTGGACGACATCGGCAAGCATCTGGTCGAGGCTTGCATCTGATGGATGTTCTAAGCCTTATCGGGATCATCATGGCGTTTGTCGCGATCATTGGCGGCAACTACCTTGAAGGCGGTCACCTCGGCGCCCTGGCCAACGGCCCGGCAGCGTTGATCGTGATCGGCGGGACCATCGGCGCAGCACTGCTGCAATCGCCGATGAGCGCGTTCAAGCGCGCCATGCAGATTCTGGCCTGGATCCTGTTTCCACCCCGTGTGGACCTGGCCGGCGGCGTCGATCGCGTCGTCAATTGGAGCCTGACCGCGCGCAAGGAAGGTCTGCTGGGTCTGGAAGGGGTGGCCGACGCCGAACCCGACAACTACTCGCGCAAAGGCCTGCAATTGCTGGTGGACGGCGCCGAGCCGGAAGCGATCCGGAGCATCCTCGAGGTGGATTTCTACACCCAGGAAAGCCGCGACATCGAAGCCGCCAAAGTCTTCGAAAGCATGGGCGGCTACGCGCCGACCATCGGCATCATCGGTGCGGTAATGGGCCTGATTCACGTCATGGGCAACCTTGGCGATCCATCGCAACTGGGCAGCGGCATCGCCGTAGCCTTCGTCGCCACCATCTACGGCGTGGCCAGTGCCAACCTGGTGCTGCTGCCGATTGCCGCCAAACTCAAGTCCGTCGCGCTGCGCCAGTCGCGTTATCGCGAGATGTTGCTGGAAGGCATCCTGTCGATCGCCGAAGGTGAAAACCCTCGCTCTATCGAGTTGAAGCTTCAGGGCTTCATGGATTGATGGGAGACATGGACCATGGCACGTCGCCGGCAACCTGAAGAACACGTAAACCATGAGCGTTGGCTGGTGTCCTACGCCGACTTCATCACCTTGCTGTTCGCTTTTTTCGTGGTCATGTACTCGATCTCTTCGATCAATGAAAGCAAGTACAAGGTCATCTCGGAAGCGTTGATCGGCGTGTTCACCGATACCGATCGCGCGCTCAAACCGATTCCGATCGGCGACGAGCGGCCGAAGACCGTGACCCCGGCCAAGCCGCTGGTCAAGGATGCCGAGCAGGTTGACGCCGGTATTGCCGGTGCCAGCGATCCGCTGAAAAGCATTGCCGATGACATCAGTGCGGCGTTCGGTGACTTGATCAGCTCTAACCAGATGACCGTGCGCGGCAACGAGCTGTGGGTCGAGATTGAACTCAATTCCAGCCTGTTGTTCGGCAGCGGCGACGCCATGCCCAGCGACATCGCGTTCAATATCATCGACAAGGTCGCGGCGATTCTGAAGCCGTTCGATAACCCGATTCACGTCGAAGGTTTCACCGACGATCAACCGATCCGCACCTCGCAGTACCCGACCAACTGGGAACTGTCCTCGGCCCGTTCGGCGAGCATCGTGCGCATGCTGGCGATGCAGGGTGTGAACCCCGGTCGGCTGGCGTCGGTGGGCTACGGCGAATTCCAGCCGGTGGCCAATAACGCCACGGCAGAAGGCCGTGCGCGCAACCGTCGGGTGGTGCTGGTGGTGTCGCGAAATCTCGATGTACGCCGCAGCCTCACCGGTACCGGAACCGCCAATGCGAAACCGGACGCCGCGTTGAAGCGTGCTGGCACACAAACTGCACCTACCCCGGTCAAGTCGCCGGTACGAGAGAGCGCCGTCAATTCTCCGTCACCCGCATTAATACGTTGAGCTATTTCCCGGTCGACCCGACCGGGTGGAACAATCCGAATGAGAGTCTGGGCCGTTGCCAATCAAAAGGGTGGTGTTGGTAAAACCACTTCCTCTATCGCTTTAGCCGGTTTACTGGCCGAGGCGGGCAAGCGCGTGGTTGTGGTCGATCTCGACCCACACGGCTCGATGACCAGCTATTTCGGTTACGACCCCGACACCCTGGAACACAGCAGCTACGACCTGTTCCTGCACAAGGGCAGCGTGCCGCAAGGCTTGCCCGGGCAGTTGTTGATGCCCACCAGTCACGAGAGTATTTCCCTGTTGCCGTCGAGCACCGCGCTGGCGACCCTTGAGCGTCAGTCGCCGGGCCAGAGTGGCTTGGGCCTGGTGATCGCCAAGAGTCTGGCGCAGTTGTGGCAGGACTTCGATTACGCCGTGATCGACAGCCCGCCGTTGCTCGGCGTGCTGATGGTCAATGCCTTGGCGGCGAGCCAGCAGCTGGTGATCCCGGTGCAGACCGAACACCTGGCCGTCAAAGGCCTGGAGCGCATGGTCAACACCCTGGCGATGATCAACCGCTCACGCAAACAGGCGCTGCCGTTCAGCATCGTGCCGACGTTGTTTGATCGCCGTACCCAGGCGTCCCTCGGGACGTTGCGAGTGTTACGCGACAAGTACCCGGAAGAAATCTGGCAGGGTTATATCCCGGTCGACACGCGCTTGCGTGACGCCAGCCGTGCCGGCGTGACGCCTTCGCAATTCGACGGCAAAAGCCGTGGCGTTCTCGCCTACCGCGCGCTGCTCAAGCACCTGTTGGCGGCACAACTTGTCCCGCAGGTGGCCTGACATGAACACAAATCCCGTAGGAGCGAGGCTTGCCCGCGAAGGCCGCAACACGGTCTCCACAGTTAAACCGCGTATTCGTTCTTCGCGGGCGAGCCTCGCTCCTACAGGGGCGGGCGTATGAATCGGCCGGTAAAAACCACTTCGCGTCCGCAGTTAGCGCTCCAGTCTTATCTGGACAGCTTGCTGATGGAGGCGACTGAAGCGTTGCCGCTGGAAGTCGAAGCGGTTGCTGAAGTGATCGAGGTAGTCGAAGCGGTCGAGGCTGAAGCTGCGCTGGACGAGTTCCAGGCCGCGGTGCTCGAAGAGCAGGCGCGGGATGCGCAGAAACCTGACGCTGGCGCCGAGCCAGTCGTCGCGCAAGCACCGGTTGCAGTCATCGAAGCGCCAGCGCCCATTCTTGCGCCGGTATCGACCATCGCACCGCTGCTGCAAGCCCTGGTGCCACCGGTGGTCGAAGTCCATCTGCCGCCGAGCAACACGCCGCCACCGGTGGAAACCGATGGCCGTCCGTCCTGGGCTGCCGAACCGTTCGAATGCCTGTTGTTCGATGTCGCCGGGTTGACCCTGGCGGTGCCGCTGGTGTGCCTGGGTTCGATTTATTCCCTGGCCGGTCACGAACTTACGCCGCTGTTCGGCCAGCCGGAATGGTTCCTCGGGATCCTGCCGAGCCAGGCCGGCAACCTGAAAGTGCTGGATACCGCGCGCTGGGTCATGCCTGATCGTTATCGCGACGATTTCCGCCAGGGCCTGCAATACGTCATATCGGTTCAGGGCTACGAGTGGGGGCTGGCGGTGCATCAGGTCAGCCGCTCGTTGCGCCTGGACCCCAACGAAATCAAATGGAGAAGTCATCGAGGTCAACGGCCATGGCTGGCGGGCACGGTGATTGAACACATGTGTGCGTTGCTCGACGTTTCGGCGCTGGCCGAGTTGATCGCCAGCGGCGGGGCCAAGCACCTGAGCAGCATCAAGCCGGCTCACAAACCGACATAACAAACACGCGACGGCATCCAGTGCCGTCGCACAGAACACACACCGCTAGGGCGGTTTTTCGAGGGGTCAGGGTATGAATGATAAGGCGTCGTCTGCAAAGGGTTCTGAAGATCCGATCCTGCAATGGGTGACCTTCAAGCTGGACAATGAAACCTACGGCATCAACGTGATGCGCGTTCAGGAAGTCCTGCGTTACACCGAAATCGCTCCAGTCCCGGGTGCCCCGAGCTACGTGCTGGGCATCATCAACCTGCGCGGCAACGTGGTCACCGTGATCGACACCCGACAGCGCTTCGGCCTGATGAATGCCGAGATCAGCGACAACACCCGTATCGTCATCATCGAAGCCGACAAGCAAGTGGTCGGGATCATGGTCGACAGCGTGGCCGAAGTGGTTTACCTGCGTCAGTCGGAAATCGAAACCGCGCCAAACGTCGGTAACGAAGAGTCCGCCAAGTTTATTCAAGGCGTGTGCAACAAGAACAACGAATTGCTGATCCTGGTCGAACTGGACAAGATGATGAGCGAAGAAGAATGGTCGGACCTGGAGAACATCTGATTGATTCTTGAGGTGGCGGTTATTGTCCTGTTCCTCTTCTGGGCAGGCACGCTGGCGATGTTTGTGTCGTACATCCGCGCTCAGCGTGTGATCGCGGCGCAACAGGCCGAGGGCGATGCGCTGCGCGATCAGCGCATCAAGGACCTGGCCAAGCGCGTTGACAACTACCAGAGCGGCAACGTGCGCATGGGTGAAGATCTGCACGAACTGCGCGCGGTGGTCGGGCCGTTGCCGGACAAACTGGCGCAGCTGGAACAGCGTGACCCGTCGAGCCTGTCGTTTGCCCAGGCGGCGCGATTGGTGGGGATGGGCGCGAGCGTCGATGAACTGACTCAGTCCTGCGGATTGACCCAAGCTGAGGCGGAATTGATGAGCAAGTTGCACAAGAACTGAAGATCAAAAGATCGCAGCCTCATTGCACTCGACAGCTCCTACATGGGATGGCGTACACCCCGTAGGAGCTGTCGAGTGCAACGAGGCTGCGATCTTTTTACATACAACCCAACTCAATAATCATCCCCACGCTCGGTCACATCCTTCTCGACCCTCGGCGCATCCGGATCCTGCCCCTGCGGAAACTTGCCCTTCAAATTCCACGCAAACGCAATGATCTCGGCAATCGTGCGGTACAACTCCTCCGGGATACTCTCCCCCAATTCCATCCGTGCCAGCAGTTTCACCAGCTCGGCGTTTTCATAGATCGGCACTTCACAGTCGCGGGCAATTTTCAGAATGGCTTCGGCCAGTTCCTCGTCACCTTTTGCCGTGAGGGTAGGGGCGTGGGTGCCGTCGTATTTGAGGGCGATGGCCTGGCGCGGGGTATTGGGGTTTTTCATGCTGTTTCGTCGACCCAACGTTGTTCGAGGCTGGTTTGGGGCCCTTGGGGCGGTGTGCCGAGGTGGCAATCGATGTCACCGACGTTCAGCCCGGATGCCAACAGGCGTTGGCGCAGTGCGGCCAGGTTGTTTTCGATCAGGCTGGCGGTGTACGGCCGTTCGGCCCAGAGCTGGCTGGAGAGGCTGCCCTTGATCAATTGCGCCTGAATCTGCAACGGCCCCAGCGGCTCCATGTCGAACGCCAGCTCGACCCGCCACAGCTGTTGTTTGGGTGGGCGTTCCTCATTGCGTTCTTTTGGCGGTTCTTTCTCGGGGGCGTCTTCGCGCTGGAACTTGACCTGCAACGGCACGATGTCCTGCAAATTGCGCATCGGGATTTCCAGTTGCCAGGTGCTCATCAGCCGCCCGTCGCTGGTAACGCCAGTTTGTTCCAGGCTCGACAATTGATGGCTTTGCAGGCGAGAAACCGCGGCGGCGGCCAGGCGTAGCAGGTGCTCAAGGTCGCCTTCGTCGTCCGAGCTCTGCAACAGTCGCTCGGGCAGCGGGAAACTGGTCGGCGACGGTTTGGCGCTGACCTGCCCGAGCATGCCGAGGGCGTTACGGACAAAACTTGGCATCGCCTGGGCCAGGGTATTGGCGGCAATGATTGCGTTGAAACTGCTGTTGGCCGGCAGCCCCGGCGTCAGTTGCGCGATCAGTTTGAGCAGATCGCCCTTCATGTCCGGGGTCAGCGTCGGGTTCTGTCCGGCGAGCAGTTTGCTTTCCAGGAACACGCCGCTATTGGCCAACGCCAGGGCCAGGCCTTTTGCCGTGCTGAGCTGCTGAACATCAGGCAGGCCGGAGAGCAACTTGTCGACGGCAGCGCGCAGGTCACTGGAAGTCTGACTTGAGGCCGGCAGGTTTTGCAGGAGTTTGAGCAGGCCGTCCAGCGAGCCTTGGCGGCTCTGTTGGCTGACCAATTGCTGGGTCACCGCCAATTGCTCCTGACGGCTGCTCAACGGCACGAATTTCAACGTCTGGCTGTCCTGCACCTGCGCGCTCAACAATGTGCCGATGCGCAGTGGCTGCGGGCTGTCGATGCTCAGCGTACTGCCGCTCAACGCAGTATTGAGCAGGCTCACCATCGAACGAAACACCGTGGGCTGGCCCGGCACTTGCGGCAACACCTGGGAGGTCAGTACTTTGCCTTGCAACAGGGTACCGACGGGTAATTGCGATGTGTCGAGGCGGGTGAGGGTGGCGACGCTGGAGGCGATGGCCTGTTGCACGGTGATGGCCAGGTTGCCCGCCGACGGCTGGGTGATCGCAAGGCTGGTGCCCTGAGGCAGCGGCTGCGTGCTGGTGGCCTGGACCGTGGTCTGGCGGCCGCTGTCGAGGGTAACTTTGAGCAACAGTTGAAAGGTCTGATCCGCCTGCTTCAGCGATAGCACTTCGGCCTTGGCGGTCTGACCGGCGCTGATCAGGCCCTCCATTGGCGTCAGCAGCTTGAGCAATTCGCCGCTGACCGTCTGCGGACGAGAAGTCGCAGGCACGGTCGGCGGGAGCGGGAGGATGTTCATTTCGCCTGTCATACGCGGTCACAACCTGAGGAAATTGCCCTCTTTAGAGCGGGGCGTGGCATGTATAATGCCGCCCCGTTGTAGCCGGGGCGCTGAAAACATTTCAAATACTTGATCCAGCTCCCTAGAACGGGCCGCCAATGCATTTATCCTGCATAGCTTTAACGGCCGCTCCACTGCCGACTTGAACCTTAAAGGCCCGTGATCTCTTGACCAGTCCTGTCCTGCAAACCGTTGCCCTCGCCTGTGAGCGAGACCTTCGGCTGCTCTTCGAAAATCTCGAATTGAGACTGGCCAGTGGCGAAATGGTGCAAATCAGTGGCCCCAACGGCAGCGGCAAGACCAGTTTGCTGCGCTTGTTGTCCGGGTTGATGCAGCCGACGGCCGGTCAAGTGCTGCTCAATGGCCAGCCGTTGAACGAACAACGCAGCGAACTCGCGCGCAATCTGCTGTGGATCGGTCATGCCGCCGGGATCAAGGATTTGCTGACGCCCGAGGAAAACCTCAGCTGGCTCTGCGCCCTGCATCAACCGGCCTCTCATGAGGCGATCCGGCAAGCGCTGGCGGCTGTCGGGCTGCGCGGTTTCGAGGATGTTCCCTGCCACACCCTGTCCGCCGGCCAGCAACGTCGCGTCGCGTTAGCGCGGTTGTATCTGGACAGTCCGCCGCTGTGGATCCTCGACGAGCCGTTCACCGCCCTCGACAAACAAGGCGTGGCGCAACTCGAAGAACACCTGGCCGCGCACTGTGAACGCGGCGGCATGGTGGTGTTGACCACTCACCACACGCTGAGCCGGATGCCGGCCAGCTACCGCGAGATTGATCTGGGGAACTGGGCCGTATGAGTGTTTTCGGCCTGTTGGTCGCCCGTGAGGCTCGTTTGCTGTTCCGCCGTCCTGCGGAGCTGGCCAATCCGCTGGTATTCTTCGCGATTGTGGTTTCGCTGTTCCCGTTGGCGGTCGGACCCGAGTCTCAATTGTTGCAAACCTTGTCTCCGGGACTGGTCTGGGTAGCGGCCCTTTTATCGGTTTTGCTCTCGCTGGACGGGCTTTTCCGCAGTGATTTCGAAGATGGATCCCTCGAGCAGTGGGTCCTTTCGCCGCACCCCCTGGCTCTTCTGGTTTTGGCCAAGGTGCTGGCACACTGGTCGTTTTCCGGCCTGGCACTGGTTTTGCTCGCGCCACTGTTGGCGTTGATGCTCGGTTTACCCACCGCTTGTCTGCCGGTGTTGCTGCTTTCTTTATTGCTGGGTACACCGGTGCTGAGCCTGCTCGGTGCGGTAGGCGCGGCCCTGACGGTGGGATTGAAGCGCGGCGGCCTGTTGCTGGCGTTGCTGATTCTGCCGCTGTACATCCCGGTGTTGATTCTCGGCAGTGGCGCCTTGCAGGCTGCCTTGCAGGGGATGCCGGCGACCGGTTATCTCTTGTGGCTTGGTAGCCTGACCGCCCTGGCGATAACCCTGACACCTTTTGCAATAGCCGCTGGCCTGAAGATCAGCGTCGGCGAATAATGAGGTCTGGTCAAAATTTGATCAGTAAAGACCCTTGGCTGACTCGTGATGACGAGCAGCAACCGTGATGGAAACAGTAATGAACTGGACCTGGTTTCATAAGCTCGGCTCACCCAAATGGTTTTACGGCATCAGTGGCAAATTACTGCCGTGGCTGAGCGTCGCGGCGTTGCTGCTGATCGGCGTCGGCGTGGTCTGGGGCCTGGCCTTCGCGCCGCCTGACTACCAGCAAGGCAACAGCTTTCGCATCATCTACATCCACGTTCCGGCCGCCATGCTGGCGCAGTCCATCTACGTGATGCTGGCGGTGTGCGGCATCGTCGGGCTGGTCTGGAAGATGAAACTGGCCGACGTTGCCCTGCAATGCGCGGCCCCGATCGGTGCCTGGATGACCGCCGTGGCGCTGGTCACCGGGGCGATCTGGGGCAAACCGACATGGGGCTCGTGGTGGGTCTGGGATGCGCGACTTACGTCCATGCTTATTCTGCTGTTTCTGTACTTCGGTCTCATTGCGCTGGGCAATGCGATCAGCAATCGTGACAGTGCCGCCAAGGCCTGCGCGGTGCTGGCTATTGTCGGCGTGATCAACATCCCGATCATCAAATACTCGGTGGAGTGGTGGAACACCCTGCACCAGGGCGCGACCTTCACCCTCACCGAAAAACCGGCGATGCCCGCCGAAATGTGGCTGCCACTGCTGCTGACGGCGCTGGGTTTCTATTGTTTCTTCGGCGCCGTGCTGTTGCTGCGCATGCGCCTTGAAGTGCTCAAGCGCGAGGCTCGCGCCAGTTGGGTCAAGGCCGAAGTACAAAACAGTCTGGAGGCCGTTCGATGAGTTTTGCTTCATTCGGCGACTTCCTCGCCATGGGCCATCACGCCCTGTATGTCTGGTCAGCCTATGGCATCTGCCTGGCGGTGCTGGCCCTCAACGTGGCGGCGCCGATCCTGGCCCGCAAGCGGTATCTGCAACAAGAGGCGCGTCGTTTGCGCCGGGAGAACGGCAAGTGAATCCGCTGCGCAAAAAGCGTCTTATCATCATTCTCGCGATCCTGGTCGGGGTCGGCGCTGCCGTCGGCCTGGCCCTGAGCGCCCTGCAGCAGAACATCAATCTGTTTTACACCCCGACCCAGATCGCCAATGGCGAAGCCCCGCAAGACACGCGGATCCGCGCCGGCGGCATGGTCGAGAAAGGTTCGCTGCAACGTTCCGGCGACTCGCTGGACGTGAAATTCATCGTCACCGACTTCAACAAATCCGTGACCATCAGCTACCGCGGCATCCTTCCGGACCTGTTCCGCGAAGGGCAGGGCATTGTTGCCCTGGGCAAGATCAATGCCGACGGCGTGGTGGTGGCAGACGAAGTACTGGCCAAGCACGATGAGAAGTACATGCCGCCGGAAGTGACCAAAGCCTTGAAAGACAGTGGTCAATCCGCCCCAACACCCGCGAAGGAGGGTTGATTCATGACTTCCGGCAACTTTATTCCCGTGCTCTTCATACCAGAGCTGGGCCACCTGGCCATGATTCTGGCGCTGTGCTTCGCGCTGGTTCAGGCCGTGGTGCCGTTGCTCGGCGCCTGGCGCGGCGACCGCTTGTGGATGAGCCTCGCTCAACCCGCAGCCTGGGGCCAGTTCACCTTTCTGGTGTTCGCCTTCGGTTGCCTGACCTACGCGTTCATGACCGACGACTTCTCGGTGGACTACGTCGCCAGCAACTCCAACAGCGCCTTGCCGTGGTACTACAAGTTCAGCGCGGTCTGGGGCGCTCATGAAGGTTCGTTGCTGCTCTGGGCGTTGATCCTCGGTGGCTGGACGTTCGCGGTGTCGGTGTTCTCCCGGCAGTTGCCGCAAGTCATGCTCGCTCGCGTGTTGGCGGTGATGGGCATGATCAGCACCGGTTTCCTGTTGTTCCTGATCCTCACCTCGAACCCGTTCGCGCGCATCCTGCCGCAGATCCCGGCGGACGGTCGTGACCTCAACCCGTTGCTGCAAGACATCGGCCTGATCGTGCACCCGCCGATGCTGTACATGGGTTATGTCGGTTTCTCGGTGGCCTTTGCCTTTGCCATTGCCGCGCTGCTCGGCGGTCGTCTTGATGCGGCGTGGGCACGTTGGTCGCGTCCGTGGACCATTGTCGCCTGGGCCTTCCTCGGTATCGGCATCACCCTTGGCTCATGGTGGGCCTACTACGAACTCGGCTGGGGCGGCTGGTGGTTCTGGGACCCGGTGGAAAACGCCTCGTTCATGCCTTGGCTGGTGGGCACCGCGCTGATTCACTCGTTGGCGGTCACGGAAAAACGTGGCGTGTTCAAGAGCTGGACCGTGTTGCTGGCCATCGCGGCCTTCTCGTTGAGTTTGCTCGGTACCTTCCTGGTGCGCTCCGGTGTGCTGACCTCGGTGCACGCCTTTGCCTCCGACCCGGAGCGCGGCGTGTTCATCCTGATATTCCTGCTGTTTGTGGTCGGTGGTTCGTTGACGCTGTTCGCCTTGCGCGCACCGGTGGTGAAGAGCCACGTAGGCTTCAACCTCTGGTCCCGGGAAACCCTGTTGCTGGGCAACAACCTGGTGCTGGTGGTGGCCGCCTCGATGATCCTGCTGGGCACCTTGTACCCACTGATTCTTGATGCAATGACCGGCGCCAAGCTGTCGGTCGGCCCGCCGTACTTCAACGCGCTGTTCATTCCGCTGATGGGCTTGCTGATGGTGGTGATGGCGGTCGGCATGCTGGTGCGCTGGAAAGACACCCCGGTGAAATGGCTGGTGAACATGCTCACGCCCGTATTGCTCGGCAGCGCCGCGTTAGCCGTGGTGGCGGGCGTCGCTTACGGCGATTTCAACTGGGCGGTGATCGCGACCTTCATGCTCGCCGCCTGGGTGTTGCTGGCCGGTGTGCGTGACATCGTCGACAAGACGCGCCACAAAGGCCTGATCAAAGGCCTGCCGACCCTGACCCGCAGCTACTGGGGCATGCAGATCGCGCACCTCGGTATCGCCGTGTGTGCCCTCGGTGTCGTGCTGTCGAGCCAGAACAGTGCCGAGCGCGACTTGCGCCTGGCACCGGGCGAGTCCATGGACCTGGCCGGTTACCACTTCATTTTCGAAGGCGCCAAGCACTTCGAGGGGCCGAACTTCACCTCCGACAAGGGCACCGTGCGGGTCGTCCGCGACGGCAAGGAAGTCAGCGTGCTGCACCCGGAAAAACGTCTGTACACCGTGCAGAACTCGGTGATGACCGAAGCCGGGATCGACGCCGGTTTCACCCGTGACATCTACGTCGCCCTCGGCGAACCGCTGGGTGATGGCGCCTGGGCCGTGCGCGTGCACGTCAAACCGTTCGTGCGCTGGATCTGGTTCGGCGGCTTGCTTACCGGTTTGGGCGGTGTGCTGGCGGCGCTGGATCGGCGTTATCGGGTCAAGGTGAAAAGCCGCGTGCGTGAAGCACTGGGCATGTCGGGAGCCACTGCATGAGACGTTGGTTGATGCTGTTGCCACTGGCGATTTTCCTGGTGGTGGCTGTTTTCCTTTATCGCGGGCTGTATCTGGACCCGGCCGAGTTGCCTTCGGCGATGATCGGCAAGCCGTTCCCGGAGTTTTCCCTGCCGGCAGTGCAGGGCGACAAGACCCTGACCAAGGCGGACATTGTCGGTAAACCGGCGCTGGTCAACGTCTGGGGCACCTGGTGCATTTCCTGCCGGGTCGAGCACCCGGTGCTGAACAAACTGGCCGAGAAGGGCGTGGTGATCTACGGCATCAATTACAAGGACGTCAACGCCGACGCCTTGAAGTGGCTGGTGGAATTCCACAACCCGTATCAGCTGGACATCCGTGACGACGCAGGCACCTTGGGTTTGAACCTGGGTGTGTACGGCGCTCCTGAAACCTTCTTCATTGACGCCAAGGGCATCATCCGCGACAAGTTCGTCGGGGTGATCGACGAGCAGGTCTGGCGTGAAAAACTGGCGGCCAAGTATCAGGCGCTGGTTGATGAGGCCAAGCCATGAAGCGCTGGATAGCCGCTGCGGTGTTGGGCTTGAGCATGGCCGGCGTGGCGCACGCGGCCATCGACACCTATGAGTTCGCCAAGGAAAGTGATCGCGAGCGTTTTCGCGAACTGACCAAGGAACTGCGTTGCCCCAAGTGCCAGAATCAGGACATCGCCGATTCCAATGCACCGATCGCCGCGGACCTGCGCAAAGAGATTTTCCGCATGCTCGGCGAGGGCAAGGACAACCAGCAGATCATCGACTTCATGGTCGATCGCTACGGTGATTTCGTCCGCTACAAACCTGCTCTGACCACCAAGACTGCTGTGCTCTGGTTCGGCCCCGCCGGCCTGTTGCTGGGTGGTTTTGTGATTATCGCCGTGATCGTCCGCCGTCGTCGCGTGCAACGCGCTGACACCAAGGATGAGCTTTCTGCCGAGGAGCGCGAGCGCCTCGACCACCTGTTGGATAAAACCAAGAATGATTGATTTCTGGCTCGCTGCAGGTCTGCTACTTCTGGTTGCCCTGAGTTTTCTGTTGATCCCTGTCCTGCGTGGCCGTCGCGCCCAGCTGGAAGAGGATCGTACTGCCCTGAACGTCGCGCTGTATCAGGAGCGCGTGGCTGAGTTGCAGACTCAGCAGGAAGAGGGTGTGCTCGACGCCGCGCAACTGGACACCGGTCGCGCCGAAGCGGCGCGTGAATTGCTCGCGGATACCGAAGGCGTCGAGGCGCCGCGCGTGTCGCGCCTGGGCAAACCGTTGCCACTGCTGGCGGCGATTCTGGTGCCGGTGCTGGGGCTTGGGCTTTACCTGCATTTCGGTGCCAGCGACAAGGTCGAGCTGACCCGGGAATTTGCCCAGGCGCCGCAGTCGATGGAAGAGATGACCCGTCGCCTGGAGCGCGCGGTCGAGGCTCAGCCGGATTCCGCTGAAGGCTTGTACTTCCTTGGGCGCACTTACATGGCTCAGGATCGTCCTGGCGACGCGGCGAAGCTCTTCGAACGCACCGTGACCCTTGCCGGTCGCCAACCGGAGCTGCTCGGCCAATGGGCGCAGGCGCAGTATTTCGCCGACGGCAAGAAATGGTCGGACAAGGTTCAAGCCCTGACCGACGAAGCGCTCAAGGCCGATCCGAAAGAAGTCACCAGCCTGGGCCTGCTGGGTATCGCGGCGTTTGAAAGCCAGCGTTATCAGGACGCCATCGACTACTGGAATCGACTGCTGGCGCAATTGCCGCCGGCGGACAGTTCCCGTGCCGCGCTGGAAGGCGGGATCAAACGGGCCACTGAGAAACTGGTCGCCAGCGGCGGCAAGGTTGCCGAGGCACCGGCGGCCAAGGTCGCCGCGCTGCTCAAGGTGCGTGTGGACCTGGCGCCTGAGCTCAAAGCCAAGGTCCAGCCGGGCGACAGCGTGTTCATCTTCGCCCGCGCCACTTCTGGCCCACCGGCGCCGTTGGCCGCGAAACGCCTGACCGTAGCCGACTTGCCCGTCACTGTCGAACTGGGCGATGCCGACGCAATGATGCCGCAGTTGAAACTGTCGAACTTCCCTGAAGTCCAACTGGTTGCGCGCATCTCCCGCGCTGGCCAACCGACTGCCGGCGAGTGGGTCGGTCGCAGCCAGCCTCTGGCCAGCAGCACGACTGCGCAGCAACAACTGACCATCGACAGCCCGGATAAATAACAGGAAACGCCACCATGACCGCCATCGCTCGTATCACCCTGCTCAGTCTGGTTTTGGGGCTGAGCGCTTGTGCGGTCCAGCGACCCGAGCCGACGTCGCTGCCGCCGATCCCGCCGTCGCAGCCCAAGCCCACGCCGTCGACATCACCGACGCCGAGCAAGCCGAGCATTCCGGCCAAGCCTGCCAAACCATTGCCGCGCACATCGGCCAGCTTCGCGCCCCCACCGGGCGGTGAAAGTCACTGGGATCCGAAGCTCGGGGTGTATGTGCTGGATGGTCAACCGAACACGTTCTACCGCCAGCGGACCTACTACCGCTGGGATAACGGCTGGAGCCGGTCGATCAGTCCTGAAGGGCCATGGGAAGAGACGGATATCCATGGGGTGCCGGGTGGGTTGGGACGGCAGTTCGGGCAGTGACACAAAGGCGACCTTCGGGTCGCCTTTTTTTGTGGGCGCAGGATCGTGGTTGAACCCTGTAGGAGCGAGCTTGCTCGCGAAGGTTTTGAATGCGCGGCGTTTATCCTGTTTAAACGCGTCATCGTTGACGACCTTCGCGAGCAGGCTCGCTCCCACATTTGAATGCGGTGCACCTGCGGGAGATGGGTTGGCTGTCAGACCGTCTTCGCGAGCAAGCCCGCTCCCACAGGGATCTCCAATGAACCCGGAATCGTGAAATCCCTGGACTGGTTGCGGGGTCGATTCGGCTCAACCTTTCACAAAACCTTCATCAAATAGTTATTCCAGCGACTTGTGCGAGTCATAGGGCTGACACAGCCCGTGCCTAAAGTCGGTTGAACTTCAAAGCGGCCATGGACGGCTGTTCAACCAGACAGAGAAGCCCATGAACGCAGCTATCCATGTCGATCATCTGAACAAGACCTTTGCGCGTAAAAGCGCATTGGTCGACCTCGAACTCACCATCGCGGCCGGTGAGATGGTCGCGCTGATTGGCGCTTCCGGCTCCGGCAAGTCCACTTTGCTGCGCCACCTCGCGGGCCTGGCCTGTTGCGATCGCCACAACGGCGGCAGCGTCAAGGTGCTCGGGCGTGAAGTGCAAGCTTCCGGCCGGCTGAATGGCAAGGTCCGCCGCTTGCGCGCCGACATCGGCTACATCTTCCAGCAGTTCAACCTGGTCAACCGCCTCAGCGTGCTCGACAACGTATTGCTCGGTTGCCTGGGGCGCATGCCGCGCTGGCGTGGCAATTTGAGCCTGTTCAATACCGAAGAAAAACAGTTCGCCATGGCGTCGCTGGATCGCGTCGGCCTGGCCGATCTGGCGGCGCAACGGGCCTCGACCCTGTCCGGCGGTCAGCAACAACGGGTAGCCATCGCCCGAGCCCTGACCCAGCGCGCCGAAGTGATTCTGGCCGACGAACCCATCGCCTCCCTCGACCCGGAATCCGCCCGCAAGGTCATGGAAATCCTCGCCGACATCAACCGTCGCGACGGCAAGACCGTGGTAGTCACCCTGCATCAAGTCGATTACGCCACGCGTTATTGCCCCCGCGCCGTGGCGCTCAAGGGCGGACGCATTCATTTCGACGGCCTCGCGGCTGACCTGAGCAGCCAGTTTCTCAACGATTTGTACGGTGCCGACATTGACACCAGCCTGATGTTTTCCGACCAGACCCGCCGCACCGAACCCGTCCCCCGATTGGTGCTGGCTCGCGTGTGAACACCCACTTTTTCCTATAGCGCACCCCAAGGAATCCTTTCCATGTTGAACCGTATCGGTCGCGTTTTTGCTGGCGCCGCGTTGCTCGCCAGTTGCGTACTAGGCACCGCCCAGGCTGAAGAAAAAGCCATCAACTTCGGCATCATGTCCACTGAATCTTCGCAGAACCTGAAGAGCATCTGGCAGCCGTTTCTCGATGACATGCAGAAGAAAACCGGCCTGAAGATCAACGCCACCTTCGCCTCGGACTATGCCGGGCTGATCCAGGGCATGCGCTTCAACAAGGTCGATGTGGCCTGGCTGGGCAACAAGGCCGCCATGGAAGCGGTGGACCGTTCCAACGGCGAAATTTTCGCCCAGACCGCCGCCGCCAACGGTGCCGCCGGGTACTGGAGCGTGCTGATCGTGCGCAAGGACAGCCCGATCAATTCCGTGGAAGACATGCTCAAGAACGCCAAGTCCCTGACCTTCGGCAACGGTGATCCGAACTCGACGTCCGGCTACCTGGTGCCGGGCTACTACGTGTTCGCCAAGAACGGCGTCGATGCGGCCACCGCGTTCAAGCGCACCCTCAACTCCAGCCATGAGGTCAACGCCTTGAGCGTGGCCAAAGGGCAACTGGATGTCGCGACCTTCAACACCGAAAGCTGGGACCGTCTGGAAGTCACCCAGCCGGACAAGGCTGCACTGCTCAAGGTGATCTGGAAGTCGCCGCTGATCCCTGCTGACCCACTGGTGTGGAGCAAGGCCCTGAGCGACAGCGAGAAGACCAAGATCCGCAATTTCATCTTCAACTACGGCAACACCGATTCCGAGAAAGCCGTGCTCGCGGGCATGCAACTGGGCAAGTTCCTCAAGTCCAGCGACGACCAACTGCTGCCGATCCGTCAGCTTGAACTGTTCAAGCAGCGCACCACCATCAGCGCCGACACCAAGCTTGAGGCGGCCGACAAGGCCAAGCGCCTGGCCGATATCGATGCCGAACTGGCCAAGCTGCAAGAGCGCATCACCTTGCTCGAGAAGAGCGACAAAAAGACCGCCAACGCCGGCTGATTCACCGCAGGACAAATGTGGGAGCGGGCTTGCTCGCGAAGGCGGCGTGACAGGCAGCATTGATGTCGACTGACACTCAGTCTTCGCGAGCAAGCCCGCTCCCACAAGGTTTGCATCTGGCATTACGCATGTGTCGTACTTTTCAAGGAACCCTCATGACCACTCTGCACGCTGAAGCTGTCGGCAAGCGCACCTGGCCGCAGTACGCCGGTTGGGGCCTGTTCCTGGTCCTGCTGGCCTGGGCCTGGCACGGCGCCGAGATGAACCCGATGGCGCTGTACCGCGACTCCGGCAACATGGCGACTTTCGCCGCCGATTTCTTTCCGCCGGACTTCCACGAATGGCGCTCCTACCTCAAGGAGATGATCGTCACCGTACAAATCGCCCTGTGGGGCACGGTACTGGCGATTGTCTGCTCGATCCCCCTGGGGATTCTCTGCTCGGAAAACATCACCCCGTGGTGGATCCACCAGCCGCTGCGTCGGGTGATGGACGCCTTCCGTTCGATCAACGAAATGGTCTTCGCCATGTTGTTCGTCGTGGCGGTTGGCCTGGGCCCCTTCGCCGGCGTACTGGCGCTGTGGATCAGCACCACCGGCGTGCTCGCCAAGCTGTTTGCCGAAGCCGTCGAGGCGATCGATCCGGGCCCGGTTGAAGGGGTTCGCGCCACCGGTGCCAGTGCCCTGCAAGAAGTCATCTACGGGGTGATTCCGCAAGTGATGCCGCTGTGGGTGTCCTACGCGCTGTACCGCTTCGAGGCCAACGTGCGCTCGGCGACGGTGGTCGGAATGGTCGGTGCCGGCGGGATCGGGGTGATTCTCTGGGAGAACATTCGCGCCTTCCAGTTCGTTCAGACGTGTGCGGTCTTGCTGGTGATCATCGTGGTCGTGAGTCTGATCGACATCCTCTCGCAACGCCTGCGCAAGCAGTTCATCTGAATTTCGGAGGGGTGCCCCTGGGCGCTTTTTTTTAAGCATGCAGTTGTCTAGACAAGATGAGCCGGTGTACCGCGAATTGGCCGACATCCTGCGCCGTGAACTGGCCGATTATCAGGCCGGGGACTTCCTGCCGGCCGAGGTGCAGTTGGCCGAGCGTTTCGGCGTCAACCGCCATACCTTGCGCCGCGCCATCGACGAGCTGGTGTTCGAAGGCAGCCTGTTGCGCCGCCAGGGCAAAGGCACGCAGGTGCTGGAGCGCCCGCTGATTTACCCCATGGCCGCCGACAGCGCCTACAGCCAGTCGTTGTCGGCTCAGGGGCTGGGCGTCGAAGCGGTGCTGCTCAAGCGCCGTTACTGCTTCGCCAGCCGCGAAGAAGCGGCACACCTGGGGCTTGCCGAGATGGCGCCGATGATCGAACTGCAGACCCTGCGCAAGCTCGATCACCAGCCCGTCAGCCTGATCCGCCATCGCTACTGCGCCAGTCACGCGCCGCTGCTGGCGGACTACACCGGCGGCTCATTGCGCCAGTACCTGAGCGAACGCGACATGCCGCTGACCCGCACCCTGAGCCTGATCGGCGCCCGTTTGCCGAGTCGCGAAGAAGCCGCGTTGCTGATGATGCCCCGGCATTTGCCGGCGCTGAGTGTGTTCACCCTTTCCCGCGACCGCGACGGTCACCCGGTGGAGCTGGCCCAGTCTACCAGCCGTTCGGATCGCTTCCAGTATCAGGTCGTCACTTGATGGAGAACTCAATGAAGAACCTTGCTCCGCACACCGAGCGGCAACACTGGATCGGCGTGCTGGCCCGCGCCCGTCGCAGTGAATTGCAGCCCCACGAAGCCGCACTGCGCGACATCGAATACCAACTGATCCGCGCCCCGGAAATCGGCATGACCCTGGTTCGTGGTCGCATGGGCGGCAACGGTGCGCCGTTCAACGTCGGCGAAATGAGCGTGACCCGTTGTGTGGTGCGCCTGGCCGATGGCCGTACCGGCTACAGCTACCTGGCGGGGCGCGACAAGGTCCACGCCGAACTGGCCGCCCTGGCCGACGCGCATTTGCAAGGCACGCAACAGCGTCATTGGCTCGATGAAGTGATCACGCCGCTGGCCAAGGCCCAGGCCGACCGCCGGGCGCAAAAAGAGGCGGACACCGCCGCTACCAAAGTCGAATTCTTCACCCTCGTGCGAGGAGAAAACTGATGAGCGCACAGCTGTTGCAACCGGCGTTTACCGACCCGGTGCTGGAGGCCCAACGCAGTTTTCGCGCGGCACTCAAGGCACTCGCCGGTCCCGGTTTGATCCAGACCTTGCACGCCACGCCGAGCCTTGAAGGCCTGGCGCCAGCGACCTACGCGTTGTGCCTGGCCTTGCTGGATGTCGACACGCCGCTGTGGCTAGCGCCGTCCTTCGACACGCCGCTGATTCGCGCCAACCTGGCGTTCCACTGCGGCTGCCCGCTGACCGCCAATCGCGAAGACGCGCGGTTCGCCTTGCTCACTGCCGAGGACCTGCTCGACCTCAGCGGCTTCGATCACGGCAACGACCGCTACCCCGATCAGTCCTGCACCTTGCTGGTTCAACTGCCGAACCTCGACGGCGGGGCAGGGCTGGCGTGGCGCGGGCCGGGGATCGAGACCGCGCACGGCGTCGCGCTACCGGTGGCCGAAGGCTTCTGGTCCGAACGCGAACGACGCAACGAATTCCCCCGCGGGCTGGACCTGTTATTCGCCGCCGGCCATGACCTGATCGGCCTGCCACGCAGCACCCGCATCGCACAGGAGCGTGTCTGATGTACGTAGCCGTCAAGGGTGGCGAACAGGCCATCGACAATGCCCACCGTCTGCTGGCGAAAAAGCGCCGGGGCGACACCTCGATCACTGAGCTGAGCGTCGAGCAGATCCGTCAGCAACTGCCGTTGGCCGTGGCGCGGGTGATGAGCGAAGGCTCGCTGTACGACGAAGAACTGGCTGCGTTGGCGATCAAGCAAGCGGCGGGCGATCTGGTCGAAGCCATCTTCCTGCTGCGCGCCTATCGCACCACGTTGCCGCGTTTCAGCCCGAGCCTGCCGATCGACACGTCGAACATGCAACTCAGCCGGCGTCTGTCGGCCACGTTCAAGGACGTGCCGGGCGGCCAGTTGCTGGGTCCGACCTTCGATTACACCCATCGCCTGCTGGACTTTGCACTGCTCGCCGAAGGCGAATACCCGGGACCGCAAACCACCCCGAACGCCAGCCTCGAACCGTGCCCTCGGGTCCTCGGTTTGCTGGCCAAGGAAGGCTTGATCAAGAACGAATCCGACAACAGCGACACGGTGGCGGACATCACCCGCGATCCGCTGGAACTGCCGGCCAGCCGCGCCCAGCGGTTGCAGGCACTGGCCCGTGGCGATGAAGGTTTTCTGCTGGCGCTGGGGTATTCGACCCAACGCGGTTATGGCCGCAACCACCCGTTCGCCGGCGAGATTCGCATCGGTGAAGTGGAGGTGTGGATCGATCCGGAAGAGCTGGGCTTCCCGATCAACCTGGGCAGCATCGAAGTCACCGAGTGCGAGATGGTCAACCAGTTCGTCGGCTCGGCCACTGAGCTGGCGCAGTTCACGCGCGGCTACGGCCTGGCCTTCGGGCATGCCGAACGCAAGGCCATGAGCATGGCGCTGGTCGACCGCGCACTGCGCGCCAAGGAGTTCAACGAAGAGATCGAGTCCCCGGCGCAGCAGGAAGAATTCGTGCTGATGCACTGCGACAACGTCGAGGCCGCCGGGTTTGTCTCGCACCTCAAATTACCTCACTACGTGGACTTCCAGGCCGAACTGGAACTGATCCGCAAACTGCGCAAGCCTGCCGAGGGCCACAGCCATGAATGACGTGACCCAGGCGTCAGTGCGCGACACCGCGTACAACTTCGCCTACCTCGACGAACAGACCAAACGGATGATCCGCCGCGCCTTGCTCAAGGCCGTGGCGATCCCCGGTTATCAGGTGCCGTTCGGCGGGCGCGAGATGCCGTTGCCTTACGGCTGGGGCACTGGCGGCATGCAATTGACCGCGGCGATTCTCGGGGCTGACGACGTGCTCAAAGTCATCGACCAAGGCGCCGACGACACCACCAACGCCGTGTCGATTCGCCGCTTCTTTGCGCGCACCGCAGGCGTCGCGACCACCGAAAGCACCCCGGACGCCACGGTGATCCAGACCCGCCACCGCATCCCGGAAACGCCGCTGCACGCCGATCAGATCATGGTCTATCAGGTGCCGATCCCGGAGCCGTTGCGCTTTATCGAGCCGTTGGAAACCGAGACCCGGACCATGCACGCCCTCAATGATTACGGGGTCATGCACGTCAAACTCTACGAAGACATCGCCACCTTCGGCCACATCGCCACGGCCTACGCCTACCCGGTAATGGTCGATGAACGCTACGTGATGGACCCGTCGCCGATCCCCAAATTCGACAACCCGAAACTCGACATGAGCCCGGCGCTGATGCTGTTCGGCGCCGGTCGCGAGAAGCGTCTCTACGCGGTGCCGCCGTACACCAGAGTCACCAGCCTCGACTTCGAGGATCACCCCTTCGAAGCGCAGCAGTGGGACGAGTGCTGCGCCATGTGTGGCAGCCACGATTCGTTCCTCGACGAGCTGATCATCGACGACGCCGGGACCCAGCTTTTCGTCTGTTCCGACACCTATTACTGCGCCCAGCGCGTCAGCCAGCAGGAGCAGGGCCAATGAACCAGGCGCTGAAAAACCATCTGTCCACCGCGACGGCCGAGCCCATGCTGCGAGTGCGCGATCTGTCGCTGTTGTACGGCCCGGAGAAGGGTTGCCAGGACGTCAGTTTCGACCTGTATCCCGGTGAGGTGCTGGGGATTGTCGGTGAATCCGGTTCCGGCAAATCGACCTTGCTCTCGTTGCTCAGCGGACGCTTGTCACCCCAGCGCGGCAGCATCGGCTATCGCGGCAAGGACGGCGCGTGGCTTGACCTCTACAGCGCCAGCGAAGCCGAACGCCGGACCTTGCTGCGCACCGAATGGGGCTTCGTCGAACAGAACCCTCGCGACGGTTTGCGCATGGGCGTGTCCGCCGGCGCCAACATCGGCGAACGCTTGATGGCCCAAGGCGTACGCAATTACCAGCAACTGCGCGGGGCAGGGATCGACTGGCTGAGCCAGGTGGAAATCGACCCGCTGCGCATCGACGACTTGCCCCGGACCTTCTCCGGCGGCATGCAACAACGGTTGCAAATCGCCCGCAATCTGGTGTCGAGCCCGCGCCTGGTGTTCATGGACGAACCGACAGGCGGCCTCGATGTGTCGGTGCAAGCCCGTTTGCTCGACCTGCTGCGCGGGTTGGTGCGTGAGCTAGACCTGGCGGTGGTGATCGTCACCCACGACCTGGCCGTGGCCCGTCTGCTGGCCGATCGGTTGATGGTGATGCGGCGCTCGCGGGTGGTGGAAACCGGCCTGACTGACCAGATCCTCGACGATCCGCAGCACCCTTACTCGCAACTGCTGGTGTCTTCGGTGTTGCAGCCGTGAAGTCCCGTCAATCTGTGGAATCCGAGCGATGAATAC
Source organism: Pseudomonas sp. NPDC086251 (assembly GCF_044746405.1). Lineage (NCBI taxonomy): Bacteria > Pseudomonadati > Pseudomonadota > Gammaproteobacteria > Pseudomonadales > Pseudomonadaceae > Pseudomonas > Pseudomonas sp. NPDC086251. The sequence continues at coordinate 145,481 of NZ_JBIVBY010000014.1, forward strand.
CTTGATCGAGGTCCGTGACCTCTCGAAAACCTTCACTCTGCATCAACAGAATGGCGTGGTCCTGAACGTGCTGCGCGGGGTGAATTTCAGCGTGCAGGCCGGTGAGTGCCTGGTGCTGCATGGCCAGTCCGGTGCCGGTAAAAGCACCTTGTTGCGCACTCTGTACGGCAACTATCTGCCAGCGGGCGGCAGCATCCGTGTGCAGGACCAAGGCCGTTGGCTGGAGCTGGTGGGCGCCGAGCCCCGGGACATTCTTCAGGTGCGCAAGCAGACGCTGGGCTATGTCAGCCAGTTTCTGCGGGTGATCCCGCGCGTCGCGTGCCTGGACGTGGTGATGGAGCCGGCGCTGGCTCGCGGCTGGTCCAGATCGCTGGCGCAATCGCGTGCCGAGCTGTTGCTGAGTCGACTGAATATTCCTCAACGCCTTTGGCAATTGGCGCCCGGCACCTTTTCCGGTGGCGAGCAGCAGCGGGTCAACATTGCCCGTGGCTTCATGGTGGCCTGGCCGGTGATGTTGCTCGATGAACCCACCGCTTCCCTCGACGAGACCAATCGCCAGGTTGTGCTGGAACTGATGAATGAAGCGAAAGAGGCGGGTGCCGCGCTGATCGGCATTTTCCACGACCGCGCTGCCCGTGAGGCGGTTGCCGATCGCCATCTCGACATGACCCCTGCTGCCGTGAACCACGAGGAATACGCCGATGCCCGCTGAACAGATCCTCAGCAATGCCCGACTGGTCACCGCTGACCGTGTGTTCCTCGGCACTCTGGTGCTGCGTGATGGCTTGATCGCCGACATCGCCGAAGGCCTCAGCCAGTTGCCCCAGGCGCAAGACCTCAACGGTGATTTCCTGCTGCCGGGATTGGTGGAGTTGCACACCGACAACCTGGAACGGCACATGACCCCGCGTCCCGGCGTGGACTGGCCGTCGACCTCGGCGGTGCTCAGCCACGACGCGCAAATCATCGCGGCCGGCATCACCACGGTGTTCGATGCGGTGTCCATCGGCGATGTGAATCCCAAGGGCAATCGCATGCAGAAATTGCCGGCCATGCTCGAGGCGATCTCCGGTGCATCCGATGCCGGCCTGACCCGCGCCGAGCACCGTTTGCACCTGCGTTGCGAGCTCTGCCATCCCGACACCTTGAGCGTATTCCGCGATCTGGTGGAGCATCCGCTGGTGCAACTGGTGTCGGTGATGGACCACTCGCCGGGCCAGCGTCAATTCGTTCTGGAGTCCAAGTACCGTGAGTACTACATGGGCAAGTACCACCTGAGTACGGCGCTGATGGATGAATTCATCGTCCTGCAGAAGGCCAATTCCCGCGAGTACAGCACCCGCTATCGCGCGGCGATTGTCGAGCATTGCCTGGCGCGTGGCTTGTCGGTGGCCAGCCATGACGATGCGACCCTGGAGCACGTCGAAGAATCGGCGCGCTACGGCATGACCATCGCCGAATTCCCGACCACGCTTGAGGCGGCGCGCGGCTGCCAGCAGTTGGGCATGAGCGTGCTGATGGGCGCACCGAACATCGTTCGCGGCGGCTCTCACTCGGGTAACGTCGCCGCCGCAGACTTGGCCGCTGAAGGGTTGCTGGATATTCTTTCCAGTGACTATTACCCGGCCAGTCTGCTGCAAGCGGCGTTTGCTTTGGCCGCCCTGGACAATCAGTGCGACCTGGCCGAGGCGGTGCGCATGGTCACGTTGGCACCGGCCCGAGCGGCGGGGCTGAGTGATCGCGGCGAGATTGCTGTCGGTTTGCGCGCGGATCTGCTGCAAGCCAAGACTCAAGACGGATTGCCGGTGGTGCAACAAGTCTGGCGACAAGCGAAGAGGGTGTTTTGATGGCGGGCAGGTTGATCTATCTCATCGGCCCTTCGGGTTCCGGCAAGGACAGCCTGCTGGATGCCGCGCGAACGCGATTGGACGAACGCGGTTGCTGCATTGTGCGGCGGGTCATCACGCGTTCGGCGGAAGCCGTCGGGGAGGCGGCGCTGGGCGTCAGTGCGCAACAGTTCGCCGAGATGGAGGCTCGGGGCGCGTTTGCCCTGAGCTGGCACGCCAATGGTCTGGCGTATGGCATCCCTCGCGAAATCGACGAGTGGCTGGCGGCGGGGCAGGACGTGCTGGTCAACGGCTCGCGCGGTCATCTGCCGGCCACTCGCCTGCGTTATCCGAACGTGCTGGTGGTGTTGCTGACCGTGGATCAAGCGGTCTTGCGTCAGCGTTTGCTGGCCCGGGGGCGTGAATCCGTCGCCGAGGTTGAGGCGCGGCTGGCGCGCAATGCCCGTTTCAGCGAGCGCCTGCTCGAAGGCAATGATCCGGCGTTGTGCCTGATCGACAATTCCGGGCCGTTGCAGCACACCGTCGAAACGCTACTGGCCTGCGTCGACGGGCAAGCCGTATGCGCCTGACATTACTGGGCACCGGAGACGCCCGGCAGGTGCCGGTCTACGGCTGCGAGTGCGCGGCCTGCAACCTGGCCCGCAACGATGAACGCCGCAAGCGCCGCCCGTGCAGCGCGTTGATCGAATGCGGCGATCAACGCTGGCTGATCGACAGCGGTCTGCCCGACCTGACCCAACGCTTCCCGCCGCGCAGCTTCAACGGCATCTTCCAGACCCACTATCACGCCGATCACGCCCAGGGGTTGCTGCACCTGCGCTGGGGCCAGGGCCTGGTGATTCCAGTGCACGGCCCGGCGGACCCGGAAGGCCTGGCCGATCTCTACAAACATCCCGGAATTCTCGATTTCAGCCAACCGTTCAACGCCTTCGAAACCCGGCAGTTCGCAACGCTCAGCGTCACGGCGTTACCGCTGCAACACTCCAAACCGACGATGGGTTATCTGCTGGAAGGCGAGGGGCGACGGATCGCTTACCTCACCGACACCGTGGGCCTGCCGCCAGCCACAACAGCCCGGTTGCAACGCGAACCACTGGATCTGCTGGTCCTCGACTGCTCAATGCCGCCGCAGCCCCAAACGCCACGCAACCACAACGACCTGAACCTGGCGCTGCGCTGTATCGAGGCGTTGCAACCGGCGTTGGCGGTGTTGACGCATGTCGGGCATGCGCTGGATGCGTGGTTGATGCAGCACCAGAGCGAGTTGCCGGGGAATGTCAGGGTTGGATTTGATGGGTGTGTGCTTTAGCAGTGGAGTTCAGAGAATGGCCCGATACCGGGTCAATGCCTTGCTCGATTGAACCAGGCCTTGGCGCAGCAAAAGATCAAGGTAGGTGCTGACGTTCATCGGCGGCATCTTTAGCTGCTTTCGTTGGCGTTGCGCCGCCGCGACTACCGCTGCCGGATCCAGGCCAAAGAGGTTGTCAACGAACTCATCAGGATGCTGGGCCTCGATACCAAAAGGCCCCAATGCTGAACAGGGAAAGTCTTTCTGATTGAACGTGACGATGACGCTGGCATTGCAGCGAATGGCGGCTGCCAGCACATGTCGATCATTGATGTCGGGAAGGGTTAATCCTTCGATCAGGTCTTCGTAACCCGCTACACAAGCATCGGGTAAGGCCTGATCCATCAGCTCGGATGTGCGGTTCAATTGTTCTGCAGTGAGATCCAGACGATTTTTCAGCAGATTGCGTTTCCATTCGTTGTGTATCTCCAAAGACCATTTCGCCCTGAAACGCCCAGAGAGCGCGAGCCACATCAGAAAATCTCTCAGGGGCGCGGGGTACAGCACACAGGCGTCATATACAGCGGTAAAAGAGGAGTGCCTCACTCGTATCCTGTCCTTAACGCTTGTGCCTGCTCCGCAAGAAGCGTCATTGCTTGCTCGCTGGCAGTGTCGCGCCGGTTTTTATAGTCCATCAAATCGGCAAAACGCACACGTCGGTGCTTGCCGGTTTTGTGGTAGGACAACTCGCCAGTTTCAAGCAGTTTGATGAGGTGTGGGCGTGAGACGTTGAGCAGGTCTGCTGCCTCCTGGGTGGTCAGTTCGGCGTGAACCGGGACCACTTTCACCGCATTGCCTTCTGCCAGCGCTGCGAGGATATCGACCAGCAATCGAAGCGCCGAGGTCGGGAGTTCGACGCGATGAGCTTCGTTTTGCTCATCGAAAATCTGGATGTGCTGGGTTTCGAATTGAGTGGCAAGGTAAGCCGCCAAGGCACGTTGGCCTTCAATGGCCGCCTTGACTTCGCGCTCCATGGGCAAGTTGATCGGTGGATGAATGACCGTTTGCATGATGATTTCCAATGTTTTGTATGAGCGATGCTGGCAGGCTATTCGAATCAATCGAAAATCGCAATAAACGAAACAATCGAAAAATCAGACCTCTTTTGCCAGCAACCCCTGCACATACTCAACAAACGCCCGGGCCTTGGCGCTGGCCATTCTTCCGGTCGGAAACACCGCCCACAGGTCCTGATTGGCCAGCGTCCAGTCCGTCATTACTGCCCTGACGTCACCGTTGGCCAACTCCGGCGCGAACATCCATTCGGATGCCAGGGTCAGCCCCTGATGGGCCAAGACGGCTGCACGCAGACCCTCGGCGGCGTTGATGCGAATCCTGCCGCTGATGGCGACTGACTGCTCTTCATCGGCCTTCTGAAACTGCCAATGGGCACCGCCACCCAAGGAATAAACGACTGCTTGATGTTTGCCCAGATCGGCAGGGCAGGTGGGCTCGCCGTGCTTTTCAAAATAGGCGGGCGTACCCAGCACCACGCGCCGGCATTCGGCAATCTTGCGGGCAGTGAGGCCTGAATCGCTCTGCGCGCCCAGCCGCAGGGCAACATCGACGCCTTCTTCCACCAGATTGACGTTGCGATCATCCAGCATCAGGTCGATGTTCAGCGCCGGGTTCTGTTCGAGAAATGGCCCCAGGTGCGGAACGATGTGCAGCCGGCCGAAGGTCACGGCGGCGCAGATTCGCAGGTTGCCGGTCAGGCCGCTGGCGGCACCGCGAGCGGCATTGTCGGCTTCATCGGCTTCTTCGATAGCCCGCTTGGCCCGCTCGAAAAAGGCCAGGCCGGCTTCGGTGGGTGTCAGGCCACGGGTGGAGCGCAACAGCAGCCGAACCGCCAGCCGTGTTTCCAGTTGCGCGATGGTTTTCGACACGGCGGGCTGGCCGATATTCAGGCGTCGTGCGGCGGCGGAAAACGAACCGGTTTCCACCACATAGACGAAGGTTTCCATTGCGGCCAGGCGATCCATCGAAAGTCCTTGTGAAGATCAAAATGTGGGAGCGGGCTTGCTCGCGAAGGCGGCGTGTCAGTCGACATCAATGCTGAATGTCAGTCAGCTTTCGCGAGCAAGTCGCACCGCCGCTCCCACATTGGAGGTGTGTTGTCGGTTAGAACTGTAACGGATCACGCCAAGCGCGGCCCGCAATCACACTCTGTAAAACAACCGAGCGTCGTAATCCGCATTTTTGTGCTTGAGTAAAGATAACTCTAGGGTTACTTTTGTTTGGCCGGAGCAAGGAGGCTGGTGGTGCAGAGCAGGTTATTGATCAAGGAACTGATGGAGGCGGGCTGGACGCTGGATAGGGTCACCGGCAGCCATCACATCTTCACTCACCGTTACAACCCATACACGATTCCCGTGCCCCATCCGAAAAAGGATTTACCGATCGGGACGGTCAAAAGCATCAGGAGGCGAGCCGGGCTTTACTGCCCGCAAGCCAGTTACGCAGGAGATCCATAATGCAATATCCAATCTGTATCGAGTGGGGCGACGAGAACACCGCCATCGGTATTCAGATCCCCGATATCCCAGGCGCGGTTACGGCCGGGGATACCTTTGAAGATGCCTACAACGCGGCAGTGGAAGTCGCCCACATCATGCTGCAAGAGATGACGGCGGACGGGGAGCCGATTCCCATGCCGACTTCTGCGGCTGCGCACCGTGGCAATCCAGAGTTTGCCGAGATGGGCTGGGGAATGCTGGAGCTGGACATCTCGCCCTATATGGGCAAGACCGAGAAGGTCAACGTGACGCTGCCCGGCTACGTGATTCAGCGCATTGACCGGTATGTGCGAGAGCACAATGTCAAAAGTCGCTCTTCCTTTCTGGCGGATGCGGCGATGGAGAAGCTGGTTCGGCATTGAGTGGCGTCAGTCAAATCGCCTTCGCGGGCAAGCCTCGCTCCTACAGGTTATTCGCTAACCCTGTAGGAGCGAGGCTTGCCCGCGAAGCTTTTGCCGGTTCACGCGGTAGCGAGCGAACGCTTTTCTGAAACACTCAAAAACCGCAACAACGCCAACAGCGGAAACGCGCTACCCACCATCACGATCCACAACCAGCCGCCATGCTCATACACCGCGCTGGCCACCGAAGAACCAAACGCGCCGCCGATGAATATGCTGGTCATGTACAGCGCATTCAGGCGGCTGCGGCTCTTGGCGTCGAGGGCGTAGACGGCGCGCTGGCCGAGGACCATGTTCATCTGCACGCAGAAGTCGAGGACCACGCCCGTCACCGCGAGGCCAATGACGCTGTAGGCCGGATGGATGAAGGCGGGCAGGAAACTCAGACTGGCAAACAGCAGGGCCAGCAGTGAGGCGACGCGCGTGTGGCCGGCATCGGCGAGGCGACCGGCGATGGGCGCGGCGATGGCACCAATGGCGCCGACCAGGGCGAAGATCGCGATCTGGGTTTGCGACAAGCCATGATTGCGCGCCAGCTCCAGCGGCACGGCGGTCCAGAACAAGCTGAACGTGGCAAACATGCAACCTTGGTAAAACGCACGCTGACGCAAGACCGGTTGTTGACGCAACAGCGTCCACAGCGACCCCAACAACTGGCCATAAGAAGCACTGTGGTCAGGCTGACGCTTGGGAATCGTCAGGGCCAGCACGATGCTGATCGCTGCCATCAACGCCGCCGCAATGACAAACATCGCCCGCCAGCCGAAGTGGTCGGCCACCACGCTGGACACGGGCCGCGCCAGCAGAATCCCCAGCAGCAAACCGCCCATGATCCCGCCGACCACACGGCCACGCGATTCCTCCGGCGCCAAATGCGCCGCCAGCGGAATCAGGATCTGCACCGACACCGAACTGAAACCCACCAGCAACGAGATCAACAAAAACACGTTCGGCTGATCGGTAAACGCAGCGCCCAGCAAACTGGCAATCGCCACCACCGTGGTGATGATCATCAACCGGCGGTTTTCCAGCAGATCGCCCAGCGGCACCAGAAAGAACAGGCCCAGCGCATAACCAATCTGGGTCAAGGACACGATGAAACTGGCCATGGTGCTGGTCAGGCCGATGTCCGGCGCGATCAGGCCGATGATCGGTTGGGCGTAATAGATGTTGGCGACGATCGCGCCGCAGCAAAAGGCGAACAGCAGCACCATGCCTCGGGTCATTGTCGCGGTGCCATGGGGCACCTGGGTTGCTGGGTTCATAACGTGTCTCGCTGAACAGAAGGAATGCACGCAGGCTAATGGGCTGACCGGAACGGCGGAAGTGGGATTGGAGTGATAGCAATCATTCCTTTGCGGAATGAGTGACGGACGTCTGTGATGTCCCTCGGTGAACCTTGCGTCAAAACGTTGAGGTCTGATGATACATTCACTTACATCTAGTTCGATAGCGTGCTTATGTTGTCTCTTCACGATTCTCAACCGGAAGGCACTTCCATGAACGCGATGTTCCGTCACCTGATTCGCGGCGTTTCAGCGATTACTTTGATCACCTTGTTCACGGTGGGTCTCGCGCAGGCTGCTGACGCGCCGGGCACGCGCCTTGGCGTGCGCGGCGAGATCACCGGCGTGAGCCCGGACGTGTTGAAGGTCCACGTCAACAGCGGCGAAAACGTGGTGATCAACCTGACCCAGGACACCAAAGTCCGCGCCGTTACCTTGGCCAATATTGAAGACATCAAACCTGGCAGCTACATCGGCTCGGCCGCCGTCCCACAGGAGGACGGCACCCTCAAGGCATTGGAAGTCCACGTCTTCCCACCGGAACTGGCCGGCAGCGGCGACGGCCACCGACCGTTCGATCTGGCCAAGGGCAGCAGCATGACCAATGGCAGCGTCGGTGATCTGGTGGTCAGCAACGGCCGGGTGTTGACCGTCAATTACAAGGGCGGCCAGCAGAAGATCCTGGTGCCGGAGGACGTGCCGATCGTCAACCTGGTGCCGGGGGATCGCAGCTTGCTGAAAGTGGGGGTGAAGATCGTCACGTTCGTCACCCAAAACGCTGACGGCACACTGACCGCGCAATCCATCTCTGCCGGCAAGGACGGTGTGACACCACCGATGTAACGCTGACCTGCAATCCTGCAGTAACACCGCGTTATCGTTCTTCGCGAGCAAGCCCGCTCCCACATTTGATCTTCAGCGGACACAAATTTGTGTTCAACAGAGATCAAATGTGGGAGCGGGCTTGCTCGCGAATGCGAAGTGTCAGGCAACAGATAATCGACTGGACGACAGCCATCGCGAGCAGCCGAGTCCGCACAAAAAAGGCGACCTTCTCAGGTCGCCTTTTCATTGTCACTCAGGAATTACTGGCCGCTGTAGATCTGGTCAAAAACCCCACCATCATTGAAGTGAGTCTTCTGCACCGTGCGCCAGTCGCCAAAGGTCTTCTCTACCGACAGGAAATCAACTTTCGGGAAACGATCGGTGTACTTGGCCAGCACCGCCGGGTCACGCGGACGCAGGTAGTTAGCCGCCGCAATTTCCTGACCTTCCGGCGACCACAGGTACTTCAAATATTCCTCGGCTGCGGCGCGAGTGCCTTTCTTCTCGACGACTTTGTCGACCACCGATACCGGTGGCTCCGCCTCGGCGGAAACGCTTGGGTAGATCACTTCGAACTGATCGCGGCCAAACTCACGGGCAATCATTTCCGCTTCGTTTTCGAAGGTCACCAGCACGTCGCCGATCTGGTTGGTCATGAAGGTGGTGGTGGCTGCGCGGCCGCCGGTGTCCAGCACAGGCGCTTGCTTGAACAGCTTGCCGACGAAGGCTTTGGCCTTGTTCTCGTCACCGCCGTTCTTCAGCACATAACCCCAGGCCGAGAGGTAGGTGTAGCGGCCGTTGCCCGAGGTTTTCGGGTTCGGCACGATCACCTGCACGCCGTCCTTGAGCAGGTCAGGCCAGTCTTTCAGGGCTTTCGGGTTGCCTTTACGAACGATGAACACCGTCGCCGAAGTGAACGGCGCGCTGTTGTTCGGCAGGCGTGTTACCCAATTGTCCGGGACCAGTTTTCCGTTGTCCGCCAGGGCATTGATGTCGGTGGCCATGTTCATGGTGATGACGTCAGCCGGCAAGCCATCGATGACCGAACGCGCCTGTTTGCTGGAGCCGCCGAAGGACATCTGCAAGGTGATGTTTTCGTTATGCTCGGCTTGCCAGTGTTTCTGGAACGCAGTGTTGTAGTCCTTGTAGAAATCGCGCATCACGTCGTAGGAAACGTTGAGCAACGTCGGTGCGGCCTGAGCCACGCTGGTCAGTGCCAGGCCAGCGGCCAGAAGTGAGGCGCCAAAGAGTTTTTTCACTGCGAATTCCTTGTTCTATTTAAAAATGAGGCAATTTGCCAGCGACTATAACTGGGCTCGCATAGTCCTTTAAAGATTAAAAAGCACTTTGCTTATTCCAGTTTCTTGAACAGTGCATTACCGCACCGGGAGCAAAATGCGGCGCCGTGTTCGTGGCTGTTCTTCTTGCACACCGGGCAGTCGTGTTGCAATTGTTCGCCGCGCATGGCGTTGGCCAATTCGGCGGTGAAGATGCCCGTCGGCACGGCGATGATCGAGTAACCGGTGATCATCACCAGCGACGAAATCACTTGGCCCAAGGGCGTCTTCGGCACGATGTCGCCAAAGCCCACGGTGGTCAGCGTCACGATGGCCCAGTAGATGCCTTTGGGAATGCTGGTGAAGCCGTGTTCCGGACCTTCGATCACGTACATCAGGGTGCCGAACACCGTGACCAGCGTGCAGACGCTGACCAGGAACACCACGATTTTCTGCTTGCTGCCGCGCAACGCCGCCATCAAGTAATTGGCTTGCTTGAGGTACGGGCTGAGCTTGAGCACGCGGAAAATCCGCAGCATCCGAATGATCCGGATGATCAGCAAATATTGCGCATCGGCGTAATACAGCGCGAGGATACCGGGCACGATGGCCAGCAAATCCACCAGCCCGTAAAAGCTGAACGCGTAGCGCAACGGCTTGGGCGAACAGTACAGGCGCAGGCCATATTCGATGGCGAAAATGACGGTGAAGCCCCATTCGATGTACGCCAGCACGTTGGCGTAGTTCTGGTGAATGCTGTCAATGCTGTCGAGCATCACGATCACAATGCTGGCGAGGATGATCAACAGCAGAATGCCGTCGAAGCGCCGCCCGGCCTTGGTGTCGCTCTGGAAAACCATGACGTAAAGCTCTTCACGCCAGTTTTTGCTGCTGTCCATGGAAAACGCCTGAACCGAGAATCAGCGAAGCCTAGGTTGATTCTCCCCGGTAGCGCAAGGCGCATCGGCGCCCGTGGCTTTACCGAATACTTGGACAGCCGTGCGGATCAGCCAGCAGGCGAGGATGAACGGCGCGGTCAGCGTGGGCAGGCCGATGGCGGCAAACATGGGCGTCAGCCACAGCGCGAAGGCAATGCCGACCAGTGGCAGCCACGGCTGCTGGCGCTGTGAGCTGAAGGCCAGGGCGGCGAGTACGGCGTTATAGCCGCCCAGACCGAGCAATGCCGTGTAGAAGTCGTGGTGCAGCAGGCTCCAGCCCATGCCCGCGACAGACGCGAACAACGCCCAGCAGAAGGCACGGCGATCAGCGATCAGCAAACCGGCGGCAATCATCGCACCGGCCAGCGGATGACCGAGGAACATCACCTGGCTGATGCCTTTGAGGGGAGCGGCGAGCATGTTCAGCGTGTTGATTTCGATCAAGTGCGCCTGTGTCGAGGGCGTGGCGAAGCACAGCAACAACCAGCTCAGCCCCACGAATGGCGTGGTGTAGGCGGGCAGGTATTGGCTGATTCGGGCGCGCTTGAGCCATTGCTGGGTGAGCATCGCGCTGAGGCCGCCCGCGGCCAGAATCAGCGGCGGCATCATCGCCGACCAGGGGAAATACAGACTCAGCAGCAGACCGAGCAACACACCGTTGTAGCTGAACAACCCGGCCTGACGATCAGCCTTGGCATAGTTGCGGCGTTGCGCGGTGAGCAACCCGGCGACACCGCCGAGCAATGCACCGCCCAATAAGGCGGGTGCGGTAAACAGGATGGCGCTGAGGCACAGCAGACCGCACAGCGGATTGCGCTGGAGGAATATTTGACTGAAGCCGTTAAGCAAAGCTTCCGCCCAATCGGGGCAGTGGGTGTTGAAATGGTTGGCAGGCATTTTTATCTATGTCAGGGGGGACCGTGTCATCGTTCTTCGCGGGCAAGCCTCGCTCCTACAGACAGCCCGGCTCCCGTAGGAGCGAGGCTTGCCCGCGAAGGTGCCGGTGAGAGCGCTAAATCAACGTCTCGATGCGCAAAGAGTTAGTCGACCCCGGCTGCCCAAACGGCACACCCGCGGTGATCAATAATGTGTCGCCACGCTGCGCCATGCCCTGCGCCTGTGCAATCTCCAGCGCCGTCGAACACACCTCATCCACCTGCCGCAGCCGATCGTTGACCACCGAGTGCACGCCCCAAGCCACCGTCAAGCGGCGAGCGGTCTGCAGGTTCGGCGTCAGGTTCAGGATCGGCACCGTCGGCCGCTCCCGCGCCGCACGCAAACTCGAGGTACCGGACTCGCTGTAATTCACCAGCACCGCCACCGGCAGCACATTGCTGATGCGACGAATCGCACAGCTGATGGCATCGGAAACAGTCGCCTCGGCTTTCGGCCGACTCACGTCCAGTTGCGCCTGATAGTCCGGGCCGTTTTCCACCTGGCGGATGATCTTGCTCATCATCTGCACCGCTTCCAGCGGGTACTCTCCGGACGCGGTTTCTGCCGACAGCATCACCGCATCGGCACCTTCGGCCACGGCGTTGGCCACGTCAGTGACTTCGGCGCGAGTCGGGGCCGGGGAGAAGCGCATCGACTCGAGCATCTGCGTCGCCACCACCACCGGTTTACCGAGCTCGCGGCACCTGCTGATAATGTTTTTCTGAATCTGCGGCACGCTTTCGGCCGGCACTTCCACGCCCAGATCACCGCGCGCGACCATGATCGCATCGCTCAACTCGGCGATCTCGCGCAGCTGAGTCACCGCCGAGGGTTTCTCGATCTTGGCCATCAAGAAGGCTTTATCACCGATCAGTTCGCGCGCCTCGCGAATGTCTTCCGGACGTTGCACGAACGACAGCGCCACCCAGTCCACGCCCAGCTCCAGGCCGAAGCTCAAGTCGCGACGATCCTTGGCGGTCAGCGGGCTCAGTTCCAGCACCGCTTGCGGCACGTTCACGCCTTTGCGGTCGGACAGTTCCCCGCCATTGAGCACCGTGGTGTCGATGGCGTCGGCGTACTTGGTGATCACCCGCAGGCGCAACTTACCGTCGTCCAGCAGCAGGTCCATGCCCGGCTCCAGCGCCGCGATGATCTCCGGGTGAGGCAGGTTGACCCGGCGCTCATCGCCCGGCGTCGGATCCAGGTCCAGGCGCAGGGCCTGACCGCGATGCAACTGCACTTTGCCCTGAGCGAACTTGCCGACCCGCAGTTTCGGGCCTTGCAGGTCCATCAGAATGCCCAGCGGATAATTCAGCTGGCGTTCGACTTCACGAATCCACTGATAGCGCTGGGCATGGTCGGCGTGATCGCCGTGGCTGAAGTTCAGGCGGAAGATGTTGACCCCGGCCTGCACCAGCTCACGAATGTCATCGATCCCGTCGATGGCAGGGCCGAGGGTGGCGAGGATTTTGACCTTTTTATCAGGCGTCATTTTTTGTGCTCTCGAGAATCAGGATGGCGCGGAAGTCGTTGACGTTGGTGCGGGTCGGCTCGGTGACGATCAAGGCGTCCAGCGCCTCGAAATAGCCGTAGCCATTGTTGTTGTCCAACTCGTCGCTGGCGCTCAGGCCGAGGGCGGCGGCGCGGGCGTAGCTGTGCGGGGTCATGATCGCGCCGGCATTGTCTTCGGAGCCGTCGATGCCATCGGTATCACCGGCCAGCGCGTAGACGCCGGGCAGGCCTTTGAGGCTGTCGGTCAGGCTCAGGAGGAATTCGGCATTGCGTCCGCCACGGCCATTGCCGCGCACGGTGACGGTGGTTTCGCCGCCGGAGAGAATCACGCACGGCGCCGCCAGCGGCTGGCCGTGCAGCACGACCTGACGCGCGATGCCGGCGTGAACCTTGGCCACCTCGCGGGATTCGCCTTCCAGATCACCGAGGATTAGCGGGCTGAAACCGGCCTGACGGGCTTTCACCGCAGCGGCTTCAAGCGACTGTTGAGGGCGGGCGATCAGTTGGAAATGACTGCGCGCCAGGCTCGGATCACCGGGTTTGACGGTTTCCGATTCCGGGCTTTGCAGCCAGTTGCGCACCGAGGCCGGGACTTCAATGTTGTAGCGCTTGAGGATCGCCAGCGCTTCGGCGGAGGTGCTCGGGTCGGCCACGGTGGGGCCGGAAGCGATGACGGTCGCGAGGTCGCCCGGCACGTCGGAAATCGCGTAGGTATACACAGTGGCAGGCCAGCAGGCCTTGCCGAGACGACCGCCCTTGATCGCCGAGAGGTGCTTGCGCACGCAGTTCATCTCGCCGATGGTGGCGCCGGACTTGAGCAAGGCTTTGTTGATTGATTGCTTGTCGGCCAGGGTGATGCCTTCGGCCGGCAGTGCAAGCAGAGCAGAGCCACCGCCCGAGAGCAGGAAGATCACGCGGTCGTCTTCGGTCAGATTGCTGACCAGTTCGAATACGCGCTTGGCAACGGCCTGTCCAGCCGCGTCAGGCACCGGGTGAGCCGCTTCGACCACTTCGATTTTTTCGCAGGGGGCGCCGTGACCGTAGCGGGTGACCACGAGACCGGACACGTCACCCTGCCAGCAACGCTCGACCACCTGAGCCATGGCTGCCGCGGCTTTGCCGGCGCCGATGACGATCACCCGACCGCTGCGATCTTTGGGCAGATGGGCTTCGAGGACGTGCTGCGGATGGGCGGCGTCGATGGCTGTGGCGAACAGCGCGCGCAGGAATTGTTGCGGATCGACCGACATGGCGGGCTCCCGGAATTCTTGTTATTTGAAGGGCAACTCGGTTCCTTGTGGGAGCGGGCTTGCTCGCGAAAGCGGTGTGTCAGTCAACCTATTCATTGACTGGACAGCCGCCTTCGCGAGCAAGCCCGCTCCCACAGGGTTTTGTGCAGGGCTTACTTATCGCGAATCGAGAAGTTCGCCATGTGTTCCAGGCCCTTGATCAGCGCCGAGTGGTCCCAGTTGCTGCCACCGATGGCCGCGCAGGTGCTGAACACTTGCTGGGCGTTGGCGGTGTTCGGCAGGTTAATGTTCAGTTCCTTGGCGCCTTGCAGGGCCAGGTTCAGGTCCTTCTGGTGCAGGCTGATGCGGAAGCCTGGGTCGAAGGTGCCCTTGATCATGCGTTCGCCGTGCACTTCGAGGATCTTCGACGAAGCAAAACCGCCCATCAGCGCTTCACGCACTTTGGCTGGATCGGCACCGTTTTTCGCCGCGAACAGCAGGGCTTCAGCCACGGCCTGGATGTTCAGCGCAACGATGATCTGGTTCGCCACTTTCGCGGTTTGACCGTCGCCGTTGCCGCCGACCAGGGTGATGTTCTTGCCCATCGACTGGAACAGCGGCAGCGCGCGTTCGAAGGCGTCGGCATCGCCGCCGACCATGATGCTCAGGGTCGCCGCCTTGGCGCCGACTTCACCGCCGGACACCGGCGCGTCGAGGTACTGCGCGCCTTTCTCGTTGATCTTGGCCGCGAAGGCTTTGGTGGCGGTGGGCGAAATCGAGCTCATGTCGATGACGATTTTGCCTTTGCCAACACCCGCCGCAATGCCGTCGGCGCGGAACAGCACGTCATCGACCTGCGGGGTATCCGGCACCATGACGATGATGAATTCGGCTTCTTGCGCGACTTCTTTCGGGTTCGCCAGCGCGACCGCGCCAGCGGCGATCAGGTCGGCCGGGGCAGCATCGTGGTGCGCCGACAGGAACAGGCTGTGACCGGCTTTCTGCAGGTTCAACGCCATTGGGTGGCCCATGATGCCGGTGCCGATAAATCCGATTTTAGCCATGAGAAAATCCTCTTGTTTTATTGCTCTGTTCGCAAAATTCGTGGGGTGTCAGCGAGGACGCCTTCGCGGGCAAGCCTCGCTCCTACAGACAACCCGGCCCCCGTAGGAGCGAGGCTTGCCCGCGAAGAACGATGACGCGGTCCCTGATCAGATCGCGTTATGGGTTTTCAGCCAGCCCAAACCCGCTTCCGTGGTGGTCAGCGGCTTGTATTCACAGCCAACCCAACCCTGATAGCCGATGCGGTCCAGGTGTTCGAACAGGAAGCGGTAGTTGATTTCTCCGGTGCCCGGTTCGTTGCGTCCTGGGTTATCCGCCAATTGCACATGATTGATTTCGCTCAGGTGCGATTGCAGGGTGCGGGCCAGGTCGCCCTCCATGATTTGCATGTGGTAGATGTCGTATTGCAGGAACAGGTTGGCGCTGCCGACCTGTTCGCGAATCGACAGGGCTTGCGCCGTGTTGTTCAGGTAAAAACCCGGGATGTCGCGGGTGTTGATCGCTTCCATCACCAGTTTGATGCCCGCCGCTTGCAGCTTGTCGGCCGCGTACTTGAGGTTGGCGACGAAGGTTTTTTCCACGCTGGCAGCGTCGACGCCTTGTGGACGGATACCGGCCAGGCAGTTGACCTGAGTGTTGCCCAGCACGTTGGCGTAAGCGATGGCCAGGTCGACCCCGGCGCGGAATTCTTCAACCCGGTCCGGCAGGCACGCGATACCGCGTTCGCCCTTGGCCCAGTCACCGGCTGGCAAGTTGAACAGCACTTGAGTCAGACCGTTGGCGTCGAGCTTGGCTTTGATGTCGGCGGAGCTGAAGTCGTAAGGGAACAGGTATTCGACACCACTGAAGCCGGCCTTGGCGGCCGCTTCGAAGCGGGCAAGAAAATCCTGCTCGGTAAACAGCATGGACAGGTTGGCTGCGAAACGCGGCATGGTGGTCTCCCATATATGTGAGGTCCCTTGTGGGAGCGGGCTTGCTCGCGAAGGCGGAGTGTCAGTCGACATCAATGGTGAATGTCAGACCGCCTTCGCGAGCAAGCCCGCTCCCACAGGGGGAGCGGTCAGCTGTTAGTCCAGCAGCGAAATGGCAGTCGGCGCATCGTTGCCGACCAGTGCCAGGTCTTCGAATTCGTTGACGGCGTTGATCTCGGTGCCCATGGAAATGTTGGTCACGCGCTCCAGGATGATCTCGACGATCACCGGCACCTTGAACTCTTCGATCAGCTCCTGAGCCCTGCGCAGGGCAGGCTGGATCTGAGCCGGTTCGAACACACGCAGCGCCTTGCAGCCGAGGCCTTCAGCCACTGCGACGTGGTCGACCCCGTAACCGTTGAGTTCCGGTGCGTTCAGGTTGTCGAAGGACAGCTGCACGCAATAATCCATGTCGAAACCGCGCTGCGCCTGACGGATCAGCCCCAGGTACGAGTTGTTCACCACCACGTGGATGTACGGCAGCTTGAACTGCGCGCCCACCGCCAATTCTTCGATCATGAACTGGAAATCATAGTCGCCCGACAACGCCACGACCTTGCGGGTCGGATCAGCCTTGACCACGCCCAGTGCCGCCGGAATGGTCCAGCCCAGAGGGCCGGCCTGACCGCAGTTGATCCAGTGACGCGGCTTGTAGACGTGCAGGAACTGCGCGCCGGCAATCTGCGACAGACCGATGGTGCTGACGTAGCAGGTGTCTTTGCCGAACACCTGGTTCATCTCTTCGTAGACGCGTTGCGGCTTGACCGGCACGTTGTCGAAGTGAGTCTTGCGCTGCAGGCTGGATTTGCGCTGCTGGCAGTCTTGCAACCAGGCGCTGCGGTTTTTCAGCTTGCCGGCGGCTTGCCATTCGCGAGCGACTTCGATGAACACGGTCAGCGCGGCAGCGGCGTCGGAAACGATGCCCAGGTCCGGGGTGAACACGCGGCCGATCTGGGTCGGTTCGATGTCGACGTGAATGAACTTGCGGCCCTCGGTGTAAACGTCGATCGAACCGGTGTGGCGGTTGGCCCAACGGTTACCGACACCCAGCACCAGGTCAGACTTGAGCATCGTCGCATTGCCGTAGCGGTGCGAGGTTTGCAGGCCCACCATGCCGACCATCAACGGGTGATCGTCCGGGATGGTGCCCCAGCCCATCAGGGTCGGGACCACCGGGATACCGGTCAGCTCGGCGAACTCCACCAGCAATTCGCTGGCGTCGGCATTGATGATGCCGCCACCGGCGACCAACAGTGGGCGCTCGGCCTGGTCGAGCATGGCCAGGGCCTTCTCGATTTGCACACGGTTAGCGGTGGGCTTGGCCAGCGGCAGTGGCTCGTAAGCGTCGATGTCGAATTCGATTTCGGCCATCTGCACGTCGAACGGCAGGTCGATCAGCACGGGGCCTGGGCGACCGGAGCGCATTTCATAGAAGGCTTTCTGGAACGCGTAAGGCACCTGGCCCGGTTCCATGACAGTGGTCGACCATTTGGTCACTGGCTTGACGATGGCGGTGATGTCGACCGCCTGGAAGTCTTCCTTGTGCATACGGGCGCGGGGTGCTTGCCCGGTGATGCACAGGATCGGGATCGAGTCGGCCGAGGCGCTGTAAAGCCCGGTGACCATGTCCGTGCCGGCAGGGCCGGAAGTGCCGATGCACACGCCGATGTTGCCGGCCTTGGTGCGGGTGTAACCCTCGGCCATGTGCGAGGCACCTTCGACGTGGCGCGCGAGGACGTGATCGATGCCACCGACCTTCTGCAAGGCGGAGTACAGCGGGTTGATCGCGGCGCCCGGGATGCCAAAAGCGGTATCAACCCCTTCGCGGCGCATCACCAGAACGGCGGCTTCGATTGCTCTCATTTTGCTCATGGTTTTGTGCCTCTTACGTTTTGTAATTGTATACAAGTGGCTTTGCGCAGAGTGTATTCACGGCGGACGGCGCAGGTCAATCCATTTTCTCAAGCGACTGTTTCATTCGTCGGAAGCCTATTGGACTGTGGCTTTTCGTCGCATGTGGCGCTTTTCGTGAGTTATTGTATACAAAAAAATAACTCATTGTGTTCTATTTGTTGCATCGGACTTCTGAACAAAAAGAAGGCCAACGGCTTTCCCTATAACAAAATGAGGACAGCACCATGAGCGCTTTAACCTTGAAAGTCGCCGTCAACCTGACCAGTCAGGCCATCGCCGCAGGGCGTGCAATTTCCGCAGCGCCTTTGACCATCGCCGTGCTCGATAGCGGCGGACACCTGATCTCCCTGCAACGCGAAGACGGTGCGAGCCTGCTGCGCCCGCAGATCGCCATCGGCAAAGCCTGGGGCGCCATCGCCCTGGGCAAAGGCTCACGCCTGCTGGCGCTGGACGCGCAACAACGCCCGGCGTTCATCGCCGCGTTGAACAGCCTGGGGCAGGGCAGCGTCGTGCCGGCACCAGGTGGAGTGCTGATTCGCGATCAGGACGGCAACGTGCTGGGGGCGGTGGGTATCAGCGGCGATCTGTCGGATGTTGACGAGCAGTGCGCGATCAATGCGATCGAGGCGCTGGGGTTGCGGGCGGATGCGGGGGTGACGGCTTGATCTGCGGCGCCTGATCTATCGCTTTCGCGAGCAAGCCCGCTCCCACATTGGATTTGTGTACGGCACAGATCCAATGTGGGAGCGGGCTTGCTCGCGAAGGCGATCCTCCCGACACATCCGGCTAAAAGTCTGCCCCACACTCAAGTGTTAACCGGTCTAGCCTTTTCATGACTTGATCATGAGGAGGGCAAAGGAATGCCTGGGCTGTCATCTTCACATCGGCTGCGCATTGGTCGCTACGCCGAACAAAACCGCATCTATCTACTGACTGCCAACACCCTCAAGCGCGAACCTGTTTTTAGAGATTACGCCTTGGGCCGGATGGTTGTGCATCAATTCAGGCAAGCACAGGAGCAAGGGTTTGCCGACTCCTTGGCCTGGGTTGTCATGCCGGATCATTTCCATTGGCTTGTTCAATTGCAAAAAGGGTCGCTGGGCCAGTTGATGTGCCAAGCGAAATCCCTTAGCGCTCGATCAATCAATGCCGCGACGGGCAGGGCCGGGAGTTTGTGGCAGCAGAGTTTCCATGATCATTCTTTGCGGCAAGAAGAAAGTTTGGTCAGGGTTGCGCGGTATGTGGTTGCGAACCCATTGCGGACAGGGCTGGTCAAAAAACTTGGCGATTATCCGTTGTGGGACGCCATTTGGATTTAGTTTCGGGACCGAGTTGCCCCCTTCGCGAGCAAGCCCGCTCCCACACTTGATATACGTCGTACATAAATCCAATGTGGGAGCGGGCTTGCTCGCGAAGGGGGCACCGCGGTCTACCGATCCGGCTCACACCCCTTCAGCACCAACCGGATAATCGTCTGCGCCGCCGCTTCATAGTCCTCTTCATCGAGTTTGGCCTTGCCGGTAATCGCGGTGATCTGCCAGTCGAAGTCGGCATACGTCTGCGTCGCCGCCCAGATGCTGAACATCAGGTGGTTGGGGTCGATGGGGGCGATCTGGCCGCGGTCGATCCAGGTCTGGATGCAGTCGATGTTGTGCTTGGCCTGGCCGTTGAGCTGTTCGACCAGGTCGGCGCTCAGGTGCGGAGCGCCGTGCATGATTTCGCTGGCGAACACCTTGGAGGCAAAGGGCAAGTCGCGGGAGATGCGGATTTTCGAGCGAATGTAGCCGCTCAGCACTTCGCTGGGCACGCCGTCGGCGTTGAACGGTGTCGACGCCTGCAGGATCGGCTCGATGATACTTTCAAGGACCTCGCGGTAGAGGTTTTCCTTGGATTTGAAGTAGTAGTAGACGTTGGGCTTGGGCAATCCCGCCTTGGCTGCGATGTCACTGGTTTTGGTCGCAGCGAAGCCCTTGTCGGCAAATTCTTCACTGGCGGCACGCAGGATCAGTTGTTTGTTGCGCTCGCGTATGGTGCTCATAAACCAGGGGGTTCCTTGCCTGTTCTGGCGGTTGCGCATGGTAGCACCGGCCTCGCGCGGCGCTCAAGAATGCCCCACCACGCGTTGGGCCGCGCTATGCTGCGCGGCATTCACTGAAGAAGGAAACCCGATTCATGGCAGGAAGCAGTTTGCTGTTGCTGATCGACGACATTGCCGCGGTACTCGACGATGTGGCGTTGATGACCAAAATGGCCGCCAAGAAGACCGCGGGCGTGCTCGGCGACGATCTGGCGCTCAACGCCCAGCAGGTTTCCGGTGTGCGTGCCGAACGCGAAATCCCGGTCGTATGGGCGGTGGCCAAGGGTTCGTTCCTCAACAAACTGATCCTGGTGCCGTCGGCGCTGGCCATCAGTGCTTTCATTCCATGGCTGGTCACACCGTTGTTGATGATTGGCGGCGCTTACCTGTGTTTCGAAGGGTTTGAGAAGCTCGCCCACAAATTCCTGCACAGCCAGGCCGAAGACCAGGCCGAACATGCCGAACTGGTTGAGGCCGTGGCCGATCCAGCGGTCGATCTGGTGGCGTTCGAGCAGGACAAGATCAAGGGAGCTATTCGCACCGACTTCATCCTCTCGGCGGAAATCATCGCCATCACCCTGGGCACCGTGGCGGGCGCGTCGCTGACGCAACAAGTCATCGTGTTGTCGGGGATTGCGATCGTCATGACCATCGGCGTCTATGGCCTGGTCGCCGGGATCGTCAAGCTTGATGACCTCGGCCTCTGGCTGACCCAGAAACCCGGGCAGATGGCCAAAAGCATTGGCGGCGGGATTCTGCGTGCAGCGCCGTACATGATGAAAAGCCTGTCGGTGATCGGTACGGCGGCGATGTTCCTGGTCGGCGGCGGGATTCTGACCCACGGCGTGCCGGTGGTGCATCACTGGATAGAAAGCGTCAGTGCCGGGGCGGGAGGTGCCGGGTTTATCGTGCCGACGTTGCTCAATGCAGTGGCGGGGATTGTGGCGGGTGCGGTGGTGTTGGCGGGTGTGATGGTTGTCAGCAAGATCTGGAAGTCAGTCAAAAGCTGACGCTTGAAATACGATCAAATGTGGGAGCGGGCTTGCTCGCGAAAGCGGTTTTACATTCAACACATTCGTTGACTGACACAGCGCTTTCGCGAGCAAGCCCGCTCCCACATTGGTTTTGTGGTGTTTGAAAGACCTCATATAAAAAGGCCATTCGATTTGCATCGAATGGCCTTTTTTGTTGCCGATGGATTTACTCGGCGATCTGCAGCTTGCGTGACTCGGTGTACACGTAACGCACTTTCTCGTACTCGAACGGCGAGTTCAGCTGGCCGTAGCGGAAGCTGGTCTGGTAGCGCTTGTCGATGCTACGCAGGACCCAGATCTCCGGGTGGTTTTCGCTGACTTCGGCGACGTTCAGGAAGTTGATCGCGTTCTCGGCGGTGAAATCCACTGCCAGGCCACCGGTGTCGCGAATGTTCGACGGTCCGAGGATCGGCAGCACGAAGTAGGCGCCGCCTGGTACACCGTAGAAGCCCAGTGTCTGGCCGAAGTCTTCGCTCTGGCGCGGCAGGCCCATGGCGGTGGCCGGATCCCACAGGCCGGCGATGCCAATGGTGGTGTTGAGCAGCAGCCGCCCGGTGATTTCCATCGAGCGCTGGCCTTTGAACTGCAGCAGGCTGTTCAACAGGTTCGGTACGTCACCGAGGTTGTTGAAGAAGTTGCTGACGCCGGTGCGCAGGAAGCTCGGGGTGATGTAGCGATAGCCGTCAACCACGGGCAGGAACACCCATTGGTCGAAGCGGTAGTTGAAGTGATAAACCCGACGGTTCCACTCTTCCAGTGGGTCGTAGACGTTCAGCGCGTTGAGCGTCGAACGCTCGAACTCGCGCTGATCCAGCCCCGGGTTGATTTTGAGTTTGCTCAGCGGCTCCTTGAAGCCGTCGGCGTCGATCACAACCGGCGCGTTGGCTTTGCTGTTGTCGGCATTGGCGACGCCTGCACAGAGTAACGCTGCGATAAGCAGGAGGTATTTAGCCACGGAAGAACTCCAGCATGGCGTCGCTGTTGACGCGGTAGTTTAGGTTGCCGCAGTGGCCGCCCAGTGGATAAACGGTCAAACGATCGCCGAAGGTCTTGCGCAGGAAACCGAGGTCGCCAGGGCCGAGGATCACGTCGTCGGCGTTGTGCATGACGGCGATTTTCGGGCTGTCGTGCAGGTAGTCCTTCAGCGCATACAGGCTCACCTGGTCGATCAGTTGCAGCAGGCTGCCGCCGTCGGTGCGGGCGCGCCACATCGGGATAACCTGCTCGGTGATGTAGCAGTCGAAATCGCACTGCAGCGCACGCTTGAGGAATGGCGTGAGGCTGGTGCCTTCGGTGATCGGGTATTTCGGTGGCGTGATGAGCCCGCGACGGTTGATCAGGTCCGAGGTGAAGGCGATGTCGGCCGCCGAAAAGCGGAACGAGGTGCCGATCAACATGGCCATCTGTTCGTTGGTCAGGTGTTGCTTGGACTGCTGGAAGTCATAGAGCAGGGCATCGTTGAGGTCGATGTAGCCCTTCTGCTGGAAGTAGCGGGTCAGTTTGTTCAGCACCAGTTCATAGAAAGTGGTGCTGTTGTTGATGCCCTTGACCTCGGTCTGGACCAGCTTGTCCAGGTTGGTGATCGAGGTGTAGAGGTTGACCGGCGGGTTGAGCAGCAAGACTTTCTTGAAGTTGAAGCTGCGACGGGTTTCGTCCAGATGCGCGACGAATGCCGCATCGAGCGCGCCCAGGCTGTAACCGGTCAGGTAGTAATCGGTGACCGACACATCCGGATTCTGTGCCCGCACGGCCTGCATCACCCGGTACATGTCTTCGGCGTCTTCCTTGGTGATGCCCGGGGTGGCAAAGCGTGAGGCGGCGCTCATGAAGTCGAAACTGGTCGGCGACGACAGTTGCACCACGTGGTAGCCAGCCTTGTAGTAGAGCTTTTTCAGGTATTCATTGAGGCTGCTGTCGTAGCGCGCGCCGGTGCCGGCGATCAGGAAGATCAGCGGTGCGGCTTTGTCCTGGGTGGCGATGCGGTAGGTGAGTTTCTTCACCGGCCAGAAGTTGTCGGGCAGATCGAATGCGCGCTCTGGGCGCAACGTAACGCTCCGTGTCTGCTGATCGATGTCGTCGTCCAGCGGCAACTCCGGACGCAGGTCCGGCGGCGTTGTGGCAATGGTCGCCTCGAACGGGTTGGTCAAGGGGTAGCCATAACTGGCGGCGTCGATGTCGACGGCCAGTGCGGACGCACTCAATATAAGGCCGCCAAACAGGGCGGCGAAGCGCAAGGAACGGAGCATGACTAGATCCCTTAGAGAAAGGTGCCAAATGAAGTTCGCAGGCTATGACCACGGGCTGTGCGCCAAAGTGCCATGCTTCGGCACCAATCAGGCCTAATTTCGGGGTAATAGTAGACGGACGATACACTTTGCAGCTATTTCGTGGCCATTTATCTGTTGCGCGCGTTTGCTTGGCGTCGCCGGGGGATTAAGCTGGCCGCCGTTTTCGTTTATTGGAGTGCTTCATGTCCCGCCGTCTGCCCGTGATTTTGCTGCTTGTTTTGCTGCCTTTATGGCTGGCCGCCAGTTATGGCGCGCGTTATGGCTTCATGGAGGATGCGCAGTGGGTTGGCATCTGTGTGGACGAGGCGAGTCGCTGGGAATGCCAGATTCGTTCGAACCTTGGCTTGATGATTCATTTCAAGGTATTGGGCTGGGCAGCACTGGCGGCGGCCGTGATCGGTTTTGTGCTGCCGGGCCGGGCCGGGTGGTGGCTGGCGGTGCTGGCGCTGGTGTTCGGGTTTCCGGCCCTGGCGTTGTACAACACGACGTTGGCGGTGTTTGCGGTGGTGATTGCGGGCTTGCGGTTGGTCAGGGCGTCCCGTAGCGCCTGATAGTTCGTCTTCGCGAGCAAGCCCGCTCCCACATTGCATTTGTGTACGACGCAAATCCAATGTGGGAGCGGGCTTGCTCGCGAAGGGGCCAGCAGCAGCGCTGAAGATTAAGCCTTGCGCACCCGCAAACTGCGCCACAACGCCGCCACCATCAACACACTCACCAACGCCCAGCCCCAGGCCTGCTGGTTTTGCAGACCTTCACGAAACAGCTGCGGCGCAATGCCGGCGCCGATGATGAAGGTCAGCAGGGCGATTTCCCGACGCGGCACGCTCACCGGGCGGCACAGGTAAACCAGCGCCGGCAGGATGAACGCGACACTCGGGAAGCTGCGATAACGCGGATCGAACACCAGTTCCAGCATCATGACGGCCGCCGCAAATCCTGCCGCCGCCAACAACCAGCCAGCCCGACGCTCCAGCATATTGAACGCCCGTTCACGCCATCCGGAACGAGCGCTCAACGTCAGTGCGGCATGCGCCAGCACCAACAGATTCAACGCTGTCAGCAACGCGACCCACAGCCATTCACTGGCGAATCGTGTAGTGACGCGGGCCAGATCGCCCCAGGCGCCAATCGAACAAGCGGCCAGCGCACCCAGCAGCGGCAGAACCAACGCCGCGCGAGTGCTGCGGACACGACCGCCGAGGATCAGCGTGCCGAGAAAAATCACGCCGCCGACCACCAGCCACTGTGACCAGTACGGCACGTTCGACACCGGGCCGGCCAGTACGCCTTTGTCCTGACGGTCGGCATCGAACAGACCCCAGTAACCGCCGACCGCGCCTTCGCTCGCGCGTTTCCACGGCTGGTCGAAGGCTTCGATCAGGTTGTAATGCCAGCCTTGCTGTTCGGCCATGATCACGAAGGCACGAATGAACTTGGCCTCATTGACCCGGCTCGGCAGGGCCGTTTCGCGTTGGCGGCCTTCACTCGGCCAGCCGGTTTCGCCAATCATCACGTCCTTGGGCGCGAATTTGTTGCCGAACACCTGACGCACTTCGGCGACATGTTGCAGGGCGGCGTCGATGTTCGATGGATCGTCTTCCCAGTACGGCAGCAAGTGAATGGTCAGGAAATCCACCGCCGGCGCGACTTCCGGGAGCTTGAGCCAGAACTCCCAGACATCGGCATAAGTGACAGGCTGTTTGACCTGACTCTTGACCTTATTAATCAGCTTCGCCAATTGCGCGCCGGTGACTTCCTTGCGCAACAGGGTCTCGTTGCCAACGATCACCGAAGTCACCACGTCTGCGTTGACGTTGGCCGAGGCGATCAGCAGGTCGACTTCTTTCTCGGTGTCGATCGGATTGCTGTTGACCCAGGCGCCGATCATCAACTTCAGTCCGTGCTTGCGCGCGAGATCGGGCAGGGCCTCGAGGCCGGTCATGGAATAGGTGCGGATGCATTCGAAGCTTTTGGCCAGCAGCGCGAGGTCGGCGTCCATGCGCTCGGGGCGCAATTTGAACGGCTGATCGAACGGCGATTGATCCTTGTCGAACGGCGTGTAGGAGGCACATTGCAGCTTGTGCGTGGCACTGGCCACGTCCGGCAGAATCACCGGTTTGCCGAGACCGTACCAGAAGCCGCCGAGGGCAAAAAGCCCCAACAGGCAGGCAAATAAATAAGCAAAAAAAGGAAAGCGTGATGTCGCGGGCATGGTCAGGCCGTCTGGGAGCAAAGCCGCGCATGTTACCTGCATTTGGTGCGCGCTTGGTGGCCTGCACAATTTTGACATGCAAAGTTCGGGCGGATTGGCCGGGTGGCCTTCTGTGGTCTAGATTAATGGCGTTCTGATGTCGTTTCTCGATGCCTTGAGGTCGCTGGCAGAGCAGGTCGCCATCGGCGTCAGGTTGATTATCGAGGCGTCAGTACTCCGCTGATGATCGAGCGAGTTTGCGGGTGAGGCGTGATGGGGGCGCTGTGCACCATAACAATACGTTGACGCGGCTCGGCATCCGTCGAGCGCAGCACTTTCGGGGAAGTAACGATGAAGATGCGACGACTTTTAGGCGCGGGTGCCGCTCTGGTACTTGCGATTGGCTCCACTATGGCCAATGCCGAGAGCAAGACCCTGAGCATCGGTTACGTCGACGGTTGGTCCGACAGCGTCGCGACGACCCACGTGGCGGCAGAAGTGATCAAGCAGAAGCTCGGTTATGACGTGAAGCTGCAAGCGGTCGCCACCGGGATCATGTGGCAGGGTGTGGCCACTGGCAAACTCGACGCCATGATGTCTGCGTGGCTGCCGGTGACTCATGGCGATTACTGGACCAAGAACAAGGACCAAGTCGTCGACTACGGCCCGAACTTCAAGGACGCGAAAATCGGTCTGATCGTGCCCGAGTACGTCAAGGCCAAGACCATTGACGATCTGAAAACCGACGACAGCTTCAAGAAACGTATCGTCGGCATCGACGCCGGTTCGGGCGTGATGCTCAAGTCCGAACAGGCAATCAAGGACTATGACCTGACCGGCTATCAACTCAAGGCCAGTTCCGGCGCCGGCATGATTGCCGAGCTGACCCGTGCCGAGAAGAAAAACGAATCCATTGCCGTCACCGGTTGGGTGCCGCACTGGATGTTCGCCAAGTGGAAACTGCGCTTCCTGGACGACCCGAAAGGCGTTTATGGCGCGGCTGAAACCGTGAACAACATCGGCAGCAAAGAACTGGCAACCAAGGCACCGGAAGTGGCCAAGTTCCTGAAGAACTTCCAATGGGCGTCGAAAGACGAAATCGGCGAAGTCATGTTGGCGATCCAGGATGGCGCCAAGCCTGAAGCCGCCGCGAAAGATTGGGTGGCCAAACACCCGGAACGCGTTGCAGACTGGACCAAATGATTTGAGCTGACGCGTCTGGTCAGCACCTCTCAAGGCCGCTTGGCATAACCGCCAAGCGGCCTTTTGTTTTTCCCCTGTGGGAGCGGGCTTGCTCGCGAAGGCGTCGGATCAGTCGATTTAGAGGTTGACTGACACGACGCCTTCGCGAGCAAGCCCGCTCCCACATTTGTTTGATGCAGACCGGAAAATGGCGATTCCGTCATGTCGTTCTAATACTAAGGTCGTCTGGAACCTGCCCCGCAGCCGCATAGAGTGGATAACGTTCCAACTTCATCTGTGCTGCGAGGATAAAAACAATGAACGACAGCATTTACCTCTCGATTCAAAACAGCCCGCGCTTCAAGGAGCTGGTTAGTAAGCGAGAAAAGTTCGCCTGGATTCTTTCGGCGATCATGCTTGGGCTTTACTCCGGATTCATCCTTTTGATTGCTTACGGGCCGCATATTCTGGGCGCGAAAATCAGCCCCGAGTCTTCGATTACCTGGGGGATACCGATTGGTGTCGGGCTGATTCTCTCAGCCTTTGTCCTGACTGCAATCTATGTACGACGCGCCAATGGCGAATTTGACGACCTGAACAATGCGATTCTCAAGGAGGCTCAGCAATGATCCGGCGTCTAATGGCTCTATTGAGCATCGCAGCCTTTGCACCTGGCGCCTGGGCCGCTGAAGCCCTGACCGGCGAAGTGCACAAACAACCCCTCAACGTTTCCGCGATCCTGATGTTCGTGGCGTTTGTCGGTTTGACCCTGTGCATCACTTACTGGGCTTCCAAGCGCAACAACTCGGCGGCTGACTACTATGCGGCGGGTGGCAAGATCACCGGCTTCCAGAACGGTCTGGCGATTGCCGGCGACTACATGTCGGCGGCGTCCTTCCTGGGTATTTCCGCGCTGGTATTCACTTCTGGCTACGACGGCCTGATCTATTCGATCGGCTTCCTGGTGGGCTGGCCGATCATTCTGTTCCTGATCGCCGAGCGCCTGCGTAACCTGGGTAAATACACCTTTGCCGACGTGGCGTCCTATCGCCTCGGGCAAACCCAGATCCGCACGCTGTCCGCTTGCGGTTCGCTAGTGGTAGTGGCGTTCTACCTGATCGCGCAAATGGTCGGTGCCGGCAAGCTGATCCAGCTGCTGTTCGGTCTCGACTACTACGTTGCAGTGATCCTGGTCGGTATCCTGATGTGCATGTACGTGCTGTTCGGCGGCATGCTGGCCACCACGTGGGTGCAGATCATCAAGGCAGTGTTGCTGCTGTCCGGTGCCTCGTTCATGGCGCTGATGGTGATGAAGCACGTCAACTTCGATTTCAGCCTGCTGTTTTCCGAGGCGATCAAGGTTCACCCTAAAGGTGAGGCGATCATGAGCCCGGGCGGACTGGTGAAAGATCCGGTCTCGGCGTTCTCCCTGGGTCTGGCACTGATGTTCGGTACCGCTGGCCTGCCACACATCCTGATGCGCTTCTTCACCGTGAGTGACGCGAAAGAAGCTCGCAAGAGCGTGCTGTATGCAACTGGCTTCATTGGCTACTTCTACATCCTGACGTTCATCATCGGCTTCGGCGCGATCCTGTTGGTCAGCACTAACCCGGCCTTCAAAGATGCGGCTGGCGCGCTGTTGGGCGGCAACAACATGGCGGCGGTGCACCTGGCCAACGCGGTGGGTGGCAGTATCTTCCTGGGCTTTATCTCAGCGGTAGCGTTCGCGACCATCCTGGCGGTAGTGGCTGGTTTGACCCTGGCCGGTGCGACGGCGGTGTCTCACGACCTGTATGCCAGCGTGATCAAGAAGGGCAAGGCCAACGACAAGGACGAGATTCGCGTTTCGAAAATCACCACGATCTGCCTGGGTGTGCTGGCGATTGGTCTGGGCATTCTGTTCGAAAGCCAGAACATCGCGTTCATGGTGGGCCTGGCGTTCTCCATCGCGGCGAGCTGTAACTTCCCGGTGCTGCTGCTTTCCATGTACTGGAAGAAGCTGACCACGCGTGGTGCGATGATCGGTGGCTGGTTGGGCCTGGTCAGTGCCGTTGGTTTGATGGTGCTTGGGCCAACCATTTGGGTGCAGATCCTGCATCACGAGAAGGCCATCTTCCCGTATGAGTACCCGGCGTTGTTCTCGATGGCTATTGCCTTTGTCGGGATCTGGTTCTTCTCGGTCACTGACAAGTCGACGGCAGGTGCAAACGAGCGGGCGCTGTTCTTCCCTCAGTTTGTGCGTTCGCAGACAGGTTTGGGGGCGAGTGGGGCGGTTGCTCACTAAGGCTATATAAGCTGCGTTAAACAGAAATGCCCTGGTCGAGAGATTGGGGCATTTTTTTACTGGGCGGTTATCGGACTCTGTGGGAGCTGGCCTGCCAGCGATGGCGGCCTTATAGCCGACCAATCTCTTTCAGGTGTACATATCCATTGCTGCGGTAACGGCTAATTAGGGTTTCGCCCTTACGGCGACTCACTTTTTTTTCAAACGCCAAAAAAAAGTAAGCAAAAAAAGGCTCGCCCCGAGCGTCCGGCCCCTCGCTTAGGCTCGGCGTTCCTTCGCTCCGGTATTCATCTGGGCGCATCGCCTCCGGTCTGCTTCGCGACGACCTCCTCTCGATGTGTTCGACTGCGTCGAACGGCGCTACGCGCCTGCCCCCAGATGAACACCTCCACTCAGCCTCCCGATGGGGCGGGTAGATCAAAAGCAAGATCAAAAGCTGAAGGCGAGCTAACGCTCGACCTTGAGTGGTGAAAAGCGTGGCGTGTATGCCACTTCATTGTGGGAGCGAGCCTGCTCGCGATGGACTCATAGGCGCCGCGTATATCCTGTTGAAGCGCGTCATCGTTGACGTTCTTCGCGAGCAAGCTCGCTCCTACAGGGGATTGTTGGGTTATACAAATACGCGGTCACACACGGTCGAGGAGCTGCCGAAGGCTGCGATTTTTTGATCCTGCCGTTGCTTTGCTTTGCTTTGCTTTGCTTTGCTTTGCTTTGCTTTGGCTTCAGATCTGCCGCCCCTTTCCCAGAGGCCGAACGCAGGCGTTGCGCAGGGGGCAACCCGGCATGGATGCCGGGTTAGCCGCCCCCGGCCATGGATGGCCGATGGCGGCGGGCCCCCGGAGCAATGCCGGAGTGAGGGCATGCCGAGCCGCAGCGAGGCACCGAATGGAGGGGCAAGAGCCTTTGGTTACTTGGGGCTCTTCCAAGTGACTCGCCGTAAGGGCGAAACCAATAGCAGCCGTAACAGCAGAAACGGATATGCCCCCCAATCATGTACACCACCCAAAAAGCCGCACAAACAAAAACGGCCCCTATCTAAATAGAGGCCGTTCCCGGTACAACTCAAGACGTTATCGCAAGACAGGTCTTATTTGCGGTCTTCCAGCTTGGTGATGTCGCGCGACTCGTAGCCGGTGTACAGCTGGCGCGGGCGGCCAATCTTGTACGGGCTGGAGAGCATTTCTTTCCAGTGGGAGATCCAGCCTACGGTCCGCGCCAACGCGAAGATCACGGTGAACATGCTGGTTGGAATGCCGATCGCCTTGAGGATGATCCCCGAGTAGAAGTCGACGTTCGGGTACAGCGAGCGTTCGATGAAGTACGGGTCGGTCAGGGCGATCTCTTCCAGGCGCATGGCCAGTTTGAGTTGCGGATCGTTGGTGATGCCCAGTTCCTTCAGCACTTCGTCGCAGGTCTGCTTCATGACGGTTGCGCGTGGGTCGCGGTTTTTGTAAACCCGGTGACCGAAGCCCATCAGTTTGAACGGATCGTTCTTGTCCTTGGCCTTGGCGATGTACTTGTCGATGTTCGACACATCGCCAATTTCATCGAGCATGGTCAGAACAGCTTCGTTCGCGCCGCCGTGGGCAGGGCCCCACAGTGCAGCGATGCCGGCGGCGATACAGGCGAACGGGTTGGCACCCGAAGAACCGGCCAGGCGTACGGTGGACGTCGATGCGTTCTGCTCGTGGTCGGCATGGAGGATGAAGATCTTGTCCATGGCGTTGGCGAGTACCGGGCTGATCGGTTTGATCTCGCACGGGGTGTTGAACATCATGTGCAGGAAGTTTTCCGCGTACGTCAGGTCGTTGCGCGGGTACATCATGGGTTGGCCCATGGAGTACTTGTAAACCATCGCTGCCAGGGTCGGCATCTTGGCAACCAGACGGATCGCGGAAATTTCGCGATGCTGCGGGTTATTGATGTCCAGGGAGTCGTGGTAGAAGGCCGAGAGGGCGCCCACTACACCGCACATGACGGCCATCGGGTGGGCGTCACGACGGAAGCCGTTGAAAAACGTCTTCAGCTGCTCGTGAACCATGGTGTGGTTTTTCACGGTGCTGACGAACTGGGCCTTCTGTTCTGCGGTCGGCAATTCGCCGTTGAGCAGCAGATAGCAGGTTTCCAGGTAGTCCGACTTTTCAGCCAGCTGTTCGATCGGGTAGCCGCGGTGCAGCAGAATGCCGTTGTCGCCGTCGATATAGGTGATCTTCGACTCGCAGGAAGCGGTCGACATGAAACCAGGGTCAAAGGTGAAACGGCCCGTGGCCGTCAAGCCCCGAACATCGATAACATCGGGACCAACGGTGCCGGTTAAAATGGGCAGCTCGACGGGGGCTGCGCCCTCGATGATCAACTGCGCTTTTTTGTCAGCCATGTGGCCTCCTATTTATGCTTGAAATCATCAGACAGACCCCCCACGCAGGGCCCGCACCACTATAGTGAGATAAATTCGAATGTCAATTTGCCTAAAGTCTTGCTCCAGAAGGCTTTAACCGGACTTTTTCCTCGAAATTGACTGCCATTTACGCCTTTTATCCAACTTGTGCAATGCGCTATTAGGGGAAGGTGAACGCGTTGTCATTAGTAGCCTAACTGTCTATACTCGGCCTCCGACCGCCAGGGGCTTTTGGGCCTGCTTTATTGGGGGTCGCACTCCCTGGGTGGTGGGTACCTGACCAGTGCACTCCCCAACAACTTTGCCCTGATTGTTAGGGGCTCTTCAGTGTGAAAAAAAGCCGTGAATAGCCAACGACCTGTAAACCTAGACCTAAGGACCATCAAACTCCCAGTCACTGCTTACACGTCCATTCTTCACCGAATCTCCGGTGTCATCCTCTTTGTCAGCCTCGCCATCATGCTTTATGCATTGGATAAGTCGCTCGACTCGGAAGAAGGCTTCGGTCAGGTGAAAGCGTGTCTGACCAGTCCGCTAGCCAAGCTAGTGACATGGGGCATCCTGTCCGCCTTGCTGTATCACTTGGTTGCCGGTGTGCGCCACTTGATCATGGACATGGGCATCGGTGAGACGCTTGAAGGCGGCAAACTGGGCTCGAAAATCGTTATCGCCGTTTCCGTGGTGGTAATCGTTCTGGCAGGAGTTTGGATATGGTAACTAACGTCACGAACCTGTCGCGTTCGGGCCTCTATGACTGGATGGCACAACGTGTGTCTGCGGTCGTTCTCGCGGCTTACTTCATTTTCCTGATCGGATACGTCGTTGCCCATCCTGGCATCGGCTACGCCCAATGGCATGAACTGTTCGCAAGCAACTGGATGCGTATTTTCAGTCTCCTGGCCCTCGTTGCCCTCGGCGCTCACGCCTGGGTTGGCATGTGGACCATCGCGACCGACTACCTGACGCCAATGGCGTTCGGCAAGTCCGCGACTGCAATACGTTTCCTCTTCCAGGCAGTATGCGGCGTCGCGATGTTCGCGTACTTCGTCTGGGGTGTGCAGATTCTTTGGGGTATCTGATTCATGTCTACTACAGTTAATACGCTTTCGTTCGACGCCATCATCATTGGCGGCGGCGGTGCTGGCATGCGCGCTGCTCTGCAGCTGGCACAAGGTGGTCACAAGACTGCCGTAGTCACCAAGGTTTTCCCGACTCGTTCGCACACTGTATCCGCCCAGGGTGGCATCACTTGCGCCATCGCCTCGGCAGATCCGAACGATGACTGGCGCTGGCACATGTACGATACCGTCAAGGGTTCCGACTATATCGGTGACCAGGACGCTATCGAATACATGTGTTCCGTAGGCCCGGAAGCTGTTTTCGAGCTCGAGCACATGGGCTTGCCGTTCTCCCGTACCGAACAGGGCCGCATCTATCAGCGTCCGTTCGGCGGTCAGTCGAAAGACTTCGGTAAAGGTGGCCAGGCTGCACGTACGTGCGCCGCTGCCGACCGTACCGGTCACGCCTTGCTGCACACTCTGTACCAGGCCAACCTCAAGGCCGGCACCGTATTCCTCAACGAATACTACGGCGTCGACCTGGTGAAGAACGAAGATGGTGCCTTTGTCGGCATGATCGTGATCTGCATCGAGACTGGCGAAACTTCCTACGTCCGCGCTAACGCCACCGTACTGGCGACCGGCGGTGCAGGTCGTATCTACTCGTCCACCACCAATGCCCTGATCAACACCGGTGACGGCGTCGGCATGGCCCTGCGTGCTGGCGTGCCGGTACAAGACATCGAAATGTGGCAGTTCCACCCGACCGGCATCGCCGGCGCCGGTGTACTGGTGACTGAAGGCTGCCGCGGTGAAGGCGGTTACCTGATCAACAAGCACGGCGAGCGTTTCATGGAGCGTTATGCTCCGAACGCCAAAGACCTGGCGGGTCGTGACGTTGTTGCCCGTTCGATGGTTAAGGAAATCATCGCCGGCAACGGTTGCGGTCCGGATGGCGACCACGTAATGCTGAAACTCGATCACCTCGGTGAAGAAGTTCTGCACAGCCGTCTGCCAGGCATCATGGAACTGTCCAAGACCTTCGCTCACGTCGATCCAGCCGTGGCGCCGATTCCGGTCGTTCCAACCTGCCACTATATGATGGGCGGCGTTGCCACCAACATTCATGGTCAGGCAATCACTCAGGACGCCGACGGCGTAGACCAGATCATCCCGGGCCTGTTCGCCGTAGGCGAAGTGGCTTGCGTATCGGTTCACGGTGCCAACCGTCTGGGCGGCAACTCGCTGCTCGACCTGGTGGTATTCGGTCGTGCCGCCGGCCTGTTCCTGGAACAGACCCTGAAAGAAGGCGTCGACTACGCTCGCCCTCGCCAGTCCGACATCGACGCTGCCCTGGCACGTCTCGATGGCCTGAACTCGCGCACTGAAGGCGAAGACGTCGCCACCCTGCGTAAAGAACTGCAAAACTGCATGCAGAACTACTTCGGTGTATTCCGTACCGGCGAATACATGCAGAAGGGTATTGCCCAGCTGGCTGATCTGCGTGGCCGTATCGCCAACGTCAAGATCAACGACAAGAGCCAGGCGTTCAACACGGCTCGAATCGAAGCGCTGGAACTGCAGAACCTGCTGGAAGTGGCCGAAGCGACCGCCATCGCCGCAGAGATCCGCAAAGAGTCCCGCGGCGCTCACGCCCGTGAAGACTACGAAGACCGCGACGACGAAAACTGGCTGTGCCACACCCTGTACTTCCCGGGTGACAAGCGCGTGACCAAGCGTGCTGTGAACTTCTCGCCGAAGACTGTTCCGACTTTTGAACCTAAGATTCGGACTTATTAAGGGTGGCCGCCATGTTGCAAGTCAGTGTTTATCGCTACAACCCTGATCAGGACGCTGCGCCGTTCATGCAGGAATTTACGGTCGATACCGGTGGTAAAGACCTGATGGTGCTGGACGTGCTGGCCCTGATCAAAGAGCAGGACGAAGGTTTCTCCTATCGTCGCTCTTGCCGTGAAGGTGTTTGCGGTTCCGACGGCATGAACATCAACGGCAAAAACGGCCTGGCGTGCGTCACGCCGCTGTCCGCTGTCGTCAAAGGTAACAAGCTGATCGTTCGTCCGCTGCCAGGTTTGCCGGTAATCCGTGACCTGGTCGTCGATATGAGCATCTTCTACAAGCAATACGAAAAGGTTAAGCCATACCTGCAGAACGACACGCCGGCTCCGGCCATCGAGCGTCTGCAGACCCCTGAAGAGCGTGAAAAGCTCGACGGTCTGTACGAGTGCATCCTGTGCGCTTGCTGCTCGACCTCTTGCCCGTCCTTCTGGTGGAACCCGGACAAGTTCCTGGGTCCAGCTGCTCTGCTGCAAGCGTATCGCTTCCTGGCAGACAGCCGCGACACCAAGACTGCCGAGCGTCTGGCTTCGCTGGATGACCCGTTCAGCGTATTCCGCTGCCGCGGGATCATGAACTGCGTCAACGTCTGTCCGAAAGGCCTGAACCCGACTAAGGCCATCGGTCACGTACGTAACATGCTGCTGCAAAGCGGCGTGTGATTCAGCTGCTGTAAATGCAGGACCGCTGTACCCGTAGATGCTACGGCGCAGGCTTCAACCGGCGCCGTAGTTTTAACCTGAGCAGCAGCTTATAAGGCTGCGGCTCTTATTTTGAAGAAATGAGACAAGCAGGGGCATCCGGGCTGGTACCCGGACTATCAGCGTGATCCTAAGTGGCTTGTTTTGGTCGCTGCATTCGGACTTCTGCAAGTTTGCTCGGTGTCGACGCCGGTGGTGTTCCCCTAACCGAGGGTGACCAAGCATGCAAGAAAGCGTGATGCAGCGCATGTGGAACAGCGCCTACCTATCCGGTAGTAACGCTGCCTATGTGGAAGAGCTCTACGAGCTCTACCTGCACGACCCTAACGCTGTGCCAGAAGAGTGGCGCACCTACTTCCAGAAGTTGCCTGCTGACGGCAACACTGCCACCGATGTTTCGCACTCCACAATTCGCGATCATTTCGTCTTGCTGGCAAAGAACCAGCGCCGCGCCCAACCGGTTTCCGCCGGCAGCGTGAGCAGTGAGCACGAGAAGAAGCAAGTTGAAGTGCTGCGATAGATCCACGCCTACCGTAAGCGTGGCCACCACGCAGCCCACCTTGACCCGCTGGGGCTGTGGCAGCGTCCTG